>NZ_JAPDCG010000001.1:895964-991147 GCF_027705845.1 Aeromonas sp. S41-2 | reverse complement strand
TGTAAGCGCGGCGACGTGTTGAGCTAACCCATACTAATTACCCGTGAGGCTTAACCATACAACACCCAAGAAGTGTTCTAAGGCTTGTAGCAGATACCGAGAACGAACAACAAAATCAGCTTTCTTAGATTGAAGAATTTGCCTGGCGGCCATAGCGCCGTGGAACCACCTGAACCCATGCCGAACTCAGAAGTGAAACGCGGTAGCGCCGATGGTAGTGTGGCATTCGCCATGCGAGAGTAGGACACTGCCAGGCACCCAACACGAGAAACCCCGCTCAGATGAGCGGGGTTTTTTATTGCCTGAAATTCAACCTTTTCCTCTTTGAACCCCGTTTATCTGATCGTTCAAGATCATCTTTCCTGACCCCGTTTCCTATATGGTCTGCTTCTTGTCTGGCTGATATTTGTCCATCAATTCAATTGCTGAACAGAAAAAGCACAGAATGTGATGCCTCTACCTTTCTTGTGATGCCCGCTCTGCTTTAATTCGTCTGCCTACGTTCGATGGGCCAAGGAATCACAATAATCTGAGGAATGGACACATGTTCAAAAGAACAGTAACGATGATGCTGGCGGCGGGAACCCTGGTATTAGGCGGTTGTGCATCTCACGGTGGCGCAGAGCAAGCGGCTGCGGACAACAGCGATTTCGGTGGCAAGTCCATCTACCTGCGAGGGGAGATGAACGACTGGATGGCAACCGACGCGAGCAAGGTGGTCAAGGTAGCCGACAAACTCTACATGGCCAAGGGAACGCTCAAGAAAGAGTGGGCTCCCTACAAGTTCAAGTTCGCCGACTCAGGCTGGAGCTGTGGCACCAACTTCGGCTACAAGAGCCCGAGTGACGGTGTTGCCGTGCTGGGTGGTGAAGCCGTGCCGGTCAACCCCTGCTCCAAGTATGAAGACATGAAGTTCTCGCCGGATGCGGATGGCGTCTATGAGTTCTATCTGAACATGGCGGGCGATACCCCGACCGTGTACGTCAAGAAACCCTGATCTGGACCGGGAAGCACGTTTCCCGGGCGATGAATCGGTCAATGCCCCGGCCCAGCACACTGCTGGCCGGGGCGTTTTTTTAGGATGGGACAGGATGTCTCGTCATTAAAAATACTACATATAGTGTTTTTTATTTTGTTGGTTCGCTATTGGTTGTGTTTATTGCTACTGTCGTGACGTTGTTCCATTCACATGAGGTTGATTGAACATGGCTAAATCCAACCCGGTGCAGGAGAGTGAGAGCACCTCTCGCCTGATCCCCCTGCAGGAGATTTCCTTCGAGATCTGGGATAGCAAGTATCGTCTCAAGAGCAAGGATGGCGTCCCCATTGATGGCACGATTGATGAAACCTACCAGCGGGTCGCCCTTGCCCTGGCTGGCCAGGAGTCGCAGCCAGACGCCTGGTATGAGCCCTTCCTGTGGGCGCTGCGCAACGGCGCCATCCCGGCGGGACGCATCACGTCCAATGCGGGAGCCTTCGAGCACAAGCCGGCGACCTCGACCATCAACTGCACCGTCTCCGGTACCATCGAGGATTCAATGGACGACATTCTCGGCAAGGTGCACGAAGCGGGACTGACCCTGAAAGCCGGTTGTGGCATCGGCTATGACTTTTCAACCTTGCGCCCGCGCGGGGCTTTTGTCTCCGGTGCCGGGGCCTATACCTCGGGCCCGCTCTCCTTCATGGATATCTACGACAAGATGTGTTTCACCGTCTCGTCCGCCGGTGGTCGTCGTGGCGCCCAGATGGGCACCATGGATATCCGTCATCCCGATGTTGTCGAGTTCATTCAGGCCAAGCGGGAAGATGGGCGGCTGCGCCAGTTCAACCTCTCCCTGCTCATCACCGAGGAGTTCGTCAAGGCGGTAAAAGAGGATGCCCCCTGGACGCTGATCTTCCCCTACACCGCCAAGGAGGTGGAGCAGGACGGCATCGTGCTGGATGACCCCGAGCAGGTGATCTGGGCCGATTGGCCGAACAAGGAAGGGGTGGTCATCAACGAGTTGGGGCTGGTTGCCTGCAAGCGTTACAAGACGCTCCCCGCACGCAAGCTGTGGAACGTCATCATGACCTCCACCTATGACTATGCGGAGCCCGGTTTCATCCTGATCGACAAGGTCAACCAGATGAACAACAACTGGTTCTGCGAGGAGATCCGCGCCACCAACCCCTGTGGTGAGCAGCCTCTGCCCCCCTATGGCGCCTGCCTGCTGGGCTCGGTCAACCTGACCCGGTTCGTGCGCGATCCTTTCACCGAACAGGCCGCCTTCGACTGGTCCGTCTTTCGCAAGGTGGTGGCCATCTTCACCCGCATGCTGGACAACGTGGTGGAGATCAACCAGCTGCCGCTTGCCAAGCAGCGCGAAGAAATTATCAGCAAACGCCGTCATGGCATGGGCTTCCTCGGCCTCGGCTCGGCCCTCACCATGCTGCGGATAAGATACGGCTCTGCCGCCGCCGTCGCCTTTACCGAGCAGGTATCTCAGGAGCTGGCCATGACCGGCTGGCGCGAGTCCCTGGCCTTGGCGAAGGAGAAGGGTCCGGCCCCCATCATGGATCAGGAGTTCGAGGTGACCGGCAAGCTGCTGCGGCTGCGCCCCGAGATGGCGGCAGACGGTATCAAGCTTGGTGACAAGGTGAAGGGCAAGGTGCTGCACGCCCGTTACAGCCGCTACATGCAGCAGGTGGCCGAGGTGGATCCCGCCCTGGTTGCCGAGCTGGCCGAGGTGGGGGGGCGTTTCACCCACCACAGCAGCATTGCACCGACCGGCACCATTTCGCTATCGCTGGCCAACAACGCCAGCAACGGCATCGAGCCGAGCTTTGCCCATCACTACAGTCGCAACGTCATCAAGCCGGGCAAGAAGAGCAAGGAGAGTGTTGATGTCTACTCCTATGAGCTGCTGGCCTACCGCGAGCTGGTCAATCCGGCTGCCATGCCCTATGCCGAGGATGAGGCGACCCAGTTGCCGGATTACTTCATCACCGCCGACGACATCAGCCCGGCCCAGCACGTGGACATTCAGGCGGCGGCCCAGCGCTGGATCGACTCCTCCATCTCCAAGACGGCCAACGTGCCGACCGATTTTCCGTTCGAGCAGTTCAAGGACATCTACCTCTATGCGTCGGATTCGGGGCTCAAGGGTTGCACCACCTTCCGCTTCAACCCGGCAGCCTTCCAGGGGGTGCTGGTGAAGGAGCAGGATCTGGAGAACACCCTCTACGAGTTCACCCTGGAGGATGGCTCGGTCGTCACGGCGAAAGGGAACGAAGAGATCGAATACGATGGCGAGATGCATACCGCTGCCAACCTCTATGATGCCTTGAAAGAAGGCTATTACGGTAAATTCTGAGGACGAGCGCATGGTCAAGAAAATCGACAGGAAAATCGTCGCCTACCAGGTGAAAACCCGGGATGAACCGCAGCAACCCTCTGTGCAGGATGACGTGGTTCACATGCACGAAACGGTGTTGCGGCCGGAGCGGTTGATGGGCACCACCTACAAGCTGAAGACGCCGGAGCATGTCTCCGAGCACTCGCTGTTCATCACCATCAACGACATCATTCTCAACGAGGGGACGGTGCACGAGACTCGCCGTCCGTTCGAGATCTTCATCAACTCCAAGAGCCTGGAGCACTACCAGTGGATAGTGGCGCTGACCCGCATCATCTCGGCGGTGTTTCGCAAGGGGGGGGACGTCACCTTTCTGGTGGAGGAGCTGCGCTCGGTGTTCGATCCCAAGGGCGGCTACTGGAACAAGGGCAAGTACGTACCCTCGCTTATCGCCGAAATTGGCAACGTGATCGAAACCCATCTCACCGAGATCGGCATGCTCAAGGTGGCCGGGCTGGATGAACACCAGCAGGCGTTCCTGGCCGACAAGCAGGCCGAGCTGCAAGCCCGGCAACAGGCCGGGAGCGGTTTCCCGCCTGGTGCGGCGCTTTGCTACAAGTGCCACAGCAAGGCGCTGGTGCAAAAGGATGGCTGCATGACCTGCCTCAACTGCGGCGATTCCAAGTGCGGTTGAGTGATTGAGCGCAGACAACAGGCCGGCCTTGGTGCCGGCCTTTTTCATTGCTGCTTTTCTGTTCGAACGCATCGACGGCACACGCGATTTGTTGCGCGATAGTAAAATCGGGCGTAGCGTTGGGGGTAATAAAACTGTCACGGCCGTGTGGTTTCAATGACATCTGAGATTCACACACGTGGCACCTTCAGTGCCAAGGAGGATGCTTATGGACAACACGGACCGAAAGCTGTTTATCCTGGATACCAACGTTCTGCTTCACGAACCCCTCGCCATCTATTCCTTCAAAGAGCACGATGTGCTCATCCCCATGACGGTGCTGGAAGAGCTCGACAACATCAAGGATCGCCACAAGGACGTCAGCCGCGATGCACGAGTGGCCATCCGGGCGCTGGAGGATGTATTTCGCGATGCAACGCCGGAACAGATTGCGCAAGGGGTAGCGCTGGCCGGTGAAGCGAGCGGTCACATCTCCATCTTCAGTGACCATCATCTGCCGCAGGATGCCGAGGTGTTCACCGACAAGGAGGCCGACAACCGCATCATCAACGCGGCCCTCTACCTGCAAAAGCACGAGTTGAAACGTCAGGTGGTGCTGGTCACCAAAGACATCAACATGCGGCTCAAGGCCAAGGGCGCCGGGCTGGCCCACGTCGAGGATTACCGCAGCGACCAGCTGATCGACGACATCCGCCTGCTGGCCAAGGGTTTTCAGGTGGTGCCCGGCAGCTTCTGGGAGCGGGTCGGCGAGTGCGACAGCGAGACCCATGGCCGCGATACCGTCCACGTCATCGATGCCAACCTGCTGGAGGGCATTCACGTCAACCAGTACCTGATCGATGAAGAGAACTTCTTCGCCGCCCGGGTGCTCAGCCACGACAGCCAGAAGATCCGCATCAAGGATCTGGGGCGCGAACGGCTGATGTCCCGCAAGGCGTGGGGGGTTCATCCCAAGAACGTCTATCAGGGGATGGCGCTCGATGCGCTGCTCGATCCGCACATCGATCTGGTGATCCTGACCGGCCCGGCTGGCTGCGGCAAGACCCTGCTGGCCATGGCCGCCGCGCTGGAGCTGGTGATCGAGAAGGGGATCTACGAGAAGGTGATCGTCACCCGAAATACCCCGGAAATCGCCGAGAGCATCGGCTTCCTGCCTGGCACCGAAGAAGAGAAAATGATGCCCTGGCTGGCGGCGGTGACCGACACCCTGGAGGTGCTGCACAAGCAGGACGAGAACATGAGCGGGTCCCTCAGCTACATCATGGAGAAGGCCAACATCCAGTTCAAATCGGTCAACTTCATGCGTGGGCGCAGCATCCAGAACACCTTCGTGCTGCTGGACGAGTGCCAGAACCTGACCGCGTCCCAGATCAAGACCATCATCACCCGCTGCGGCGAGGGCACCAAGATCGTCTGCTCCGGCAACCTGGCCCAGATCGACTCCAACTACCTGAGCCCGGTGACCTCGGGTCTGACCTACATCGTCGAGCGTTTCAAGGACTTCGACGGCAGTGCCAACATCTTCCTGAACGGGGTGGTGCGCAGCAAGCTTGCCTCCTTCGCCGAGGAAAACCTCTGATTTGACTGACTATCTTCATATGAAAAAGGGAAGCCACTTGGCTTCCCTTTTTTGATCCCGCCACCAGTTCAGTGTCCTTGGATCATTGTCCAAGGTAGCGCAGCAGCCCGGGATGATCGCTGTTGTGCAGGATATCCGGCGTGCCCTGCAGGGCGATGCGCCCCTCATCCACGAACAACACCTGATCGGCGCAATCAGCTGGGCATCCTCCGGCAATGACAGGGGGATACCATCAGTTTTTAGCCATCTACTATGGCGCTAGCGCGCGGCCAAGGTAGCGCAGCAGCCCGGGGTGATCGCAGTTGTGCAGGATGTCCGGCGTACCCTGCAGGGCGATGCGCCCCTCATCCACGAACAACACTTGATCGGCAATGAGCTGGGCATCCTCCGGGTTGTGAGACACCATCAGCACGGTAATACCCTGCTCGCAGGCAAGCCTCGCCACTTCCGCCAGCATCTCCCGGCGCAGGGCGGGATCGAGCGCCGAGAAGGGTTCATCCAGCAGCAGCAGCGGCTTGCCCCGCACCAGGGCGCGGGCCAGCCCGACCCTCTGTTGCTGGCCGCCGGAGAGCTGTTCCGGCAGTCGGGTGAGCATCTCGCCGAGGCCGACCCGGTTTGCGGCATCTTTCACCTGAGCCCGTTGGGTTGCATTCAGGCGCAGACCGGGGTGCAGACCGATGGCGATGTTGTCGAACACTGACAGATGCAGGAACAGGTTGTGATCCTGAAACAGGGTGGTGACCGGCCGCGCGGCTGGGCCCAGCGGCAGCAGATCCTCGCCATCGAAGTCGAGGGTACCGGACTCTACCGGCACGAAACCGGCGATCATGCCGAGCAGGGTCGACTTGCCTGCACCACTCGGGCCGATGAGCGCGGTGATCTCCCCCTTGGGCAGGGTGGCGCTGAAGCTGACGCGCCAGTCCGGGTAGCTGGTGACCAGCTGATCAATATTCAGCATGTTCTCTTCTCCAAGGGGCTGCTCGACCGGCCGGAGCGGCCGAATAAACGGTTGGGGCGTGCGCTTCAATGTTCGGCATGCTTGCCTCCCAGGCCACGTTCAATCAGCCAGAACAGGGAGAAACAGAGGATCAGCAACAGCAGGGCGGTGGCGGCCGCCTCGGTCAACCGGTAGCTGCCGAGCTGCTGATAGAGCAGCCAGGGCAGGGTGGTGAGCTCCTGGCTGCCGAACATGGCGATGGCGCCGAGATCTCCCAGTGACAGGATCATCGAGAGCGCGGCCGCCTGGGCCAGCGGGCGGCGCAGCAGGGGCCACTCCACCAGCCGCAGGCGATGCAGACCGCGTACTCCCAGACTGTCGGCCAGCCGGTCGTACTGGCGCACCACCAATTGCATGGGGGCGGAGAGGGTGCGCAGCACATAGGGCAGCGCCATCAGGGCGTTGACCAGCACCACCAGCCAGGGGCCGAGGGCGAACACGTCGGCGAACGGCATGAACAGGATGAACAGGCCGGTGGAGAGCACCACTGCCGGGATCATCAGGATGACCGAGCCGCTGGCCTCCCACAGGGCGGCGGCCCGCCGCTTGCGATCCCGCACGCGCAGGTGACGGCTGGTGAGCAGCAGCGCGCTGCCGAGCAGAGTGGCCAGGCTGCCTGCCGCCAGCGCGATCAGCAGCGACTGGCCGCTGGCCAGCCACAACTTGCTTGAGGTCAGCGCGCCCGGCAGGCCGGGGTTGAGGCCGGCTACCACGATCGCCAGCAAGGGGGGCAGGAACACGGCCAGCCCGATCCCGAGGGCGAGGACGTCCACCAGACCGGTTCCCGGCTGATGGCGGTCCGGGCGCAGACAGGGACGCCGGGCGCTGATCCGGCTGGTCGGGCTGGTCTGCAGCTTGTGTTGCAGCATCAGCAGACCCGCGGTGAGGAGCAACTGCACCAGCGCCAGCCCGCCGGCGGTGGCGAGATCGAAGTCAAAGCGCAGCGCTTGATAGACGGCCACCTCCAGGGTGGTGGATTTGGGGCCGCCCCCGAGCGCCAGCACTGTGGTGAAGCTGGTGAAGCAGAGCATGAAGATGAGGCTGGCCAGACCTGGCAGCTGGGCCCGGATCAGCGGCCACTCCAGCAGCCGGAAAATATGGGAGGAGCGCATGCCGAGCTGGCTGGCGAGGCGCCAGGAAGACTCGGGAATGCTCTCTATGCTCTGCAGCAACAGACGCGCCGCCAACGGCATGTTGAAGAAGACGTGGGCCAGCAGGATGCCGAGCAGGCCATAAAGGTAATTGCCGGGGGCGAGCCCCAGCCCGTGCAGCAGCTGTGGCAACCAGCCCTGCTTGCCGTGTACCGCGACGATGCCGAAGATGGCGATGATGACCGGCAATACCAGCGAGAGGCCGAACAGTTTGAGCAGCAGGCGGCGACCGATGAAACGGCGCCGCGCCAGCGCGCGGGCCACCGGAATGGCCAGCCCGAGACTGAGCAGGGTGGAGAGCAGCGCCTGCCAGAGGCTGAAGCCCAGCACGTGGCGCAGGTAGGGGTCGGCCAGCAGGGTACGGGGCGCCAGCGACCCGGCCTGCCACAACAGGGCCGCCAGCGGCCCCAGGGAGAGCAGCAGGATGATCAGGGTGGCGGCACTGCCCGGCAGCCACCAGAGGGGGCGAGCCTGCGCTCTGGCGAAGATACGGCTCACTGGGTGACGGCTTGCAGCCACTCGCGGATCCAGTTCTTACGGTTGGCGGCCACCTCATCGCTGCTGAAGGCGAGCGGCTTAGCTACGGTGATCATCTGCTCGAAGCCCTTGGGCAGCGGCGTGTCGATCACCGGGTACATCCAGTTGCCGGTCGCCATCTCGTTCTGGAACGCGGGGCTTGTCATGAACTGCAGGAACTTATCCGCCAGCTTGCCCTGGGTGGCGCTGCTGAGCTTGGCGGCCACTTCCACCTGGCGGTAGTGACCCTCCTCAAACGCCGCAGCCTGATACTGCGGTTTGTTCTCGGCAATCAGGTGGTAAGCGGGGGAGGTCGTGTAGGAGAGCACCATGTCCGCCTCGCCGTCGAGGAACATGCCGTAGGCCTCGGACCAGCCCTTGGTGACGGTGACCGTCTTCTTGGCCAGCTGCGCCCAGGCGGCAGGCGCTTCATCCCCGTAAACCGACTTCATCCACAGCATCAACCCCTGACCCGGGGTGGAAGTGCGCGGATCCTGATAGATCACCTTGAGGTCCGGGCGCTCTACCAGCTCTTTCAGGCTCTTGGGCGGGTTCTTGAGCTTGCTCTGGTCGTAGACGAAGGCGAAGTAGCCGTAGTCGTAGGGGACGAAAGTATCGTCCTGCCAGCCGCCCGGCACCTTGACCCCGTCCAGCTTGCTGCCGTGGGGGGCAAACAGGCCGCTCTGTTTGGCTTCGCTGACGAGCGCATCGTCCAGCCCCAGCACCAGATCGGCCTTGCTGTGTTTGCCTTCCAGCCGCAGCCGGTTGAGGATGGCCACACCATCTTCAAGCGGCACCAGTTTGAGGGTGCAGCCGCACTCCTTCTCGAAGGCCTGCTTGATCTTGGGACCGGGTCCCCACTCGGCGGTGAAGGAGTTGTAGGTGTAGACGGTGAGGGTGTCGGCCGCGAAGGCCTGGGCACTGAGCAGGCTGGTGGCGACCAGCAGCAGGGTTTTCATTAGCGGCACTCCCTTAGCAATGAGGTGCCAGCGGATGAGGGCGCAAAAAATGAGCGCCATGCCTCAAATTCCTCCGCCAGCATTATCTGGATCAGGTTCACGGGTATAATCTCAGCGGTAAACCGCACCCCGTTTGAGAAACGAACCGCATTGTATTAACGTTCTTGGGGGGAGGCCAGCACAATTGTTCCTGCGGGCCAGCGAGACGGCGTCAGACAACAGAGGATGTTCGCGTGATCACCAGCACCAAGGAAAGACGCGCCTTCCAGCGCATGATAATCAATGCCCCCGTCACCATCTTTCAGCAACAGCAGGTACTGGAAGGGGTCTGCCGGGATCTCAGCGCCAACGGCATGGGGATCGCCGTCGCCGAGCATCAGCTCGATGTGAGCCAACCCATCCGGGTGAGCCTGGCCACCAACAACAACCTGCTGCCCCCCTTCGAGGCGCAGGCCCGCATCATCCGGGTGCTGGAAGAAGAGGATGGACTGCTGCTGGCCATCGAGTTCCAGGCCCTCGCCTGACCGGCCGTAACACCCTTCGTCATGCATCGACCAGCCCCGCGCTGGTCGATTTCATTCTGGCATGCTCCCTCATGTTTACGACAACTCCGGCGAGCAGCACTACTTGTCCGCGCGAACCGGCTGCACGCTCAGCTGCTTGCTGTCGATGAGGGTCTTGCTGGTTGGTGCCAGCTGGCCCATCGCCAGCTGGGCCGGGCCGGTGGGCTCCATCAGCAGATAGGTTTCCCCTTCCCGGTTCAGGGTGGCCTCACCCGGCTTGGCTGGCAGCGCTACTCCCAGCAGGGCATGACCCGGCACGAACACCATGGCCTGTTTCAATTCGGGAAAAAGCTGGGCCAGCATGGCGGCCATCAGGGTCACCTTGCTGTCGCAGTCGCCCTGGTTCTGCTCCAGCACCTGGCGCGGGCTTAAAAAGCCCTTCCCCTGGCGTCCCGACTGGCTGTCGAGCAGCTGATAGGGGATGGACTGCACGAAGTCGAGTATATGCGCCACCGTCTTCTGGCGGGCTTCGGTCTCGGTGCTGCCCTGCTGCTTGAGCTGCTCGGCCAGCGGCGCCAGTTCGCTGCGGCTCTCCAGCGCGATGCGCACATGGTCCTGCTTGATGGCGGCGCCGCCGTCGGGGGCGGTGAAGGGCTGGAAATAGTGCTGCTTGAGCCACTCGGCTTCCAGCTTGTCCCGTTGCTGGGTGAGCCAGCTCATGGCCTTGTTGACCTGCTCAGGCTGGCGTCCCTTGATCTTGAGCTCCATCTGGGGGCGAGAGAGGGAAAACTGCACGGTAGGGAATTCGGTCATCCCCTGTTGCAGCAGGCTCTGCAGCACGTCCTCCTGCATGCGGGCCGGCCGATAGGCGATGAGCGGTGGCAGCTTGCCCGCTTCCAGCCGATAGGTGAGCTGCTGCGCCTTGCCGTCCTTGTCCTGCCAGCCGACGTTGAGCTGCCCACCGCTGCTGTTGAAATAGGTCTGTCCAGCGCAGACCGGCAGCGCCAGCCAGAGGCCGCAGAGCAGGGGGAAGGCGATCGTCATCTTCATTCGAGTGTCCCATCGGGCATACAGAAGTGGCCGGCCATGCGTGTAGCCTGGCCTGACAATAAAACAGGGAGCCTCGGCTCCCTGTTGATTCTACTCGTTTTATGGCACCTGATGGGTCAAATCCAGCTCGGCTGTTTCGCCTCGAAGGCGCTGATGGTGGCCTCGTGCTGCAGGGTCAGGCCGATGGCGTCCAGCCCGTTGAGCAGGCAGTAGCGGCGGAACTCGTCGATCTCGAAGCCGAAGCTAAGGCTACCTGCGCGCACCTGATTGGCCTCCAGATCCACCTCGATCTGGATGCCCGGCTGGGCGGCAACCAGCTGGAACAGGGCCTCGACCTCCTCCTCCTTCAGGCGCACCGGCACCATGCCGTTGTTGATGGCGTTGCCGTAGAAGATGTCGGCAAAGCTCGGGGCAATGATGGTCTTGAAGCCGTAGTCCGCCAGCGCCCAGGGGGCGTGCTCACGGCTCGAGCCGCAGCCGAAGTTCTCGCGGGCCAGCAGGATGCTGGCACCGGCGAACTGCGGCTGATTGAGCACGAACTCGGGGTTGGGCTGTTGACCGGCATCGTCCAGGAAGCGCCAGTCGTGGAACAGGTGCTTGCCAAAACCGATGCGGTTGACCTTCTGCAGAAACTGCTTGGGAATGATGGCGTCGGTGTCGACGTTGGCGCTGTCGAGGGGGACGACGATCCCTTTATGCTGTTTGAATCCTGTCATCGCTGTTTCCTCTTACAGTGCGCGAATGTCGGCGAAGTGGCCGGTGACGGCGGCGGCGGCAGCCATGGCCGGGCTCACCAGATGGGTGCGGCCGGCGCGGCCCTGACGCCCTTCGAAGTTGCGGTTGCTGGTGGAGGCGCAGCGCTCCCCCGGTTGCAGCCGGTCGTTGTTCATGGCCAGGCACATGGAGCAGCCGGGCAGGCGCCACTCAAAGCCAGCCTCGATGAAGATCTTGTCCAGACCCTCGGCTTCGGCCTGGGCTTTCACCTGCTCGGAGCCCGGCACCACCAGGGCCTGCACGCCTGCGGCCACCTTGCGACCGCGGGCGATGGCGGCGGCGGCGCGCAGATCCTCGATGCGGCTGTTGGTGCACGAACCGATGAACACCTTGTCGATGGCGACGTCGGAGAGCTTCTGGCCCGGCTGCAGGTCCATGTAGGCGAGCGCCTTGCGGGCGGACTGCTGCTCCATCAGGTCGCTGAAGGATTCCGGCGCCGGAATGGGTTCATTGACGGCGATCACCTGACCCGGGTTGGTGCCCCAGGTGACCTGCGGGGCGATGCCGGCTGCGTCGAGCACCACTTCGGCATCAAACCTGGCATCGGCATCGCTCTTGAGGCTCTGCCAGTAGGCGATGGCCTGTTCCAGCGCCTCGCCCTTGGGGGCGAACTCCTTGCCACGGATGTAGTCGATGGTGGTCTGGTCGGGGGCGATCATGCCGGCCTTGGCGCCGAGCTCGATGGCCATGTTGCACACCGTCATGCGTCCTTCCATGGTGAGCCCTTCGATGGCTTCGCCAGCGAACTCCACCACATAGCCGGTACCGCCGGCATGGCCGACCCGGCCTATGATGGCCAGCACCACGTCTTTGGCGCTGATGCCTGCGGCCAGTTTGCCGTTGACCGAAATGCGCATGGTCTTGGCGCGGCCCTGTTTCAGGGTCTGGGTGGCCATCACGTGTTCCACTTCGGATGTGCCGATGCCAAACGCCAGCGACCCGAAGGCGCCGTGGGTGGCGGTGTGGGAATCGCCGCAGACGATGGTGGTGCCGGGCAATGTGATGCCAAGCTCGGGGCCCATCACGTGGACGATACCCTGGTATTGGTGGTTCAGGTCATACAGACGGACCCCGAACTCCTTGCAGTTGGCTGCCAGCGTCTCCATCTGGATGCGGGCCATCTCGCCGGAGGCGGCGATGTCCTTGGTGGTGGTGGAGACGTTGTGATCCATGGTGGCCCAGGTCAGATCCGGGCGGCGCAGCTGGCGGTTCATGGCGCGCAGGCCGTCGAATGCCTGCGGGCTGGTCACTTCATGCACCAGGTGGCGGTCGATGTAGATGAGGGGGGTTTCCCCTTCCACTTCCCGGACCACGTGGGCGTCGAATACTTTCTGATAGAGGGTCTTGGCCATTGCTCGGTTTCCTTGTTATCGATGCCGTGGGGTCAGATGCGCGCGGCGATCTGGCTGCCCATCTCAGCCGTGCTCTGCACCGGGTGACGGGCGCTGGCCTGATGCAGGTCGGCGGTGAAGTAACCCTCGGCCAGGGTCTGGGCCACGGCCTGCTCGATGGCCTGGGCGGCGGCTTCCTGGCCCAGGCTGTAGCGCAGCATCAGGGCGGCGGAGAGGATCTGGGCGATGGGGTTCGCAATGCCCTTGCCGGCGATATCCGGCGCCGAGCCACCGGCCGGCTCGAACAGACCGAAGCCTGACTCGTTGAGGCTGGCGGAGGGGAGCAGCCCCATGGAGCCGGTGATCATGGCGCACTCGTCGGAGAGGATGTCACCGAACAGGTTGGAACAGAGCAGCACGTCGAACTGGGACGGATCCTTGATGAGCTGCATGGTGGCGTTGTCGATGTACATGTGATTGAGCGCCACGTCCGGATAGGACTTGGCGACTTCGGTCACTACCTCGCGCCACAGAATGGAGGAGGCGAGCACGTTGGCCTTGTCGATGGAGGTGACCTTGGCCTTGCGCACCCGGGCCGACTCGAAGGCTATCTTGGCGATGCGCTCGATCTCGAAGCGATGGTACACCTCGGTGTCGAATGCCTTCTCGGTGGGGCCTTCCCCTTCACGCCCCTTGGGCTGACCGAAGTAGATGCCACCGGTCAGCTCGCGCACGCAGGCGATGTCAAAACCGCGATCCGAGATGTCGGCACGCAGCGGGGAGAACTGCTCGAGGCCGGTGTAGATGCGGGCCGGACGCAGGTTGCAGAACAGCTTGAAGTGGGCGCGCAGGGGCAGCAGGGCGCCGCGCTCCGGCTGATCGTTGGGTGGCAGGTGCTCCCACTTGGGGCCGCCCACCGAGCCGAACAGAACCGCATCGGCCGCCTCGCAGCCTGCAATGGTGCTCTGGGGCAGCGGGGTACCGTGGTTGTCGATGGCGATGCCGCCCACGTCATGGCGCTCGTAGTCGAGGGCGAAACCGAATTTGGCCTGCACTTTTTCCAGCACCTTGACGGCCTCGGCCATCACTTCCGGGCCAATGCCGTCACCCGGCAATACTGCGATCCGATAACTGCTCATACTCACACGCTCTCCGTATTGATCTTGTCTGTTTTTGCGACGTTGCGTTCCATCTGTTCGGCCACCTGCTCGGCGCGCCAGATGCTGTTGATCACGTGGATCAACGCCTGGGCGGAAGACTCTATGATGTCGGTGGCCAGGCCCATGCCATGGAATTTGCGGCCCTTGTACTGTGCGACTATGTCGACCTGGCCGAGGGCGTTCTTGCCTTCCCCCTTGCCCTTGAGTTCGTACTTGTCGATGCTGATCTCGTAGCCGGTGATGCGGTTGATGCACTGGTAGACCGCATCCACCGGGCCGTTGCCGGTGGCGGCTTCGCTGACGATCTCCTGGCCCACCTTCAATTTCACCGAGGCGGTGGCCATCACCGAGCTGCCGCTCTGCACGCCGAGGTACTCCAGCTTGAAGTGCTCCGGCTCTTCGTGGATCTGGCTGAAGAAGGCGAGCGCCTCCAGATCGTAATCGAACACCTGCCCCTTCTTGTCGGCCAGGGTGAGGAACTTGCCGTAGAGATCGTCGAGGTCGTAACTGCTCTCGGCGTAGCCCATGGACTCCATCCGGTGCTTGATGACGTGGCGGCCGGAGCGGGAAGTCATGTTGAGGTTGTTCTGGGTGAGGCCGATGCTCTCCGGGGTGATGATTTCGTAGGTGTTTTTCGCCTTGAGCACGCCATCCTGATGGATGCCGGAGCTGTGGGAGAAGGCGTTGGCTCCGACGATGGCCTTGTTGGGCTGCACCGGCATGTTGCAGAGCTGGCTGACCAGGGCGCTGGTGCGATGAATTTCGCTGTGGCGGATGTTGGTGTGCACCCCGAGCAGGTCGGCGCGGGTCTTCAGGATCATCGCCACCTCTTCCAGCGAGCAGTTGCCCGCCCGCTCGCCGATGCCGTTGATGGTGCACTCGATCTGGCGGGCCCCCATCTGCACGGCGCCGATGGAGTTGGCCACCGAGAGGCCCAGATCGTCGTGGCAGTGTACCGAGATGATGGCCTGATCGATGTTGGATACCCGGTTGAACAGGGTCTGGATGATGCCGGAGAACTCGGTCGGTACCGTGTAGCCGACGGTATCCGGAATATTGATGGTGCGGGCACCGGCCTTGATGGCGGCCTCCACCATGCGGCACAGGTTGTCTATCGGGGTGCGGCCCGCATCCTCGCAGGAGAACTCCACGTCGTCGGTGTAGCGGCGGGCATGCTTGATGGCGCTGACCCCCATCTCCAGCACGTCTTCGAAGCTCTTCTTCAGCTTGCTCTCGACGTGAATGGAGGAGGTGGAGATGAAGGTGTGGATGCGAAAGGCTTCGGCGACCCGCAGGGCTTCGCCGGCGGCGTCGATGTCCTTGGGCAGGGCGCGGGCAAGGGCACAGACCCGGCTCTGCTTGATGTGGCGGGCGATGGTCTGCACCGATTGAAAGTCGCCGGGAGAGGAGACCGGGAACCCCACCTCCATGACGTCGACACCGAGCCGCTCCAGCGCCTGGGCGATCTGCAGCTTCTCCTTGACCGTCAAGCTGGCCGCCAGAGCCTGCTCACCATCGCGCAGGGTGGTGTCGAATATGATGACCCGATCTGACATGTGACTTCCCTCTTCCTAAGTTCGGTGACGTGCATCCTGCGTTGGCATAAAAAAACCCGTGCAGGGTGCACGGGTTTTTGTAAATTCCGGCTATGCCTGAGCCCGGCTACAAGGATCCCGCGCGACTGGTCGCGATTAGGGAGATTAGTAGTAGCGGAGCGGCAATACGCATGATGAATCAATCCTTCCAGTCGATAACGCTTTTACCAATATCGAGATTTTTATGCTGTGTCAACCGCGCAGACCCGGTTCATTTCGCTGGTTTATTTAATCGGATTGTAAAGGAGTGCAAATTTACTTGTCCCATATTCGGCCCTTGCACGATTATCTGGTCATTCCTGCTGTACTCGATCATCTGTGCAATCAGATCGACTTGTCAGTTTTTGCTGAATTATCCGAGGTATTAAATGGAAAAACGTAGACCTGGTCGTCCGGTCGGACGTTCTGACATTCGTGACAAGTTGCTCTCTGCCGCCCGTGAGCGTTTTCTCAACACCCCCTACAGCAAGGTGACGACCCGTGAGATCGCCGAGCTGGCCGGCTCCAATCTGGCGATGATCCACTACTACTTCGGCAGCAAAGAGGGTCTCTACAAGGCGGTGCTGGGCGATGTGGCTGAGCCACTGGATCAAGCCTGGCACGATGAGGCCGGCAACCGCAGCCTCAACGATCTGCTCAATACCTACTATCAGGTGATGGCGCCCAACAGCGAGCTGACCTCCGCCATCTCCAGCGCATTATCGACCGAGAAAAGCCCAGGTCGGGATTTTGTGCTGAACCGCCTGCTGGAACGCCAGCTGCCCCAGTTCGATGCCTTGCTGGAGTCCATGAAGAACAACGGCGAACTGGGTGACAATCTGGATCCCGAGATGCTGAAGATCTCCTTCCTCAGCATGATGTGGCAGCCGTTCGTGATGAAGGATCTCTACGAGCAGGTATTCGGCCTGACCGTGGATGAACACTTCATGGCCCGCCTGGCGGATCACAACTGCCGTCTGATGGAAAACGGTCTGCGCGGCACTCTGAACTGATCATTTGCCACCTGGACAGCAAAAAGGGCCATTCGGCCCTTTTTTCATAAATCTGTTATCCCACGTTCAACCAAGTGTCACCCCGTCGCCCTAGTCTGCCCTAAGACTTCAGGGAAGGAGGGGTTATGAACAAGATCCAGCAATGGGACCTGCAGGTGTGCCGTATCTGCCTGCTGCACGCCTACAACCGGCCACAGGCCAGGATCAGCCGGCTTATCTCCCGGACCGGTGATGGCCCTCTCTACGCCGTACTGGCGGCCCTGCTCTGGTGGCAGGGGGAGGCCGAGCGCGAGCTGGTGAAGCTGGCGCTGCTCGCCTTCGCCTTCGAGCTGCCGCTCTACCTGCTGCTGAAAAACCTGCTCAAGCGCCAGCGCCCGGCGGGGCTGCCGGTCTTCATCACCCCTTCCGATCGCTACAGCCTGCCCTCCGGCCACACCGCCGCAGCTTTTCTGATGGCAACCGTGCTGGCCGCCAGCTTCCCGCTCTGGGCCCCCTTGCTGTTTGTCTGGGCCGCGCTGGTGGGGGCGTCCCGTCTGCTGCTCGGGGTGCACTATCTGAGCGATCTGGTGGCCGGCGCCCTGCTCGGCGGTGGCTGCGCCCTGCTGGCGCTCGGTTGGGGCCAATGATGAGGATCCTGTTCGGGGTACAGGGCACCGGCAACGGTCACATCAGCCGTAGTCGTACCCTGGCGCGGGCGCTGCGAGCCCGTGGTCTGGAGGTGGACTATCTGTTCAGCGGTCGCCCTGCGGACGGTTACTTCGAGATGGCCGAATTCGGCGATTATCGTGCCTTTCCCGGCATCACCTTCGTCAGCCATGAGGGGGCCATCTCGGGCTGGCGAACCCTCAAGGGGCTCTCGCCCCTGCGCTTCTGGCGCGATATGAGGGCCCTGGATTGCCGCGATTACGATCTGGTGATCAGCGATTTTGAGCCACTCAGTGCCCATGCCGCCCGTCGCTGGGGCAAGCCCAGCCTCACTATCAGCCATCAGGCCAGCTTCGACTGGCCCATTCCGCGCTGGGGCGAGAGCGGCTTCAATCGCCAGCTGATGCGCCACTTCGCCCCGGTCCGCCAGTCCCTCGGACTGCACTGGTTTCACTTCGGCCAGCCGCTGCTGCCGCCCATCATAGATCCCATCGCCCAGGCCCCCGACAATCAGCAGATCCTGGTCTATCTGCCGTTTGAGCAGACCGAGGCGATCGCAGCCCTGTTGTCGCGCTTCAACCAGCAGCGCTTCGTCTGCTTTCATCCGGCCATTCGCAGCGCCAGCCAGTGGCGCAACATAGCGTTCGAGCCGCAGGCGCGGGAAAGTTTCAAGCAGGTGCTGGCCGGCTGTCGCGGGGTCATCACCAACGGTGGTTTCGAACTGGCCTCGGAGGCGCTCTCCCTTGGCAAGAAGCTGCTGGTCAAGCCGCTGGGGGGGCAGTTCGAGCAGCTGACCAACGCCAAGACGCTGGAGTTGATGGGGCTGGCCCGGCTGATGGATGCACTCGATGCCAATGCGGTGCGGGCCTGGCTGGATGCCTCGGCCCCGGGCCAGATCCTCTATCCCGATGTGGCGGGGGAACTGGCGGGCTGGTTGGCGGACGGGGCAAAGGAGAGCGTGGCCGAGCTCTCGCGCCGGCTGTGGGCTCGCACCCTGTTTCCGGAAGAGGTGTGTGATCGGCTGAGCGAACTGGAGGGGGGCAGCCCGCTAAACAGCAGTTGGTTATCGCAAGTGAGCGCCTTTGACTAGACTGAGAGGGATCCCACCAAGGAGAGGACGGACACCATGCGCTTTACCAATGAAAACGGCGACACCATGAATCTGGCGGACAATCTCACCCTGCACGAGCTGCTGGACATGGGGGTCAGTATCTCGGTCTGCGAGGAGACGGATCCGGATCAGCAGATCTGGCTGGCGGAGCCGGAAGAGGATCACTGATCCCCTGCCAGGCTTGCGGGCCCACCCTGGCGGTGGGCTTATTTTTTTCCATTCAGGGCGGCCGTGGCAGCATGATCCGCTGGTCATTCCCCCAACTTCCCCGCATTGTCCCCGCCCTTTTTCTCAAGTCACTGAATGTTAATAGCTGTTTGAAATTTATGACTGTTCTGGTCAGACAAAGCCGTGGACAAGCGTTCACAAGCGGGTTAAGTTGGTTTTTCACCCGCTTTTCGGGTGAATGATGGAAAAAACCTATTTTTCTACTATCGACAGCGCCGAACTCGCCGGGTCCGTATTCAGACAACAACAATGCACGGACTGGCGGTGCCGGGAAGCAGCGGACTGCCGATAGCTTTCGCTTAACGGAGCAAAGCCTGGAGGGCTTTATCATGGAGATGTTATCAGGCGCCCAGATGGTGGTTAGAGCGCTGGAAGATCAGGGAGTTGAGCACGTTTTCGGCTACCCTGGTGGCTCAGTGCTCGACATCTATGACGCTCTCTTTGAAAACGGCAAGATGGAGCATGTCCTGGTGCGGCACGAGCAGGCCGCGGTGCACATGGCGGACGGTTACGCCCGCTCCACCGGCAAGGTGGGCACTGTGCTGGTGACCTCGGGTCCCGGCGCCACCAACTGCATTACGGGGATCGCGACCGCCTACATGGACTCCATCCCCCTGGTGATCCTGTCCGGCCAGGTGCCGACCAGCATGATCGGGGAGGATGCATTCCAGGAGACCGACATGATCGGCATCTCCCGCCCGGTGGTGAAGCACAGCTTCCTGTGCAAGAAGGCCAGCGACATTCCCGACGCCATCAAGAAGGCCTATTACATTGCTGCCAGCGGCCGCCCGGGGCCGGTGGTGGTGGATCTGCCCAAAGACGTGCAGAACCCGAAAGAGAAGTTTCCCTATCAGTATCCCGAGACGGTGTCCCTGCGCTCCTACAATCCGACCAAGTCGGGCCACAAGGGGCAGATCAAGCGGGCCGCCAAGCTGCTGGTGGAGGCCGAGCGCCCGGTGATGTACGTCGGCGGCGGCGCCATCAATGCCAATGCGGATCACCTGGTGACCAAGCTGGCGGAGCTGTTGAACCTGCCGGTGACCACCACCCTGATGGGGTTGGGGGCCTTCTCCGGCACCCATCCGCAATTCATCGGCATGCTGGGCATGCACGGCACCTTCGAAGCAAACAAGACCATGCACAACGCGGATCTGATCTTCGCCGTGGGTGCCCGCTTCGATGACCGCGTCACCAACAACGTGGCCAAGTTCTGTCCCAACGCCACCATAGTTCACATCGACATCGATCCCACCTCCATCTCCAAGACGGTGCAGGCCCACGTGCCCATCGTCGGCTCGGTGGAAACCGTGCTGGAGCAGATGCTGGAAGTGATCCGCGAGTGTGGTTTCGACAACGACAAGCAGGTACTGGCGGACTGGTGGAGCCAGATCGGCCAGTGGCGCTCGCGCAACTGCCTGGCCTACGAGACCCATCCCACCCTGATCAAGCCGCAGCAGGTGATCGAGACCCTCTACAAGGTGACCAAGGGGGAGGCGTTCGTGGCCTCCGACGTGGGCCAGCACCAGATGTTTGCCGCCCTCTACTACCCGTTTGCCAAGCCGCGCCAGTGGATCAACTCCGGCGGCCTCGGCACCATGGGGTTCGGCATTCCGGCCGCCATGGGCGCCCAGTTTGCCAACCCGGATGCGGTGGTCTGCTGCGTCACCGGCGACGGTTCGGTGCAGATGAACATTCAGGAGCTCTCTACCTGCATGCAGTACGGGGTGCCCATCAAGATCATCTCCATCAACAACCGGGCGCTGGGCATGGTCAAGCAGTGGCAGAAGATGTTCTACGGCGGTCGTCACAGTCACTCCTACATGGAGTCGCTGCCGGACTTCGTCAAACTGGCGGAAGCCTATGGCCACGTCGGCATCGCGGTGAGCGATCCGGCCGAGCTGGAGAGTGCCATGGAGAAGGCCTTCGCCATGAAGGATCGACTGGTGTTCATGGACATTTCGGTCGACCCGGATGAGCACGTTTATCCGATGCAGATAAAGTTCGGCGCCATGGATGAGATGTGGCTGAGCAAGACGGAGAGAACCTGATGAGACATATAATTTCCGTTCTGCTGGAGAACGAATCCGGCGCCCTGAGCCGGGTGGTGGGCCTCTTCTCCCAGCGCGGCTACAACATCGAGACCCTGACGGTGGCCCCCACCGAGGATCCCACCCTGTCGCGCATGACCATCGTCACCATGGGTGACGAGCGGGTGCTGGAGCAGATCCAGAAGCAGTTGCACAAGCTGGTGGACGTGCTCAAGGTGTGCGACTTGAGTGAGGGTGAGCACATCGAGCGGGAGATCGCGCTGGTCAAGGCGCGCGCCGCCGGTGGTGGTCGTGACGAGCTGAAACGGCTGGCGGATATCTTCCGCGGCCAGATCGTCGACGTCACCCCCGAGCTCTACACGGTGCAGCTGGTGGGTACCAGCGACAAGCTGGACGCCTTCATCAAGACGGCCGCCCAGACCAACGAGATCATCGAAGTGGTGCGCTCCGGTGTCTGCGGTATCTCCCGTGCCGACAAGGCGCTGCGCCCCTGAGTAGGTTGCTGGCGGGTTTGTTGTCCAAAGGGGCTCTTCGGAGCCCTTTTTCATGGGCGCAAGGCGTGGCCGAGTCTGTCATTTTCTTTCAAATGATCGGTAAACTATCCACAAAAGCTGTGGAAAAGTCTGTAGATTAGCGGTGGGGCTGACGTTAGTGTGCTGATCTTAAAGAAGTATTTGGATCTGATCTCGGCTGGGGTGCAATTGTGCAATCGACTCTGGCGGGTGTGAGCGTTTGCTTATCCCGCCGCCCTTGCCGGGCTGGCCTCTGAACGAGAATGCGGGATCCGGACTGGATCCTGATTTGATCTCGCGGATCAACATCTGCCCGTCAGCCATAAAAAAACCCGCCTTGCGGCGGGTTTTTCAACAGGGATAAGCTCGGTCGATTACTCGGCCTGGGCTGCCTGGATACCGGTCAGGGCGATGGTGTAGACGATGTCGTCCACCAGGGCGCCACGGGACAGGTCGTTGACCGGCTTGCGCATGCCTTGCAGCATCGGGCCGATGGAGACCAGATCCGCAGAGCGCTGTACCGCCTTGTAGGTGGTGTTGCCGGTGTTCAGGTCCGGGAACACGAACACGGTGGCTTTACCTGCGACCGGAGAGTTCGGTGCCTTGGACTTGGCCACGTTCTCCATGATGGCCGCATCGTACTGCAGCGGGCCATCAATGATGAGGTCGGGGCGCTTGGCCTTGGCCAGCTCGGTGGCTTCACGCACTTTCTCTACATCGGCGCCGGCGCCGGAGGTGCCGGTGGAGTAGGAGATCATGGCGACGCGCGGCTCGATGCCGAAGGCGGCAGCGGAGTCAGCGGACTGGATGGCGATCTCGGCCAGCTGCTCGGCAGTGGGATCCGGGTTGATCGCGCAGTCACCGTAGACCAGTACCTGGTCCGGCAGTAGCATGAAGAAGATGGAGGAGATCAGGGAAGAACCCGGGGCGGTCTTGATGATCTGCATCGGCGGACGGATGGTGTTGGCAGTGGTGTGCACCGCGCCGGATACCAGGCCGTCAACTTCATTGCGCTCCAGCATC
This sequence comes from Aeromonas sp. S41-2, assembly GCF_027705845.1. Taxonomy (NCBI): domain Bacteria; kingdom Pseudomonadati; phylum Pseudomonadota; class Gammaproteobacteria; order Aeromonadales; family Aeromonadaceae; genus Aeromonas; species Aeromonas sp. S41-2. The sequence goes on along the minus strand of NZ_JAPDCG010000001.1, from coordinate 968,944 downwards.
ATGGTACCCAGTACCACGTTGTCCTCCAGCTGCTCGCGGGCAACCACTTCGGTCATGCCCTTGTTCTTGCGCAGCTCGACCAGACGGGCCACATAGCGCTCGCGCACGGCAACCGGATCGATGATCTCGACGCGGTCGGTCAGTACCACGCCCTGCTGTTCGGCAACGCGACGGATCTCTTCCGGGTTGCCCAGCAGGACCGGACGGGCGATGCCACGCTCGGCACAGATGGCGGCAGCCTTGATGGTCCGCGGCTCTTCCCCTTCCGGCAGCACGACACGCTTGTTGGCCTGACGGGCCAGTTCGGTCAGCTGGTAGCGGAAAGCCGGCGGGCTCAGGCGACGGGAACGGGTGGACTTGGCGGAGAGAGACTCGATCCAGTGCTTGTCGATGTGGCCGGCCACATAGTCCTGCACCAGCTCGATCCGCTCGCGGTCATCTTCCGGAATGTCGACGTTGAAGTTCTGCAGGCTGACCGCAGTCTGCCAGGTGTTGGTGCCGGTGATCATGATCGGCAGGCCGGTGGCCATGGCCTGTTGGCACAGCGCCATCACCTGCGGTTCCGGGTGGTAGTTGCCGGTCAGCAGCAGGGCACCCAGCTTGACGCCGTTCATGGCGGACAGGCAGGCGGAGACGATGACGTCGGAGCGGTCGCCGGAAGTCACCAGCAGGCTGCCCGGGCGGAAGTGCTCGATCATGTTGTGGATGGAGCGGGCACAGAAGGTCACGGTCTGCAGGCGACGGCTGTCCAGCTCACCCTTGTGCAGGATCTTGGCGGCCAGGTGCTTGGCGAGATCCTTGGCGCGCGGGGCGATCAGCTGGGTATTCCAGGGAATGCAGCCGAGGATGCGCAGCGGGCTCTTGCCGAATACCTGCAGCACTTCCAGGTTATGGGCGGCGTCGGAGGTGTGGTGGTGGGCCTCGAACATCTCGGTCAGATCGGGGCGGGTCACGCCATGCTCGTCAACCGGTGCACCCACCTTGTTGATGACGCAGCCAACGATACGGGGGTTGTTGACGCCACCGAAGTTGGAGCAGGCCAGCTCGATGCGCTCTTTCAGCTTCTGGCTGGAGTCGTTGCCCGGATGGGTCACGAACACCATGTCGGCGTCCAGCGCCTTGGCGACGTCGTAGTTCAGCTTGTTGGCAAACGGCTGCTTGTCGGTCGGTACCATGCCTTCGATGACCAGCACTTCGGCACCGCTGGCCTTCACGTGCTCTTCGAAGCGGGCCACGATCTCTTCCAGCAGGATGTCGGTGTTGCTGGAGGTGATCATGTTCTCGGCGTAGGAGAGGGCGAACGGCTCGGGCGGGTTGATGTTGGCAGCGGCGCGGATCACGGCGGTGGAGCGCTCGGTACCGGTTTCACCCGGACGCGGCTGGGCGACCGGTTTGAAGAAGCTGACATTGACACCGTGACGCTCCATGGCGCGAACAACGCCAAGGCTCACGGAAGTTACGCCGACACCAGTGCCGACCGGGATAAGCATAATAGTGCGTGCCACTTTATACCCCTTGTTCATTTTTGGGATCAGGAAAAGGCCGCCCTTGGGCGGCCTTGCTCTACAGCGAAATTATGCGCCAACCAGTTCCAGCGCGTCGTGGGCGATGACCCACTCTTCATTGGTCGGGATAACCAGGGCTTTGGTGGAACCAGCCTTGGTGATCTCGCCACCCTTGCCGAAACGAGCCTTCAGGTTGGCGTCGTGATCGACGTCGAAGCCCAGCAGACCCAGCTTGTTCAGGGTGATTTCACGGATCGGGGCGGAGTTTTCACCGATACCACCGGTGAAGACCACGGCGTCCAGACGACCGTCCATGGCGGCGGCGTAGGCGCCGATGTACTTGGCCAGGCGATAGCAGTAAACGTCCATGGCACGCTTGGCTTCTTCTTTGCTGTCGTAGTTGTCTTCAACGAAACGGCAGTCGGAAGTCACTTCGGTCAGACCCTGCAGGCCGGACTCTTTGGTCAGCATGGTGTTGATGTCGGCCACGCTCATGCCCAGCTTGTCGTGCAGGAAGAAGATGATGGCCGGATCGATGTCACCGGAACGGGTACCCATCACCAGGCCTTCCAGCGGGGTCAGGCCCATGGAGGTATCGACGGATTTGCCGTTCTTGATGGCGCAGACGGAACCGCCATTGCCCAGGTGGCAGTTGATGATGTTCAGCTCTTCCACCGGCTTGTTCAGCTGCTTGGCGGCTTCCAGGCTGATGTAGTAGTGGCTGGTGCCGTGGGCGCCGTAGCGACGGATACCGTTCTCTTTGTAGAGCTTGTACGGCAGGGCGTACAGGAAGGCTTCTTCCGGCATGCTTTGGTGGAACGCGGTGTCGAACACGGCAACGTTCTTCTCGGCCAGCGCCGGGAACACGCGACGGGCTTCACGGATACCGATCAGGTGAGCCGGGTTGTGCAGCGGCGCGTACGGTACGGCGGCTTCGATGCCGGCGATGACGTCGTCGCAGATGCGCACGGAGGAGGTGAAGCGCTCACCGCCGTGTACCACACGGTGGCCGATGGCGATCAGGTTCTTGGACAGCTCCGGGTTGAGCGGCAGGATCTTGTTGACGATGTAGTCCAGCGCTTCCTGGTGAGCGGCACCGGCGCCCAGATCGGCACTGCCTTTCTCACCGTTCAGTTTCCACTTGATGCGGGCGTCGTCGAGGTTGAAGCACTCGGCCAGGCCGGACAGCAGGTCATCACCGGTGGTTGCGTCAATGACAGCAAACTTCAGGGACGAGCTGCCACAGTTAAGAACAAGAACCAGCTTACTCATGAATAAATCCTATCGCAGATTGGGTTGTGTAGGAGGATGCGTTGGACGAGCCGTGTCCAAAAACTTTCAACTTATCCTTATGAGGGTTGGCAATCTGTTGCTTGCCCCTTGTATAGTGATACAAGACCCGAAATCCAGACGTCCCTGACAGCGCAACGGCAGGCCGTTGGCGCAAAAATTGGGCGTACAAAGGATAACCCGATTGTTGAAAAATAACAAAGTCATCCTCAACCTTTGTTATTGCGCATCAAATATTGTCGTGGTTTTGCCGTTAATACGTTCAAAAAGAGCTCGGAGGTAGCATGAGCATGAACATTTTTGGAACTAAGTTACAGCAAGGCCGTCATTATATGACCCTTTGGCCCCGCCGTCCCGAGCTTAATTCCATGTTCCCGGAGAATCGGGTGATCAAGGCCACCGAGTTCGCCCTCAAGGTCATTCCGGCGCTGGCTGTGCTCAGCGTCATGCTGCAGTTCCAGTTCGGCGAGCTGCACTACTGGCCTTCCGTCATGACCTCGGTGCTGTTTCTGCTCAGCCTGCCGCTGCAGGGCTACTACTGGCTCGGTCAGCGCGCCGATACCCGGCTGCCGCCCTCCCTTGCCAGCTGGTATCGCGAGATCAACGGCAAGATGAACGAGCAGGGCGGTCGTCGCCAACTGGTGGCCCAGCCCAGATACGAAGAGCTGGCCGATACCCTCAACGCCGCCTTCAAGCAGCTGGACAAATCCTTCCTCTACGAGTGAGGCCTGTGGGCCATGACTCGGACCAAGGCGCCTCGCGGCGCCTTTTTCATGCCTATCAGGCCGCCAGAACCTTGCGGATCTCCTGGATGGAGAGCTTGTACTGACGCGGGCACTGGCGCCAGACCGTCAGCATGCGCTGGTACTTGTCGCGCATGGCGATGTCGCTGGAGAGCTCGTCGCACGGGCACTTGAGTTCGGGGAAGCGCTTGTCCACTTCCAGCAGGAAGCAGACGTAGTCGGCCAGCTCCCGCTCCTGGCTGCGGCTGTAGCCGTTGAACTCCAGCCGGCTGGCATTGATTTCGCCCTGATCGGCCGCTTCCAGGTTGCCCCAGGAGATTGCCAGCGCGTGGTGCAGTTCCAGGGTGTCGATCACCTCCTGGCAGGTGGCCAGATCCAGATGGCCGAAACTCTTCTCCAGTTCGAGGATCTGCAGGCAGTAGCCGCGTTCGATGATGGTGCTGGCCCGTTGGTAAAACGCCGCCTTCTCCGGATTGAGTTTGGCCAGGATCTCGTACTGGTTGCTCAGGATCAGACGTTCGGTGTGGCTCATGTTCATGGGCTTTTCTCACTGGAAAATGAAACTGGGGCCACGTTAACCCATATATAAGATGAATTTTTTGATCTGGCAGGGGAGGTTGGCGAGATAGCGGGGCGGGAAATCAACGTCGATCCCGGCTGGTTAATTAAATGTAACGGCTGGCGGCTTGCTTTCTGGCCCGCTGGCGCAACAATAAGGGCGTCATTTGGCCTGCGCCGAAAGACCCGTCACCAAGGCATCCCATCGCGGATGCAAGCCGGCGCCTTCATGACAAACGAGAACATCGCCGCCAGTCATTTTCCTGGCAGGCGAGCCAAAGGACCGGGCATCGAGCCTCCTGCCCACAACGCGAGGCAGGCAACGACATGCGAATAAAAAAGGGCCTGCAGTTGCAGGCCCTTTCCATGTAGGCATTACCGGTATCTGGGGTTCAGCCCTTGAGCAGGTCGAGCACCACCTGATGGTGATCGCTGGTCTTGAACTTGTCGAAGCGATGGCTAATCTTGCCCTCTTCGTCGATGAGGAAGCTCAGCCGGTGGATACCGTCATACTCCTTGCCCATGAACTTCTTCGGGCCCCAGACGCCAAACGCATCGGCCACTGCATGATCTTCATCGGCCAGCAGGCGGAAGTTCAGGTTGTCGCGCTCCTCGAATTTTTTCAGCCGTTTGGCGCTATCCGGGCTGATGCCGAGCACCACCACATTGAGGGCGGCCAGCTCGGCGTTGACGTCGCGCAGGCCGCAGGCCTGGGTGGTGCAGCCTGGGGTCATCGCCTTGGGATAGAAGTAGACGAGCACTTTCTTGCCGCGCAGGTCGGCAAGGCGTACCTGGTTGCCGTCCTGGTCGGACAGGGAAAAATCGGGGGCCAGGCTGCCAGCGGATAAAGGTTGCATGGGATCTCCTTGGATGAGCCGTCAGGCGTGTTTGTGATTGACGATGAATTCGAACGATTCTGCGCCCAGTTCACGACAGAATCCGGCGAAGGCCGTCTGCGAGCCGGCCGCCTCTCCCTGCTTGGCCAGATTGAGCTGAAAGCTGGCCTTGAGCAGGTTGAACGGCTGCTGTTCCAGGGTGATGGTCTGCATGGCCTGGATGTCCCAGCCGTGATCGCTGAAGAACTGGGTGCACTGGCTTACGATGCCCGGCTGGTCCCGGATCAGGATCTCGGCGTTGGCGCTGATGTCGTATTGCAGTGACTGATGGCGTTCGGTGCGCTTCATCATGGTGATGAGGTCCCACTCCTGGCTGCGCAGGGGCAGGCTTATCTCGAGTTGCATCAGGCTGTTCCAGTCACCGGACAGCAGCATGATGAAGGTGAATTCATTGCCGAAGATGCCAAGACGGCTGTCGACAATGTTGCAGCCACACCCACTGACGTGGCGGGTGACCTCATTGACGATGCCAGGCCTGTCCGTGCCGATGGCCGTTACGACCAGGTAATGAGTCATAAATCTTCTCTCGTCCATTAGCGGGTTGCGAATGTGGATGCAGTGGCATAGCCCGAAGGGGCTGGCCATGGGCCACTGCCAGCGATCCTGCATGGCAACCTTGTTGAGAATCTCGTTGCAACGAGCACGGTATCGGGGTGTCACGACCAGCGTCCGGCGTGTTCCACCGCGGCTCGCGCAGTGCGGTTTTTGCCGGATGGTAACACGGCTTGCCCCTGGCCTCCCTTGTTTTTCCAAGGGGGCAGCTTTACCATAACGCCCCTGAAAATCGGGAGAAATATCCATGTTGCGCGGTAGTATTGTTGCCCTCGTTACCCCCATGCTGGCTTCAGGTGAAGTCGATTGGGCCAGTCTGGCCACTCTGGTCGACTATCATGTCAGCGCCGGGACCAGCGCCATCGTGGCGGTCGGGACCACGGGGGAATCGGTGACCCTGAGCGAACAGGAGCACATCGCCGTCGTGGAGAAAACCGTGGCGTTGGCCGCCGGACGCATTCCGGTCATTGCCGGCTGCGGCTCCAACAATACCGCCCATGCCATCGACCTGGCCAAGCGCTTCGCCGAAACCGGCGTGGTGGCGGGTCTCTCGGTCACCCCCTATTACAATAAACCCACCCAGGAAGGCCTCTATCGTCACTATTGTGCGATCGCCGAGGCTAGTGGTCTGCCCCAAATTCTTTATAATGTGCCCGGTCGTACCGGTTGCGATCTCAAACCGGAGACGGTAGCCCGACTGGCCAAGGTGCCCGGCATCATAGGCCTGAAAGAGGCGACCGGGGATCTGAGCCGTACGCCGCTGCTGCGCGAGCTGTGCGGCGCACAATTCGCGCTTTATAGTGGCGATGATGCCAGTGGATGTGATTTCATGCTGCAAGGCGGGGACGGAGTCATTTCGGTCACCACCAATATTGCAGCGGCCCAGATGGCCGACATGTGTCGTGCTGCGCTGGCCGGTGATGCCGGACGAGCGCACGACATCAACAATCGATTGATGCCGTTGCATCAGACTCTGTTCTGCGAACCGAGTCCCATCCCGGTGAAGTGGGCTTGTGCCCAGCTGGGATTGATTGCGACGGCCACCTTGCGTCTGCCGCTCACCGACCTCACCCCCGAGGGCGAACAGGCGATGGCGCAAGCACTGACGACTGCGGAGTTGATGGCGAGTGTTTAAAGCAAATGGAAAGGGAAATGCAGTGCGCCTGGTGCTGAGTGTGGCGACCGTTGCCGTGCTGGCAGCCTGTAGCTCACCCGAGGAACGCAAGATGGCCAACCGTGGTTTCGAGTACGAGGATGCCCGCCTTGAAGGCCGTGCGTTTCTGGTGCCGGCCGGGTTGAATACCCCCGCCTTTAACAGCAGTTTCGACATTCCGGCCCTGCCCGAGAGCAGCCGTGACGGCGCGCTGGGTGCCAAGGTTGATGTACGTCCACCCGCCCAGCTGCTGACCGTGGTACCGGGCAGCCAGGTGGTGGCCAATGCTGGCGAACCCACCATGGCTTTCTATGCGCTCAGCACCTCCCAGAGCGTGGAGCGCGATACCTGGGCCTTCCTGATGAACTTCCTCGCCCAGTACAAGGTCACCACCGAGAAGCTGGACCAGCAGGCCGGCGTGCTGCAGACCGGCTGGTTTGACAACACCAAGGCGCTCGACGGCTGGAGTGAAGAGGACGATGACTTCGTCATTCGCCAGCGCTACCAGTTCACCCTGCGCAACGATCCTCAGCGCCACGCCGTCAACATGTCGGTACGGGTGCTGGATCATGAAGAGACCGTCGATGGCGAGACCAGCAAGGAGCTGACCCCGGCGGATGCCCAGCGTTACGCGACTCGGGCCCTCAACCAGTTCTCGCTCTACTACGACAAGCAGCTCAAGTCCCGCGAACAGCACAAGGCCAACGATGGCATGGGGCTGGAACTGGGTCTGGACAACAACGAGCTGAGCGCCTGGATCGTCGATGGTTCGTTCGACCAGGTGTGGCGTCGTCTCAATCAGGTGCTGCCGGCCTACGGTTTCACCATCAAGGATACCCAGCAGTCGCTGGGCTGGATCGACGTCGAGTACGACGAGCCGGGCAGCGAATTCTGGAAGGCCAAGGGCAGCGAGCCGTTCAAGCTGGACGAAGACAAGTATCGCTTCCAGCTTGGCGAGATGGCGGGGGGCAAGACCTCCATCACCCTGTTCGACAAGGACAAGAAGCCCGTGTCGTCCGGTGTCATCTCCCAGATGTACATCAGTCTGTCCGAGGCATTCGCCAAGGGTCTGGCTGACCAAGCTGCAAAAACAGAATAGAAACAGGGGCCTTGTGCCCCTGTTTTGTTATGTAAACCCCCCACAAACAGGAAGTGTTACTTACCATGAGTCTTGCAGATCAAGTATTGGCGGTGAACGACGATTTGCCGATCCGTACCGATAAACCCGTCCATTCCGGCAAGGTGCGCAGCGTCTACTGGCTGACCGCCGCAGACAGTGCCCGCCTCATCCGCGAGAAGGGTTATGACGTGCCGGCAGATGCGCCGCTCGCCATCATGGTGATCAGTGACCGGATCTCGGCCTTCGACTGCATCTGGCAGGGCGTGGACGGGCTCAACGGCGTGCCGGGCAAAGGGGCTGCGCTCAACGCCATCTCCAGCCACTGGTTCAAGCTGTTCAAGGAGAAGGGGCTGGCCGACAGCCACATCCTGGACATCCCCCATCCCTTCGTCTGGATCGTGCAAAAAGCCCGCCCCGTGATGATCGAGGCGATTGCCCGCCAGTACATCACCGGCTCCATGTGGCGTGCCTACAAGGATGGCGAGCGCGAGTTCTGCGGCATCACCCTGCCGGAAGGACTGAAGAAGGATCAGAAGCTGCCCGAGATCCTCATCACCCCCTCCACCAAGGGCGTGCTGACCGGGCTGGACGGCGTGCCGGAAGCCGACGACGTCAACGTCTCCCGTGCCGACATCGAACGCCACTACCGGGGCTTCAACTTCAGCAAGCCGGCCGACATCGACCGCTACGAAGTGCTGCTCAAGGAAGGCTTCAACGTCATCAGTGACGCGCTGGCCGAGCTGGATCAGATCTTCGTCGACACCAAGTTCGAGTTTGGCTACGTCAATGACGCCGCCGGCAACGAGAAGCTGATCTACATGGATGAAGTGGGCACCCCCGACAGCTCCCGCATCTGGGATGGCGCCGCCCTGCGCGACGGCCAGATCGTCGAGAAGTCGAAAGAGGGTTTCCGCCAGTGGCTGCTCAATCACTTCCCGGATCCGGACATCCTGCTCAACAAGCACCGCATGCCCGAGCGCTTCGCCCTGGCCCGCGACAACAAGTTGCCGACCGAAGTGATGATGGACATCTCCAACACCTATGTGGGGATTGCCGAGAAGATCATCGGTCAGCCGCTGGTACGCAGCGCCAATCCGAAGCAGGAGATCATCGAGGTACTGCGCGCGCAGTACGGGCTGATCGACTGAGGCACACCGCCTTTTTTGTTGCCGTAAAAACAAACGTTTGCCATCAGCCGACTGCAAGTCGGCATGCTGGCAGCAATGGAACGGGCCCCATCACGGGGCCTGTTTTTGTTGCCGTGCTGGCTGGGCGGCAGCAGGGCGGCGATCAGCCGTTGACCCTGAACACCTGGCCGGTCTGCACCCCCAGTACCGACTTCTGGTAGGCCTGCGCCACCCTGGCGGCGGTCACGGGGACGAAGCCCGGGAAGAAGCTGGCGTATTTATCCATCGACTCCGTCAGCACGGTCGGGCTCACCACGTTGATGCGCAGACCCCGCGGCAGCTCGCAGGCCGCCGCCTTGACGAAGTGATCGATGGCGCCGTTGATGGTGGTCGCGCTCGCCCCCCAGTTGATGGGCTCCTCGCTCAGGATGCCGCTGATCAGGGTGATGGAGCCCTTGTCGTTCAGGTGGGGGATGGCAGCCCGGGTCAGGTTGATCTGGCCCATCAGCTTGCTCTGAAGCCCCACTTGCCACTGCTCGTCTGTCATCTCGGTGAGGGCGTTGAAGGCCACGCTGCCGCTGGCCACCACCAGCGCATCGAACTGGCCCAGCTTGGTGAACAGCGCCTTGATGGAAGCGGGATCGCGCATGTCGACCGTGGCGTCCCCCTGGCTGTGACCGACCCGGATCACCTGGTGGTCTTTGGCAAGCAACTCGCTGACGGCGGAGCCGACGGTGCCGGAGGCACCCACAATCACAATCTTCATCTGTTTCACTCCTGGTTGGGATGTGTTGATTCTAGCGCGATGAAAAGGGAGAAAAAGCGCGTAAAATAAACGCATTGTTTCCATATTGGAGCTAATGAATGGATATCTCCCACCTGGCCAGTTTTTACGAGGTGGTGCAAAAGGGCAGTTTCTCGGCCGCGGCCGACAGCCTGGGGGTGAGCAAGGGGATGCTGAGCCGTCACGTCAGCGCGCTGGAATCGACCCTCAATGCCCAACTGCTGCAGCGTACCACTCGCCGACTCAGCCTCACCGAGGCGGGCCGGACCCTCTATCAGCAAGCCGGCGAGATCTTCGCGCTGGCTCGCCAGGCGGAGCAGGATATCCAGGCGCTGACCGAGGAGGATGGCGGCCGGCTGCGCTTCACCTGCCCGGTCAGTACCGGCGATCGCATGGTGAACGATCTGCTGGCCCGCTTTGCCGAGTTCTGCCCCGGCGTCCAGGTCGAATTGAACTTCACCAACGCCATGATCGACATGAGCCAGGGGGAGCACGACATCGCCCTGCGCGCCATGAGCAGCATTCCCGACAACCTGGTGGCGCTGCCGCTCGGCAGGCTCAAGGACGTGGTGGTGGCCAGCCCGGCCCTGCTGGCGCGGGAGGGGCGCCCAGCCACCCCTTATGAACTGGGCGGGCGGCCCTGCCTGCTGCAGGGCCACAACCCGGCCTGGGAGCAGTGGCACTTTCGCAAGGGAGAGGAGGAGGCGCACATCCTGGTGCAGGGCAAGGTGCGGGCCAACCACTACAGTACCGTGCTGCAGCTGGCTCGGGCCGGCATGGGGTACGCCAAGTGTCCGCTGATGCTGGTGGAACCCTGGCTGGCGCAGGGGGAGCTGGTCACCGTGCTGGCGGAGTGGCAGACCGGGTTGCACCCGCTGCACGTTCTGCACGCCCAGCAGCGGCGGGTACCGCGCAAGATCCGGCTGTTCAAGCAGGTGCTGGCCCAGTGGTTTGCCGAGCGCCCCCACTACCTGCTCTGAGCCCTCGTTATTTTTCTGTCATCTTCGGCTGCTAGCCTGCGCCCATCAACGCAAACAGGAAGATGAGCAAATATGATGGGTTATCGGTACGGGCGTGGGGTATCGCTGCTGTGGGCAGCGCTGGGCATGCAGATGGTGCTGGGCAGTGCGGCTTGGGCGGCTGTCGAGGTGAGGGTGCCGGCGGATTTCCAGATCCTGGCGGTGAGTGCGGGCACGCTGCACGATGAGCAGCATGCCACCCTGCCGGATGGGGAGCAGCAGTTGCTGGTGCGCTATGAAGGGGTGATCCCGAGTCGCAGCAGCAGTGAGAATGACCGCCAGCTGCGCTCCGCGCCGCAGGTGCTGCGTTATCAAGCCAGTCAGCAGCAGGTGCGGCTGGTCGCCAACTTGCCGAGCGATGAAAGGGGCATGGCGCAGTATGCCGAGTCTCCCGTCATGGGCTTGCAGGCCGGTGGCCAGAGCATTGCCAGCCAGCAGGATGCGCTGGTCACCAGTGGCATGCTGATTGGGATGGACTGGCGGGCCAAACTCGCCGAATACAACCAGAGCGGCGGCAAGGCGGCATTGAGCACGGTCGTGCCTGTCACCGCAACCGCCGGTGCGGTTGAACCGGTGGCGGCCAGCGCGCTGGAGGGCCAGTTGCAGCAACTCTTCCTCAAGGCCGACCCCGCGCTTCGCAAGCGCTTTGTCAGCTGGGCCGTGCCGCGACTTTAAGTTTGCGGCCCGTTGCAGTAACGTGGGTGCTCTCATCGTGCATCGCGCCCACCTTACGTCAACGAGGTCTTCATGTTTGAACTGCACAGCCGCCTGCAGGCAGATACCCGCCTGCTCGGCGATCTGCCCCTTTGCCGCGTCCTGCTGGCCAAGGACAGCCAGTACCCCTGGCTGATCCTGGTGCCGAGAGTGGCCAATCTGCGGGAAATTCACCACCTGGCACCGGCGCAGCAACAGCAGCTGATGGAGGAGTCCTGCGCGGTCGCCACCCTGATGGAGCAGGCGCTGCGGCCGGACAAGATCAACGTGGCGGCGCTCGGCAATCTGGTGCCCCAGCTGCATCTGCATCATGTCGCCCGTTTCAGTACCGACAAGGCCTGGCCCGGTCCCATCTGGGGGGCTCATCCCTCCGTGCCCTATGAGGAAGCCGCATTGCTGGCAGAGGCGGCCAGCTGGCGTCTCAAGCTGGCCAATCTGGCCGGATTCAGTCCGCTTGGCACTGACAATTGAATCAACTGAGAGGCGGCTCGCTATTTCGAAGCCCAAGCCGCGCTATCTGTTAGAGTTATGGTATAGATAAGCCCATTTTCGATGTTCAGGAAGGTCCCATGATAGTGACAAGAGCCGACAACGATACCGTATTGACCACAGAGGACGTGCTGCTGAGCCTGTGCCATTCGGTCACGGATGTATTGAGTGCGGCAACCCAGAGTCAGGTGCGTTTCTCCGGCATGGTGCAGCGGATCAGCAAGACCTGCCTCAAGCCGGATATCGGCTGCTTCGTGCTGTTTGACGGCGGCTTCTCCGGCCTGGTGGTGATCAACTTCTCCGCCTCCGCCGCCATGGAGCTGTACGAGAGCTACATGCTCAGCATGGGGCTTTCCAAGGAAGACCTTGCCATCTCCCATACCTCGGACGAGGTGAGCAACGTGATGGGCGAGCTGATGAACCAGATCGTCGGCAGCTTCACCGTCAAGGTCGGCCGGGATCTGCAGACCCACATCACCCAGAACCAGCCGAAGATGCTGGCCCTCAACAAGCAGGTGATGCTGAGCGTCGATACCAACCTCGACAGCCCGGAGTCGCGCCGGGTCACCTTCTTCACCGCCCGCAACAACATCTTCTATCTGGAGCTGGCGATGGACAAGACCGAGTTCATCCGCATCCACAACGATGGCATGGATCAGGAGGAGCTGGATCCGGATGCCCTGATCGCCCAGACCAAGCGCGAGGCTGCCCAGCCGGCTCCGGCCGCCGCTCCGGTGGCCAACGATCACGACGATCTGCTCGACTCGCTCGGGATCTGATGGCCGCATTGGCCGTTGCAAATGACGAGGCCACCCATGGGGTGGCCTCGTTTGTTGGTGCGGGTTGGGTTTAGAAGTTGTAGAGCAGACCCGTGCTGAAGCGGGTGGACTGGCTGTCGTAGAAGTTGATGTCCGAGTCGGCGCTGGCATAGGCGGCGGTGAAGGTGGCGGCGAGGGCGTTGACGCCAAACAGGTTGTGCCAGAAGAAGGTGCCGTTGATGGCGAATTCGTCGGCATCGGCACGCTGGCCGAAGATGGGGTTCGCCTCGTCATACTTGCGCTTGCCGGTATAGAGGTTGCTGACGAAGGACCACTGGGGGCCGCGCTTGGCATAGGTCAGCTTCAGGCCGGTGTTCTTGAAACTCTCGGCACTGCCATCAAGGCGGGCCTGCTTGTAGACGATGGCCGGCTCCAGCAGCTGGTTGCCGCCAAAGTGCCACTGGTAGGAGAGCTCCATGTCGTGCATCTTGCCGTTGCGATCCAGCATGTCGGCGTAGTGGGTGCCGTGGCTCTGGTCATACTGCTGGCCGCTGCGCTCCTCATCCATGTCCACCTCTCGGGTGGTCAGGTTGCCGTAGAAGTTGCTGCCCCAGATCTTGTCCCAGGCAAAACGCGCGCCTTTCGATTTCACATCGGTGGAGCTGCGATCCACCCCGGTGGCGAAGGGATCGCTCCACAGCTCGACCGGCATGACGTTGAACACCAGCGAGGTGGCGACTATGCCCTTGTCACCCATCTCCTGGCGCAGGCCGAGCTGCTGGGTGAAGTCGAAGCGCACCGCGTCCTGGATCAGGTTGCCGAGAAAGATCTGGGTACGGGTATCGGCAAAGGTGTAGCGGATATCGGCGTTGAGCAGCGGCGTCAGGCCGCTCTCGCTGTCAGGCGAACCGAGGTCATTGATGCGACTGTGGTTGTCATCGCCAGCATAGAAGTTGGACTTGTAGCTGACGGCGTTGACCCCGCCCAGCAGGAAACCGGACCAGCCGGACTGCTTGGGGATCTCGCCCAGATCGGCGTGGGCGGCATTGGCTGCCAGCAGGCCAAGACTCAGCAGGGTGAGATTACGCATCGATGAGACTCCTGAAATATCAGTTGGTTGAATTGAACGGCCGAACATTATAGCCAGCCAGGCTTAACCCGGGCTGACCGAATTGACTCCGGCATGCTACCCCAGCGGGCGGAGGAGGTTAACCGATAATTTATCGTGCGACGGCACAAGAGTTCGGCGCGCCGTGCTGGTATTCTGTTCGGCGAATATCGGGGAGAAAACAATAAGATGAAACAAATCAAATCCTGGGCGCAATATTACGTCGACCTGATGACCAAGCTGGGACTGGTGCGCTTCAGCATGTTCCTGGCCACCGGCATCATAGTGCTGGCCGTTTCGATCCAGATGGGGGTCACCCTGTTCCTGCGCGGCACAGTGGACATCGTCGACCTGGTGCGCTCGGTCTTCTTCGGCCTGCTGGTCACCCCCTGGGCCGTCTATTTTCTCTCCATCGTGGTGGATCAGCTGGAGGATTCCCGCCAGCGGCTGACCCGCATGGTGCGCAAGCTGCAGGACATGCGTGAGCGGGATCTCGAGCTCAACAGCCAGCTGCAGGAGAACATCAGCCGCCTCAACGCCCAGATTGCCGAGACCAACCGGGCCGAGACCCTGCGCCAGCAGGCCATCGAGGATCTGGAGAACGAGGTGTTCCAGCGCGAGAAGGCCCAGCTGCATCTGGGGGAGCGCACCGCCCTGCTGCGCTCCTTCATCGACTGCTCCCCCGATCTGGTCTACTACCGCAATGAAGACGAGCAGTTCTCCGGCTGCAATCGTGCCATGGAGGAGCTGACCGGCAAGGTGGAGGCGGAGCTCATCGGCTTGACCCCGTTCGATGTCTATAAGCACGACATCGCCAGCAAGGTGGTGGAGACCGACAAGCAGGTCTTCGCCCAGAACGAGCCGCTCACGTATGAGCAGTGGCTGGAGTACCCAGACGGTCGCAAGGCCTACTTCGAGCTGCGCAAGGTGCCCTTCTTCGATCGTTTCGGCAAGCGGCTCGGCCTGCTCGGTTTTGGTCGCGACATCACCGAGCGCAAGCAGTATCAGGACAAACTGGAGAAGGCGAGCCGCGACAAGACCACCTTCATCTCCACCATCAGCCACGAACTGCGCACCCCGCTCAACGGCATCGTCGGTTTGAGCCGGATGCTGATGGATACGCCGCTCGATCCCAAGCAGCACCAGCAGCTCAAGACCATTCACCTGAGCGCGGTGACGCTCGGCAACATCTTCAATGACATCATCGATCTCGACAAGCTGGACCGGCGCCGGCTGGAAATCGCCCCGACCCCCATCGACCTGCCTGCCTTCCTCGACGAGCTGGAGACGCTGTCGCGCATCCAGGCGGAGCAGAAGGGGCTCTATCTGCATTTCGACCGGGATGGCGACGTGCCGCAGTTCGTGATGGCGGACGGGACCCGGTTGCGCCAGGTGCTGTGGAATCTGGTGGGCAATGCGGTCAAGTTTACCGACGAGGGGGGGGTGACAGTGCGCTGCCTCACCCACCCGGCCGACGCGCCGGGCAAGCTGGCGCTGCACTTCGAGGTGGAAGATACCGGGGTCGGCATTCCGCGCGCCCAGCAGGAGAAGATCTTCGCCATGTACTATCAGGTGCAGGGCAAGAAGCACGCCACCGGCACCGGCATCGGGTTGGCGGTCTCCCGCCAGCTGGTGCAGGCGATGGGCGGTCAGCTCTACGTGGACAGCGACCCGGGCGAGGGCGCCTGCTTCACCGCCGAGCTGGAGGTAGACTGCGTCGCCGCCCAGACGCCTGCGGCCGAGCCCGAGATGCCCTGCCTCGATATCCTGCTGGTGGAGGACGTCGAGCTCAACGTGACCGTGGCCTGCGCCCTGCTCAACAAGCTGGGTCATGAGGTCAAGGTGGCGCGGGACGGTGCCCAGGCGCTGGCCATGGCCAATCCCGACGATTTTGATCTGATCCTGCTGGATATCCAGCTGCCGGACATGACCGGTTTCGATGTGGCGGAGCAACTGCTCGCCCGCTACGGCGACAGCCTGCCGCCCATGGTGGCACTCACCGCCAACGCCACCGGCGATCGCCAGTACTACCGGGATCACGGCATGCAGGATGTGATCAACAAGCCGCTTGGCTCGAAGGCGGTGCGGGAGGTGATTGGCCACCTGTTTGCCGATTTGGCCGAGGATGAGGCGGACGAACAGGCGGATGCGGACAGTCAGGATGCGCTGCTGGACTTGCCCTTCCTCACCGATTATGCCGATACCGTGGGCAAGCAGGTGCTGATCTCCAGCGTCGAGCTGTTCGAGAAGATGATGCCCGACTACATGGCGGTGCTCGACTCCAACATGATTGCCCGGGATCAGGCCGGCGTGGTGGAGGAGGCGCACAAGATAAAAGGGGCGGCCGGCTCCATCGGTCTGCGCCGGCTGCAGCAGCTGGCCCAGCTTATCCAGAGCCCGGATCATCCCGCCTGGTGGGAGAACGTGGAAGACTGGATAGAGTCGCTGCGCCGTGAATGTCCGGGTGACATCGCCCGCTTGAAGCGCTGGCTGCTCTCGTAGATGCGAGCCGCAGGCAAGGAGCCGCAACATGTATAGCCGTTTGATTACCCCCGAGCGCATCCATCGCTGGGGTGACGAAGAGCTGCTGGAGGCGACCGAGCAGGATCGCGCCCGCATCGTGCAGGCGGCGCCGGTGCGTCGGTTGCAGCAGAAGACCCAGGTCTTTCCGCTCGACGTGAAGGCCTCGGTGCGCAGCCGTCTCACCCATTCGCTGGAGGTGCAGGAGACCGGCCGCCAGATCAGCCGCCGCATTCTGGCGGCCCTGCCGGCAGGGTCGGTGTGCGAGGGTGCCTTCATCAATCTGGTGGAGATGTCCTGCCTGTTGCACGACGTCGGCAACCCGCCGTTCGGTCACTTTGGCGAGCAGGTGATGAGCCAGTGGCTGGCGCAGGCGCTGGATGGGTTGTTTGCCGAGGCCCTTGGCAGCACACCCAGCCCGCAGTGGGCAACGCTGCGCCAGGATCTGCTGGTGTTTGACGGCAATGCCCAGAGTCTGCGGCTGGTGCACAGCCTGCACGAGCTGAACCTGACCCTGGGGCAGCTGGCGGCACTGTGCAAGTACCCTCAGCAACCCCTGCACGGCGGTCAACATCACGGCTGGGCCAGCAAGCGCGGCATCTTCTTCAGCGAACAACCCCTCTACCGTGCCCTCGGCCAGAGCCTGGGATTGGCGCCCGGCTGCCGTCATCCGCTGGTCTACATCATGGAGGCGGCCGACGATATCTCCTACTGCATCGCCGATCTCGAGGATGCGGTGGACCGGCGCATCCTCAGTCTGAGCGAGCTGCAACAGGCGCTGCGGCTGGCCGATGACGGCGCCTACATGGCCGGCTTGCTGGCGGAGGCGACCGCCTCGGGCAGGGGCTTCTTCCCCCACTTTCGCCAGCAGCTGACCCGGGATCTGGTGGAACTGGCCGCTCACACCTATGTGAGCGAGCATCCGCAGATCCTGAGCGGCGCCTATCCCCAGGCCCTGCTGCACGGTCAGGCACCGGCGGCGCGGGTGCTCGATACCCTCAAACAAGTGGCTCGCGAGCTGGTGTTCATGCGGCCCGAGGTGGAGGCGCTGGAGCTGGAGGGCTATGCCGCCCTGCGTGGCGTGCTTTCCACCTATGCCTGCCTGCTGGCGCTGCCGGCCGCACAGTTCGAGCGGCTGCTGGCTGGGCAGGGGGGCAGCGAGCTGTTCTTCGCCCGCCGGCTGTTTCATCGGCTGTCGGCCCGTCATCTCAAGGCATACCGGTTGGCGGTGGCCAGCCGGGATCCGCGCTTCAGCGACGGGGCGGAACAGGAGTGGTACTTCCGGATGCGACTGCTGCTCGACTACGTGAGCGGCATGACGGATACCTATGCGCTGGAGGAGTTCCGGTTGTTGTCCGGGATCTGAGCCGGAGCAGCACGGGTCAGCCTGTGCCGGATGAGTATTGATAGATGACTCACCTCCCCATATGGGGGTGAGGTTCTTGTATAAAATTCGGTCTTTTTTTAGACTGTGGCAACTTGTTCAACTTTCACTCGGTAAGGAGACGGATATGCAACATTCAATGCTAAACGTTGCGTTCGACCGCTGCATCAGCAGCGCGAAGACTCGTGCTCTTTTTCTGCCGCGTGGAGGAAACAGGTAACACCTGCTTTTTCATCACCCGCGGTTGTCCCGCAGGGTGATCTCTTCTCTCCGGGGGAACCGCACGTTCAACTGGAGAATATTATGTCTATCGAACTGACCCTGCTGCGCACCGTCGAAACCCTGGTCCAGAAGCGGATTACCCGGCTGGAGCGTCGTGTCAGCTACCTGCATCTGTCGCCTGCTCTGCTCAAGGACATCGGTCTAGAAGGGCAAAATGTGCAGATCGCCCACATCCGTGAGCGGGAATATCAAACCGGCTTCCGACTCGGGAACCGAATAACCTGACAAGAGGGGGTCTTGGCCCCCTTCTTGCTAGAAAACGGCAGGCGTGAGCCTGCCGTTTTTCGTATCCGGACGAGTTCTGTTACGAATTTCTATTCGCACATTTTGCCAAAATCCCTATGATCGCTCTCCAAGCCGTTCAGGAGTTACCCATGCTGCGCCTCTGTTATCGCGCCATTTTGTTGTGCTGGTTTACCTGCTGGAGCCTGGTGGCTGCGGCAGAAACCTCCCTGGACAAGGATCAGCTGGGGCTGGCGGAGCGGCTCTGGCTCGCCTCGCGCAGCGACCTGGTGGTCGGCATGCCGTCGGTGGCCTGGCCGCCCTACATCTATGCCAATAGCCGGGGTGGCTTCAGCGGCCCGCTCGACGATTTTGCCGCCCTGATTGCCGGCCGGCTGGGGCTGACCGTGCGCTACAAGACTTACCCCTACTATGCCGGCGCCCAGCAGGCTTTGCTCGATGGCGAGGTGGACATGCTGATCGGGGTGACGCCGAGCCAGTTGCGTCAGCAGAAGATGCGCTTTACCTCGGATCTGATGACCCTGCCGCGTGGCGTGTTGCTGGCGCGAGAGGAAGGGGAGCCGACTCTGGCGACGGCGCGCCAGCTGCGCTGGGTGTGCGAACATGGCTTCAGCTCTTGTGAAGAGCTGGCGGAGCTCGGCATGACCCAGCTCACCGAGGCGGACAGCAGTGACGAAGCGGTTTTCATGGTGAAGAAGGGGATGGCGGATGCCTATCTCTCCGATCTGCCCTCTTTGGTTCGCCTGCAGCGCCTGCAGCAGCAGGCCGGGCTCAAAGTGATTACCCCGGAGTGGGTGACGGACACCTCGCTGGCCATGGCGGTGGGGCCCGACAACCTGGGGCTGCTCGGTCTGCTGGAGCTGGCCCTCAACGACATTCCGCTGGATGAGCGGCGCCGCATTCTGGAGACCGGCGGAATAGTTGACTACGAGCTGGCCAACGGTCCCCGCCAGATCGTGTTCAACCAGAGCGAGCTCGACTGGCTGGCCCTGCATCCGACCCTGCGCTTCGGGGTGGCGCCGGACTGGCCGGCGGTGAGCGAGATCGACGGCAATGGCCAGCTCAAGGGGTTCATCGCCGACATGCTCAAGCTGGTGAGCCTGCGCTCGGGCCTGCAGTTTACCCTGGTGCCCACCAGCAGCTGGGCCGAGACTCAGGCGTTGTTTCAGGCGCGCAAGCTGGACTTCATCCCGGCCATCACGCCGACCGCGGAGCGGCGACAATACTCCCTGTTTACTCCCGACTACGCCTTCATCCACCGAGTGATCGCCGCCAGACAGGGGAGCGAGGAGCTGGACAACCTCAACGAGCTCAAGGGGCGACGGGTGGGGATCGTCGGCGGCTCGGTGGAGGAGCTGGTACTCAACGAGGTGGGGGCCCATCCGGTGACGGTGAGCAGCGATACCAAGCTACTGCCGCTGCTGGACGGGCATCAGGTCGACTACGTGCTGATGAGCATGACCACTCTGGAGCAGGCGCTGCAAAAAGGGTTCAACAATCGCTATCAGGTGGTGTTCTCCGGCAACGAGCTGAGGGTGCCGGTCGCCATGGCGGTGCACCAGCAAGACCCCATGCTGCAGCAGATCCTCACCAAGGTGCTGCTCTCCATCCGCCCGGAGGAGATGACCAAGCTGGAGCACAAGTGGTTGGCGCTGACCATCCAGACCGGCATCAACCCTGCCACTGTGGCGCTCTGGTCCGCGGTCGGCGTGGGCGCTTTCCTGCTCTGCGTGCTGCTGTTCATGGGCTGGAACCGGACCCTGCGCCGCCAGATAGTGCAGCGCAAGCTGGCCGAGCACAAGTTAAGCGAGCAGCTGACCTTCGTGCAGACCCTGCTCAACTCGCTGCCCAACATGGTGGTGCTGCGGGATCGCGAGCAGCGCATTACCCTCTGCAACCAGGCCTATCGGGATGCCTTCATCGGTAATCTGACCCAGGATGATGGCGACGATCTGGACCGCATGCCGGCCAGAGAGCGGGAGCGGGTGCTGCGCGAAGAGTCGGGGGTATGGCAAAGCGGCGAGCAGCTGGAAGGGGCGGGCAACAGCCGCCGTCAGGATGGCGCCATGTTCCACGTCATCTACACCAAGCGCCCCTATCGCTCGCCAAAGGGCGACATGCTGGGGGTCCTGACGGTGCTGACCGACGTGACCCGCATCAAGGAGGCCGAGGCGCGGGCCCGCAAGGCGGAGACCCGGCTCACCCAGATCACCGACAGCATGCCGGGCATTGTCTATCAGTACCTCTGGCTCGGCCCCGGCAAGGGGCGCTTCCTCTATGCCTCGCAGGGGGCGAGCGAGATCCTGGGCGCCAGCCGGCAGGAGATATTGTCGGCCGAGTCGGGCGGCGAGGTGTTCGGCTTTACCGAGGAGGCTCTGCAGGATTTCGTCAGCAAGGTGGCCAATCATGCCGAAACCCTGGCCCCGCTCGATCTGGAAGTGCGGGTGGAGCGGCCGGAGGGGGCCCGCTATCTGCAGGTGCGCGGCAGTTTCGTGCCGCAGGAGGAGGGGCACCTGATCCTCAACGGGGTGATCCAGGACATCACGGCCCTCAAGCACCAGGAGCACGACCTGAGGGAGGCGCGCGCCTATGCCGAGCAGGCGATGCAGGTGCGCAGCCGCTTCCTGGCCACCATGAGCCACGAGCTGAGGACCCCCATCTCCGGCATGCACGGCATGCTGGAGCTGCTGCAGATGAGCGAGCTGAACGACGACCAGCGCTATCTGCTGCGCAACGTGGTGACCTCCACCAACAACCTGCTCTATCTGGTCAACGACGTGCTCGATTTCTCCAAGATAGAGGCGGGCCAGCTGCAGTTGCACTATCAGGATTGCCGCCTCGCCTCCGTCATCTGCGACGTGATCCGCGGTCACGCCACCCTGGCCCATGGCAAGGGGCTCAAGGTGACGCTGGAGTGGGCGCCGGAGGTGCCGGATCAGGCCCGCATCGATGCGGTGCGGGTGGGGCAGGTGCTCTCCAACCTGCTCAACAATGCGGTCAAGTTTACCGAGCGGGGCGAGATCCGTATCCAGGTCAGCTTTGAGAAGGAGCGGCTCGCCATCGCGGTCAGCGACACCGGCATCGGCATTGCCGAAGACAAGCAGGATCGCCTGTTTACCCCGTTCGAGCAGGTGGAGTCCGACATAACCCGACGCTTCGGTGGTACCGGGCTCGGCCTTGCCATCTGCCACCAGCTGGCCCAAAAAATGGGGGGCACGCTGGTGCTCGAGAGCAAGCCGGGGCACGGTACCCGGCTCACCTTCGACTTCCCGCTGGCGGCGTGTCAGTGGGATGCCCCGCCGCTGGCAGGCCACGATTGGTGGCTGTTTGGCGAGGATGCGGCCCTGCAGAGCGCGATGCAGCGGCTGGGGGCCAGGCTGCATCGTCTGGATCCACAGCAGTGGCAGCAGCCGGTGAGTGGTTTGTTATTAGCAGAGGAGAGCTGGCTTGAGCAGGCCTTGGGCAGCGAGTGGTTGACACATTTGCAGCGCTCGGCCCTCAAGGGCATAGTGCTCTCCCCGCAGGAGGCCCTGCGCGGCCGCATGGGGTCGGGTGCCTGGTGGCGGCTGGGGCAGTCTCCGCTCTATCCCGATCTGCTGCTGGAGACCTGTCACCAGCTGCTGGGAGAGGCGGCGATCAGCCCGGTCGAAGCCAATGCCCCCAAATTGCAGGGACGGGTGCTGGTGGCCGACGATCACCCCATCAACCGCGCGCTGCTGGCTCGCCAGCTGGCGATCCTCGGGGTGGATGCCGAGGTGGTGGACGACGGCGACAAGGCCCTGCGCACCTGGCAGGGGCAGGCATTCGCCCTGCTGCTGACCGACTGCCACATGCCGGTGATGGATGGCTACAGTTTGACCCGGGCCCTGCGGGCACAGGGGGAGTCGGCTCCCGTCATCGGGGTGACCGCCGATACATCCGAAGAGGCCAGCCTGCAGATGCAGGAAGCCGGCATGAACGACATGCTGTTCAAACCCTATACCCTGGAGACGCTGCATCAGATGCTGATGCGCTGGTTGCCGGTGAGTCCTCAGACCCAAGAGCCGGACCCGCCCGCTCCGTCGGCCAGCGAGCAGGGGGAGTGCTGGATCTCGCTGTTTGGCGATGAGACGGTGGCGCGCAGCATGGCGCGGGAGTATCTCGATTCCAATCGCCAGGACGGCGATGACATGATGCAGGCACTGGCCAGGCAGGACACCTATGCCCTGGTGGAGACGGCGCACCGCATCAAGGGGGCTGCCCGCATGGTGGGGCAGCAGGCTCTGGCGGAGGAGGCGGCCCGGCTCGAAGTGGCGGCCCGCCTCAAGCAGCTGGACGAACTTACCGAGTTGAGTCAGACGGTACTGGCGCTGATGAACTCTATTACATGCGAAATTGGATTATGGCTCGATGAACAAGACACAGCATGAGTTGGTGATCATGGTGGTGGAAGACCACGCGTTCCAGCGCAAGGCGTTGATGCACCAGATCCGCGGGCTCGGTTACGGCTCCCTGCTGGAAGCGCAGGATGGGGTGGAGGCGCTTGCCATGTGTCAGCGTCATCAGGTCGACATCCTGTTTTGCGATCTGCGCATGCCGGGCATGGACGGCATGGCGCTGCTGCGTCGCCTCTCGCTGGGCGGTTTTCGCGGTGGCATCATTCTCTCCAGCGCGCTGGAGGATGACGTGGTCGAGGCCGTGCTGCGCATGAGTGCCGCCTATGGTCTGCAAGTGCTGGGGCGCATCGAGAAGCCTTCCAGCCAGCAGCAGATCAGCCAGCTCATCGGCGCCTGGCGCCCGCAGCAGGAGCGCGCCCAGGAGGAGGACGGCCACCGCCTGACCCTGGATGAGTTGAGCCTGGCGCTGGAGCAGGATCAGCTGCTGCCCTGGTATCAGCCCAAGGTGAGCTTCGGCTCCGGCCAGTGGGTCGGCATGGAGGCGCTGGCGCGCTGGCAGCACCCGGAGTACGGCCTCATCTCGCCGGCCCGCTTCATTCCGCTGGCGGAACACAACGGCCTCATCGATCAGCTGACCGAGGTGATCATCAGCAAGTCGCTGCGCGATGGCCATCTGTGGGAGCAGACCGGGCTCTCCCTCAACCTGTCGATGAACCTCTCCACCACCTCCCTCATCGAGGGGGATCTGTGCAATACCCTGATCAACCAGTGCCAGCGCTGGAGCATCAACCCCGAGCTCATCACCCTGGAGGTGACCGAGAGCTCGTTCGTGAAGGATCTGGGCAAGTCGCTGGAGGTGCTGACCCGCCTGCGCATGCACGGCTTCGGCCTCTCCATCGACGACTTCGGTACCGGCTACTCCTCCATGCAGCAGCTGGCCCTGCTGCCCTTCACCGAGCTCAAGCTGGATCGCTCTTTCGTCGATCGCTGCTTTGAGGACCCCTCCCGCTTGGCCATAATAGAGTCAAGCATCGAGCTGGCCCGCAAACTGGGGCTCAAGTCCGTCGCCGAAGGGGTGGAGGATGAACTCACCTGGCGGCTGCTGGCGCGGCTGGGGTGCGACGTGTGCCAGGGCTTCTTCTCGGCCCGGCCCATGCCGCGCGAGGAGTTGCTGGGATGGCATGACTCCTGGCGTGAACGGCTACCGGCGCTGCTCGGGGAGTGAATGTCGGGCAGGATGCCCGCAACGAAACAAGGATGTTCATGAAAATTTCAAGCAAGTTGCTGCTCAGCTTCTGTTTTATCAATCTGCTGGTGATCCTCTCTTCCAGCCTCGTCTACCACCAGCTCGGCCGCATCGGACAGGCCGGCAGCGCCCTGCTGGAGCAGGCTCTACCCGCCCTGCAACGGGATGAGGCCAGCCAGAAGGCGCTGGTGGCGACCATCTCCTCCCTGCGGGCCTATCTCATCCTGGGCAAGGATCCGGCGCAGGCCGCCCGCCTCAAACAGGAGTGGGAGGGGGCCTGGCAGGTGATCGAGCATCAGCAGTTCACCGCCGAGCTGACCCGCTCGCTCAAGGCCTTCAAGACCAGCCAGCAGAAGGTGTGGGACATCGCCCATACCGACGAGAACCTGCCTGCCCATACCCTGATGCTGCAGGAGGCGGGGCCGCTGGCGGAGTCGGCCCTCGATCAGCTGCAGTCCTTTGCCAACGAAGAGGTGGCCACCCCGCAGGATCAGCTGCCCGGCGATCGCCGCCTGCTGCTCAAGCAGGTGGGGGATGCCTACAACGGTCTCTCCAATGCGCTCTCCGCCCTGCGCGACTTCCTCATCTCCGGCGATCCGGACTATCGCACCAAATACCAGGATTATTACCAATTCCACCAGCAGCGGGTGGCCGAGCTGAAGCAGCAGGAGGCCAACTTTACCGAGGCGCAGAAGGGGATCTGGTCGCTGTTCGAGGAGATGTCGGCCCCCTTCGCCGAACTGGTAGGGCAGGTGATCAGCAAGCGACAGGCGCCCGACTGGGATCAGGCCAACCATCTGATGGCGACCGAGATTGAACCGGCTCTCGGTCAGCTGGCGACCCAGCTGGCCGGCCAGGTGACCCAGACCCGCGCCGAGGTGGAAAGCATGGGCCAGAAGATGACCAGCGCCGGTCAGGCCATCAATCGCACCCTGCTGCTGGCTACCCTGACGGTGATCGTGCTGGGTACCCTGGTGGCACTGCTGTTCAGTCGCCGTTTGACCCAGGATATCGCCAGCCTGGTGCTGCGGGCCGATCTGGTGGCCAACGGTCGGCTGCCGGCCCGCCCCCTGCCGGTACAGAGCCAGGATGAGCTGGGTGGGCTGACGGGCTCCATCAACCAGATGTCCGGCCAGCTACGCCAGCTGGTGGGGGAGATTCAGGGGGCGGTGGGGCAGGTGGACGGGGCCTGCGGCGAGGTAGGCTGCACCACCCGCGCCATCGTTACCGATCTGGCGAGCCAGAATCAGCGGGTCGATACGGTGGCGGCGGCCATCGAGCAGATGTCGGTCAGTACCCGGGATGTGGCGGGCAATATCGCCGAAGCGGCGCGGGCCGCTCAGCAGGCCGAGCAGCAGACTCGCCAGGGCGGCCACGAGCTGGCCCGCATGACCGCCACCATGCAGCAGATTGCCGCCATGATTGCCGAGGCGAACGAGGCGATGGATCAGCTCAGCAGCCAGAGCGAGCAGGTGGGACGCGTCACCGAGGTAATCGCCACCATCGCCGAGCAGACCAATCTGCTGGCGCTCAATGCCGCCATCGAGGCGGCGCGGGCTGGCGAGCAGGGGCGCGGGTTTGCCGTGGTGGCCGACGAGGTGCGGCTGCTGGCGAGCCGGACCAGCCAGTCCACCGAGGAGATCAGCCAGACCATCGCCAGCATCCAGCAGCAGACCCGCCAGACCGTCAATACGGTTGGCAGCGGCACCCGCTTGGTGGAGGAGGGGCGCGGCGCCGTCGACTCGGTGACCGGCACCCTGAATGCCATGTTGCAGCTGGTGCAGGATCTGTCGGGCCAGCTGGGGGCCATCGCCACCGCGACCGAGCAGCAGTCACGGGTGGCCCAGGAGGTGGCGGGAACGGTGGAGGAGATCGCCGCCCTCAGCCGGCAGTCGAGCCAGCGCAGCCAGCAGGGGGAGGAGATAGTGGCCCGGCTGGCGCAGGATACCGGTCGCTTGACGGCGGTGATCAGCCGCTTCGAACTGGATGCCTGAGGCGGACAAGGCGTATTAGAACGGGGCAGGCCGCTGGGCCTGCCCCGTTTTTTTAGCCTCGCTGGCGCAAGAGAGGGTTGCTCGGGCCAACCAGCGGGAGTTCGACGTTGATTGTCGGGTCAGTCCAACCGACGGAAGGACTGGTTGTCGAAGCTGCTGCTGGTCTCCTGGTTGAGCAGGCTCACCAGCAGGAATCAGGCGCTTCTCGCCATGGTAGTCTGCACGTCAGTCCAGTCGGCGGAAGGATTGGTTGTCGAAGCTGCTACCGGTCTCCTGGTTGAGTAGGCTCACCAGCAGGAATAAGGTGCTTCTCGCCATGGTAGTCTGCACGTCAGTCCAGCCGGCGGAAGGACTGGTTGTCGAAGCTGCTGCTTGTCTCCTGGTTGAGCAGGCTCACCAGCAGGATTGCCCGCTTGTCGCCGTCCGGCTCCAGATAGATGGCTTCGAAGCCGGCCAGCGGACCGGATTCTATCAGTACCTTGTCGCCCTGGGTCGGCAGGCTGGCGTAGCTGGCGCGCGCCTCATCGCTGTCGTCCCGGCTCATCAGCTGATAGACCAGCTGGCTGCTGATGGAGGTCCACTCCCGACCGAAGTGAATAATTCGGCTGATACCGCGGGTCGACTTCAGGGTGACCGGGGTAACCTCTTCCAGATCCACATAGATGAACAGGTAGTTGGGGAACATGGGCTCCCGCACCGGGACACGCTTGCCCCGCCGCAGTTTTTCAATTTCCACCATGGGGTAGTAGGACTCGATCCCCTGGGCTTCGAGATGGGCGCGGGCGCGGGCCTCTTCTTTTGGCTTGCAGTAGGCCAGATACCATTTTTTCATGTGCTGAATATGTTCGTGTTGCCGTGCTCGCCGATATGATAACGGCAGCAAAAAAAAAGGCCACGCATTGCGTGGCCTTTTTTGCCGAGTGAGTGATTACCAACCTTTCACCAGGCCGCCCTTGAACAGTTCCAGCCCTTTCTTGTAGACGTCGTCGGTCTGGAAAGCCTGTACGAACTGTTTGACCTTCTCGTCGTCCTTGTTGTTGTCGCGGGCGACGATCAGGTTGACGTAGGGGGATTCTTTATCCTCAACAAACAGACCGTTTTCGGTCGGGGTCAGCCCAATCTGACCGGCGAAGGTGTTGTTGATGATGGCCAAGTCCACGTCTTCCAGCGAGCGCGGCAGCTGGGCAGCTTCCAGCTCGACGATCTTGAAGTTGCGCGGGTTGCTGGCGATGTCCAGCACGGTCGCTTCCAGACCGGCACCATCTTTGAGCTTCAGCAGACCTTGCTTCTCCAGCAGGATCAGGGAGCGGCCCAGGTTGGTCGGATCGTTCGGCACCGCGATCTGGGCGCCATCTTTCAGCTCACTCAGCGCCTTGATCTTCTTGGAGTAACCGGCGATCGGGTAGACGAAGGTATTGCCGACCGGCACCAGCTTGAAGCCGCGATCACGGATCTGGGCATCCAGATAGGGCTTGTGCTGGAAGGCGTTGACGTCGATGCTGCCATCGTTCAGCGCCACGTTCGGGGTGACGTAGTCGGAGAAGTTGACCACCTCGACGGTCAGGCCGTATTTCTCCTTGGCCACTTTGGCGGCCACTTCAACCAGTTCGGTCTCGGGGCCGGCGATGGCGCCTACTTTCAGGGTCTTGTTCTCTTCCTTTTGACCGCAACCGGCCAGTACCAGAGTGGCCAGCAGGGCTGCCGCAACGGATTTGATGCCAAATTTCATAAAACCTCCTGTCAGAAATCGACGATTAACGATGATCACATTTGTTGACCAGGCGCTCACCCGCGCTCTGGATGAGTTGAACCAGTACGACCAGAATAACCACGGTCACCAGCATGACGGTCGGGTCGAAACGCTGATAGCCGTAACGAATACCCACATCACCCAGACCACCGCCCCCGATGGCACCGGCCATGGCGGAGTAGTTCACCAGCGTGACGAGGGTGATGGTGACGCTGTTGAGGATGCCGGGCAGGGCCTCGGGCAGCAGCACCTTGGTGATGATTTGCAGGGGCTTGGCGCCCATGGCCTTGGCCGCTTCCAGCAAGCCGTCCGGCACCTCCATCAGGGCCCCTTCCACCAGACGGGCGATGAAGGGAATGCAACCGACGGTCAGCGGCACGATGGCGGCAATGGTGCCGATGCTGGTGCCGACGATCAGCCGGGTCAGCGGGATGATGGCGACCAGCAGGATGATGAAGGGCACCGAGCGACCCACGTTGACCACCATGCCCAGGGTGCGGTTGAGCAGCGGGTTGGCCAGGATCTGGCCGGCCTTGGTCACGTGCAGCGCCACACCGAGCGGCAGACCGAGCAGGCAGCCGAACAGGGCGGAGGCAAACACCATGATGAGGGTGTCGCCCAGGGCCGTGAACAGCAGATTAATCATGGCTTCGGACATAACCCATTACCTCCAGCTGAATATGGTTGTCGATGAGGAACTGCTGGGTCGCCTCGCACTGGGCTTCATCCCCGAACAGTTCTGCCAGCAGGAAACCGAATTTGACGCCCCCGGCGTACTCGATGTCAGCGCTCAGGATGCTGATGTCGATGTTGAATCGGCGGCTCGCCTCGGAGATGAGCGGCGTGTCGACCGTGCTGCCGGTAAAGCCGAGCTTCACCAGCGGATAGCTGCCGGGGACCCGCTCCGCGCTCATCCGATCCTGATACTCCTGGGGCACTTCCAGGTGGATGGTGGAGTGGATGAAGTCACGGGCCAGCTGGGTCTTGGCATTGCTGAAGAACCAGGCCACTTCGCCCTGTTCGATCAGCCGGCCGTCGCTGATGATGGCCACTTCGTCACAGATCCCCTTCACCACGTCCATCTCGTGGGTGATGAGCAGGATGGTGAGCCCCAGCTTGACGTTGATCTCCTTGAGCAGGGTCAGGATCGAGCGGGTGGTCTGCGGGTCGAGGGCCGAGGTGGCCTCGTCGCACAGCAGTACCTTGGGGGCCGGCGCCAGCGCCCGGGCGATGGCGACCCGCTGTTTCTGACCGCCGGAGAGCTCGGACGGATAGGCGTGGGCGCGGGCTTCCAGCCCGACCAGTGCCAGCAGCTCTTCGACCCGTTGCTGGATCCTCTCTTTGCTCCAGCCCGCCAGCTCCAGCGGGAAGGCGATGTTGGCGGAGACGGTACGGGAGGCGAGCAGGTTGAAGTGCTGGAAAATCATCCCGATCTGGCGGCGGGCCTGGGTCAGGTCCCGCTCGCTCAGGGCGACCAGATCCTGGCCGTCGACAATCACCTGGCCCTCTGTCGGGCGCTCCAGCAGGTTGACGCAGCGGATGAGGGTGCTCTTGCCGGCACCGGAGGCGCCAATCACCCCGAAAATTTTGCCTTGCGGCACATGCAGGCTCACGTCACGCAGGGCGTGCACGGCATCACTGCCTTTACCGTAGACTTTGTTGAGACCGATCAACTTAATCATGGATTCTTCCGTGCTAACAGCCTTAAAGCACAGGGCGCTACAGGCGGGTGAATTGGGCAGAGGTTTCACTGGGTTGCTCTGCCATCATGGAGGATGATGCTAAGATGTCTGGATGGCCGTGTCAACGCGTGTTTATACATCTAGACGTCTAAAAAAGTGCTAAGGATTCCCGCCTGCCGACTAACGCCGACGGTGATCTCGCTCACATCAATATTGTATTTGGTGGTATGGCATGATTGCCGAATATCACATGGTAAATAACCGCTTACAACCTCCTTTATTAGCCACCAACCGGATTCACCTGCTCATCCTTTTATTCCCTCCGGGTTGGCACAAATCATTCCACTTTGTATCGATCGCTGCTTTCTTGGCCACTGGCTTGATGCAGCACAACAAGGGCCGCGCTTTGGCTTGGATTGCAATTGCCTGTTTTTTATACTTAAAGGGCACGATATACAGGAGGGCAACCTGATGCGATTTCAACAAATCAAAGACTTGCTGCTCTATCTGGAGCAGGTGCATCACCAGCTTGGGCTCGGTTACGGGCGCCTCATGGCACAGGTGGATGGCGAGCGCAGCCGGCTGCTGCTGGCCTATCTGCAGCAGCGCGAGGAGGCGGCAAAGAGCCAGCTGGATGACTACCTGAGTGAACTTGGCGAAGGGGTGAAGGAGACCTGGCTGGAGCGAGGCTTCAGCGAGGATCTGCTGCCCGGGATCCGGCGCCTGAGCCTGCCCGCCACGGCCCAGACCCAGGACATAGTGCAGCTGGTGTGCCGTCAGGAGGAGAAGCTCATCGGCGAGCTCAGCCACCTGGCCAGGGAGTGTCCGACCGAGGAGACGGTGCGGCTGCTCGGCGGCCTGGCCGAGCAGGAGCAGACCCGCCTGACCCGCTTGGTGCACGGCGCCCATCGGCTCGACGACTTATAGGAAATAGCCGGCCGGGCGACATGTCCCCGGGTGACAAGTAGGGTGAAAAACGGGCGCTGAAAACAGCAGAGGCCCGGCAATGCCGGGCCTCTGCTGTTTGTTCACGACGGCATCATGCCGACTGGCGGGCGGCGGTCAGCTCGGCGGCGTGCAGGGCGGCGCCTATGATGCCGGCCTGATTGAGGTTGGCAGCTGCCACCAGCGGGGCCCGTGTCTCAATCTTGTCGATGAACTTGTCGAGCTTGGCGGCGCTGCCGCCGCCCAGGATGAAGAGGTCGGGGGAGAACAGAAACTCGAGGCGGGCCAGGTACTTGTTGAAGCGCTTGCCCCAGCGGCCCCAGGAGAGATCCTCGCGCTTGCGCACCGCATCCGAGCAGTAGTGCTCGGCCACCATCCCTTCCAGCATCAGATGACCCAGCTCGGTGTTGGGCAGCAGCTGACCGTTGACGAACACGGCGGTGCCGATGCCGGTGCCGACCGTGATGAGGATGATCACTCCCTTGCTGCGATCCTTGCCGGTCCCGAAGCGCATCTCGGCCAGGCCAGCCGCATCGGCGTCGTTCAGCACGTGGCAGGGTTGGCCGGTCACGTCGGCGAACAGGTGGGCGACGTCGGTTTCAATCCAGCTCTTGTCGATGTTGGCCGCGCTCTTGGCGATGCCGTTGTGGATGGTGGCGGGAAAGCCGCAGCCCACCGGGCCCTTCCAGTCGAAGTGTTCCACCAGCGCCTTGAGGGTATGAGCCACGGCGGCCGGGGTGGCCGGCTGCGGCGTCACCAGCCGGTGACGTTCGCCAATCAGCTCGCCCGTTGCGGTGTCGACCAGGCATCCCTTGATCCCCGAGCCACCGATATCCACTCCCAACATCTGCATCAGCTTGTTCCTTTTATAGTGCCGACGATCGACCGTCGGCAGAGCATGAAAAAATGGCTTCGATCCGGCAAGGGGCAGATCGTCTATGCGTGATCCGGCAGACCTTTTTCGATGCAGCGGATCAGCAAGCGCGTCTTTTTGTTGTCATCCTGCTGGCGTTTGGCCAGGGTGGCCAGCGCCCATTCGATATGTTCGGCCACCATGGGCTCGGCTGCTGTCAGCGCCTGCTGCAGGGCCGTCATGACCTGCGGGCTGGCCGGGCCGTTGCCAAGGGCCACCGCCAGGTTGCGGCGCCAGCGCTGATAGCCGATGCGGCGGATGGGGCTGCCTTCGGTGTGCTTGAGAAACTCGCTCTCGCTCCAGCCCCACAAGGTCAACAGCGGCGGCCGATGCAGGTTGGGGCGCGGGCTGAAGTCGGGCTCCGGGCTGGCGTTGGCGTAGCGGTTCCAGGGGCAGATGAGCTGGCAGTCGTCACAGCCATAGATGCGATTGCCCATCAGCGGCCGGAACTCTTCGGGGATGGGGCCGTCGTTCTCGATGGTGAGATAGGAGATGCAGCGACGGCCGTCCACCACGTAGGGGGCTATGATGGCGCCGGTGGGGCAGATGTTGATGCAGGCCACGCACTTGCCACACTGCTCTTTCTCCACCGGGGCATCCAGCGGCAGCGGCAGGCTGAGCAGCAGTTCCCCCAGAAAGAAGAAGGAGCCCGCCGACTCGTTGAGCAGCAGCGAGTGTTTACCCACCCAGCCGAGGCCGGCTTTGGCCGCCAGCGGCCGCTCCAGAATGGGGGCCGAGTCGACGAAGGGGCGCCAGCCCAGCGCCTCGCAGCGTTGCTCGATGCGCTCTCCCAGCTGCTTGAGCCGGTTGCGCAGCAGCTTGTGGTAGTCGCGCCCGAGGGCATAGCGGCTGATGTAGCCGAGGGTGGGGTCGCGCAGGGTGGCGGCAAAGCCCGCCTCGAACGGCAGATAGTTCATCCGCACCGACAGCACCCGCAAGGTGCCCGGCAGCAGTTCGTGGGGGCGGGCCCGCATCATGCCGTGGCGCGCCATGTAGTCCATGCTGCCGTGATGGCCCGCATCGAGCCAGGCTTGCAGTCTGGGCTCCTCGACGGTGAGATCCGTGTCGGTGATACCGGCCTGGTCGAATCCTAGCTCGCTCGCCCAGAGCTTGATATCTTGGGCCAGTTGATGGAGTTCGGTGGTGGTCATGGGGCCGTCTGCCTGCCCGGGTGCTGACCGGGGTGGAGGTGTACTGTCATGCTGTATCGCATCTCTGGGGTCTTGTTGCCAAGGTTGACCGACGGGCATGGCGGTTGCCGTCATACTGCATCATGTGCCCGGTGCCAGCTGGCCCGGATGAATGGATGAGAGTCAGGAGCCGTCATGGTACAGATCATCGGGGATGCTATCAGCGGGAAAGAGGTGCGCAGTTTACCACAATCACTGTGGCGGGCTGAACAGATCCGTGCCCTGGAGCGGGAGTGGGCCGAGCGCGAGGGGCTGGCACTCTATACCCTGATGGAGCGGGCCGGGGCAGCACTGCGCACCTACGCCACCCACCACTGGCCGCACAGCCGATGCTGGTGGATCTTCACCGGCCCCGGCAACAACGGCGGCGACGGCTATGTGTTGGCCCGCCTTGCGAAGCAGTTGGGGCTGGAGCCCCAGGTGATAGCGCTGAGGGATCCTACCGAGCTGACGGGAGACGCCAGGCGGGCCGCCGACGAGTGGCTGGCGACGGGGGGCACAGTGGTGGCGGCCGAGGCGGGCGAACTCGACCGGCTGCCGGCCCCGGACCTGGTGGTCGACGCACTGCTCGGCACCGGTGTCCATACCCGACTGTCACCGCTTATGACAAAGATCGTCGCAACAATCAATGGCTTGCAGGTGCCTGTGCTATCGGTGGATCTCCCCTCCGGCCTCAATGCCGACACCGGCTGCGCCATGGGAGCCGTGGTGCGTGCCAGCCGCACCCTCACTTTCATCGGTATCAAGCAGGGCGTGCTCACCGCCGACGGGGTGGATTGCGTCGGTCGGCTCGACTGCGACCCCCTCGGCGTCAACGTCCCGCCCGGGTGGCAGGCGGCCGCCGAACGCATCGATTATCCCTCCCTGTACGCCCGACTGACCCCGCGCCAGCGCTCGTCCCACAAGGGCTCCCACGGCAAGGTGCTGCTGGTGGGGGGCAATGCGGGGATGCAGGGGGCCATCGTGCTGGCCGCTCGTGCCTGCCTGCGGGCCGGTGCCGGTCTGGTGCGGGTGTGCCAGCATCCTGACCAGCTGCCCGCCAGCCTCTACCAGGCCGAATTGATGGGCAGTCAGGGCGGGGACGAGGAGCGCTGGGCCTCGGTGCGGGTGGTGGGACCCGGCCTGGGTCAGGATGAGTGGGGTCGGCGCCATTTTGAGTCATTTGTTAACGAGCAGGTGCCGCTGGTATTGGATGCCGATGGATTGAATTGGCTGGCGCAATGTCCCCGTCATCAGGATAATTGGGTGCTCACGCCCCATCCGGGCGAGGCAGCCCGCCTGCTGGGCTGCACCATTGCCGAGATTGCCGCGGATCGTTTTGCCGCGGTGCAGCGTCTGCAGCAGCGTTTCGGCGGTGTGGTGCTGCTCAAGGGGGCGGGGACGCTGATCCACGACGGCAAGGGGATGGCGCTCTGCGACGAGGGCAATCCCGGCATGGCCAGTGGCGGCATGGGCGACCTGTTATCTGGTATAATCGCCGCC
This sequence comes from Aeromonas sp. S41-2, assembly GCF_027705845.1. Lineage (NCBI taxonomy): Bacteria > Pseudomonadati > Pseudomonadota > Gammaproteobacteria > Aeromonadales > Aeromonadaceae > Aeromonas > Aeromonas sp. S41-2. Next base: position 935,121 of record NZ_JAPDCG010000001.1, on the reverse strand, counting down.
CTTTTGGCCCAGGGCTGGTCTGCCGCCGAGGCAACCCGACTGGGCGCCGTGATCCACGGGGAAGCGGCCGATCTGGCCGCTGCAGACGGAGAGCGGGGCATGCTGGCATCCGACCTGCTGCCCTTTATCCGTCGACTGGTAAATCCCGACACCATAACAAGCTAAAGAAGAACATGGCAAAACAGTTGATGATGACACTGCCGGACGAGGCAGCAACGGTGGCACTGGGTGGCCGACTGGCCCACGCCTGCCAGCAGGCAACCACGGTGTTCTTGCACGGCTCTCTCGGGGCCGGCAAAACCACCCTGACCCGGGGCTGGGTACAGGGGCTGGGGCATGAGGGCAAGGTCAAGAGCCCGACCTATACCCTGGTCGAGCCCTATGAGCTGGCCGACTGGCAGCTCTACCACTTCGATCTCTATCGATTGGCCGACCCGGAGGAGCTGGAGTTCATGGGGATCCGTGACTACTTCGGCGCCAACACCCTCTGTCTGGTGGAGTGGCCGGAAAAAGGGGAAGGCTGGCTGCCCGCCCCCGATCTCGACATTACCCTGAGTTATGCAAACGAGCAGCGCGAGGTCCTGATAGAGGCCCGCACTGCTATTGGCGAAGCCATTCTGGAACGGTTGTCATCTACGTGCGCTTGATCCTTGTTATTGCCCTCTCCCTGCTGGCCTTACCCTCCTGGGCGAATCAGCTCAAGAGCGTGCGGGTGTGGCCGTCGCCGGACAATACCCGGGTGGTGCTCGACATGAGCAGTGCCCCCAATTACAACTATTTCACCCTGACCGGCCCCGACCGGCTGGTGATCGACCTGAAAGGGGCGAGCAACGTCACCAATCTGGCCCGCATCGAGAACAAGAGCGAGCTGGTGCGCAAGATCCGCGAGAGCTCGCCGCTGGAGAAGGGCGGTCTGCGGCTGGTGCTGGATCTCGGCTCCACCATCAAGCCGGTGGTGTTCCCGCTGGCACCGGCGGGGCCTTACGGCCACCGCCTGGTGATCGACCTGCCGTACGAAGAGAAGGCCTCCGCTGCGGTGCAAGCCACGCCGGTGGGGGGCAAGGGCAAGGGGGTGGTGATTGCCATCGACCCTGGCCACGGCGGCGAAGACCCGGGCTCCATCGGCCCGCGTCGCACCTACGAGAAGCGGGTAACCCTGGCGGTTTCCCAGAAGCTGGCCGCCCTCATCGACCGCGAGCCCGGCATGCGTGCCGTGCTGACCCGGCGCGGCGACTACTTCGTCGATCTGAACAAGCGCTCCGAGATTGCCCGCAAGGCCAAGGCCGATCTGCTGGTGTCGGTGCACGCCGACAGCTTCCACAATTCGACCCCGCGCGGCGCCTCCGTTTGGGTACTGTCGACCAACCGCGCCAATCGCGAGATGGGCAGCTGGCTGGAGAAACAGGAGAAGCAGGGCGAGTTGCTGGGGGGCGTTGGCAAGGTGTTGGCCGAATCGGACCCGAACCCCTATCTGGCGCAGACCTTCCTCGACCTCTCCATGGACAAGTCCCGTGCCGAGGGCTATGACGTCAGCCGCCAGATCCTGCGCTCGCTGGGTCGGGTAGCCAGGTTGCACAAGAAGGCACCGGAGCACGCCAGTCTGGCGGTGCTGAAGGCGCCGGATATCCCCTCCGTGTTGGTGGAGACGGGCTTTATCTCCAACCACGCCGAAGAGCAGCTGCTGGCCACCGCCAGCTATCAGGATCAGCTGGCCCGCGCCATCTTCGAGGGGATCCGCAACTATTACCGGGCCCATCCGACCAAGGGGGCCATGCTCACCGGCAAGGGGCAGGGCAGCAACAAGCAGGCGGTGGTCAGCCGCCCCGCCCCCGCCAGCAAGCCGGTCGCCGTGAGCAAGCCGGCGGCGCAACCGGTACAGCAGGTGGTGACCAACCGGATGCCGGCCACCGAGCCGAATCGCAGCAGCGATGGCGGGGCACCGGTCAGCAGCGTCGGCGGATCCTCGTCCGGCGCCGGGGTGATCAAGCCCTACGTGGTGGCGGCCAAGGAGCCCAGTGCACCGGTCGCCAGCGTGCAGAGCAACGACAAGGCCAACATGCTCCGTCATGTGGTCACCCGCGGGCAGAGCCTCTCCCGGCTCGCCGAGAAATACGGGGTCAGCCAGGCGCGGCTGGTGGAGATCAACAAGCTCAAGTCGCGGGACATCCAGATAGGGCAGGTGCTCTATATTCCGCAAAAATAGCGCTTGATGAGCCACCGGGCTCGTCCCTGCCGGTAGCAGGGGCGGGCCCGGTGAACCGTCATCGAGCCCCGCCGATTACCCGCGCCTTCAACCATCAGGAGTCAGTGATGCCGATCCGTACCTTGTCCCCTGTTCTGGCCAGCCAGACGAGCGTGGGCTGCGATACGGCGGCGTGGCTCTCATCCGGGGCGGTTGCCACAGCCACCCCGTTCAACCAGCAGGAGTAAGCGATGCCGATCCGTATATTGCCGCCGATTCTGGCCAACCAGATTGCTGCCGGTGAGGTGGTGGAGCGGCCCTCCTCCGTGGTCAAGGAGCTGGTGGAAAACAGCCTGGATGCGGGGGCCGACCGGGTCGAAATCGACATCGACAAGGGCGGAGCCAAGCTCATTCGCATTCGCGACAACGGCGGTGGTGTCGCCAAGGATGAGCTGGTGCTGGCACTGTCGCGCCACGCCACCTCCAAGGTCGCGACCCTCGACGATCTGGAAGGGATCAACAGCCTGGGCTTTCGCGGTGAGGCGCTCGCCTCCATCAGTTCGGTCTCCCGGCTCACCTTCACCTCCCGCACGGCGGAGCAGAGCGAGGCCTGGCAGGCGCAGGCCGAAGGGCGGGAGATGAGCGTCACCGTCAAGCCGGCGGCCCACCCGGTGGGTACCACGGTAGAGGTGGTAGACCTATTCTTCAACACCCCGGCGCGGCGCAAGTTCATGCGCAGCGAAAAGACCGAGTTCGCCCACATCGACGAGCTGGTGCGCCGCATCGCGCTCTCCCGCTTCGACGTCACCCTGATCCTGCGCCACAACGGCAAGGTGGTGCGCCAGTACAAGGCCGCCAATACGGTAGCAGAGCAGGAGCGCCGACTCGCCGCGGTGTGCGGCTCTCCCTTCATGCATCACGCGCTGGCGGTAGAGAGCGAGCACAGCGACGTGCGGCTGTGGGGCTGGCTGGCGACCCCGAAGGGCGCCAGGCCGCAGAACGATCTGCAATACACCTATGTCAATGGCCGCATGATGCGCGACAAGCTCATCAACCACGCCATCCGCCAGGCTTATGACGAGCTGCTGCCGGCCGACCGGTTCGCGGCCTACGTGCTCTACATCGAGCTGGATCCCCGTCAGGTGGATGTCAACGTCCATCCGGCCAAGCACGAGGTGCGCTTTCATCAGGCCCGCCTCATTCACGACTTCATCTTCCAGGCGCTGTTTACTGCCCTGCGCCAGCAAGGAGCAGCCAGCGATGAGCCCCTGGCCGAGACCCTGGTCGAGCTGCCGGTCAGTGCCCCCATCGAGTATCCGGGTCAGGCCCCCAGAGCCGAGTGGTATGGCGCCGAGCACAACTACCGGGCGCCGGCCCGGGAAGTGCGGGAAGGGAGTGGTGCAGGGAGAGCGGGCAACTACCAGCCGCCCGAGCCCCCCAGCCGGGAGGCGATGCGCGGCATGGGATCGCTGCTCACCACCCTGCCGGCGGTGCAGGGCACGCCGCTGGCAGTGGCTGAAACCGCGCCTGTTGCCGCTGCCGTGCCCGCCAAAGCGGGGACGTGGCGGGCTTTGACCCTGGTGGAACAGGCTTATCTGCTGCTGGAGCGAGACAACCGGCTGGCCCTGCTGTCGCTGGTGCGGGCCGAGCGCCTGCTGCTGCGCCACTGGCTGCTGGAAACCTGGGGTCAGGGGCTGGCTGCCCAGCCGCTGCTGTTGCCGGTCTCCTTCAAGCTGCCGAAAAATCTGGTCGCGCTGGTCGAGCAGCAGGATCGTTTGCTCAAACGGATGGGGCTGGAGTTGAAAAGCGGCGGGCGCGACACCATGATCCTGACTCGGGTGCCAGCGTTGCTGCGCCAGACCGATCTGGTGCGCTTATTACCCGAATTGTTGCAACTGATCGAGAGCGGATCTGACAGTGATGCCGGCCAGCAGGCTGAAGTACTATGCCAATGGCTGGTGGAACAAGGGATAAGTCGCGAAAAAGTATACGATTTTGCCACGGCCAGCCGTCTGCTGACGGAACTTGTAGCCGATTTCAGTGACCAACTGGCAGACGTTCGCATGGTGCGCCCGCTGGCGCTGACGAGCGTGCTGGCCGAGTTCGCCGATGGCCATTGAGGGGAATGCCCCTCTTGAACCCATAAACCAGTTTTTTGCAGGTGCGCCGCACGGGTGGCGACCATGCAAGGGGAGTTTTTCACGTGGCTGACTTGCCGACTGCAATTTTTCTGATGGGGCCGACGGCCTCCGGCAAGACGGATCTCGCCATCGAACTGTGCCAGGCGCTGCCCTGCGACATCATCAGCGTGGATTCCGCGCTCATCTATCGCGGCATGGATATCGGCACCGCCAAACCGAGTGCCGCCGAGCTGGCGTTGGCGCCGCACCGGCTGATCGACATCCTGGACCCCGCCGTGAGCTATTCGGCGGCCGATTTTTGCAAGGATGCGCTGCGGGAGATGAAAGAGATTGCCGAGCGCGGCCGCATTCCGCTGCTGGTGGGCGGCACCATGCTCTATTTCAAGGCGCTGCTGGAGGGGCTCTCTCCGCTGCCCTCCGCCGACCCCGTCATTCGGGCCGGCATCGAGGAGGAGGCCGCTCGCCTTGGCTGGCAGGCTCTGCACGATGAACTGGTGCGCATCGACCCGGTGGCTGGTGCCCGCATCCATCCCAATGACCCGCAGCGGCTCAGCCGGGCGCTCGAGGTCTACCGCATCAGCGGCAAGACGCTCACCGAGCTGACCCAGGTGCAGGGGGAGGGGCTGCCCTATCGGGTGCTGCAGTTTGCCATCGCACCGAGCGATCGCGCCGTGCTGCACCAGCGTATCGAGCTGCGCTTTGACAAGATGCTGCAGGGCGGCTTTGAACAGGAAGTCAGGGCGCTCTACCAACGGGGCGATCTCACCCCGGATCTTCCCTCCATCCGCTGCGTGGGATACCGCCAAATGTGGGACTACCTGGCGGGGGAAGTGGAGTATGATGAGATGCGCTATCGCGGAATTGTTGCCACCCGCCAGTTGGCCAAGCGTCAAATGACCTGGTTGCGCGGTTGGTCTGATGTGACCTGGTTGGAATCTGGTGAGTCTGGCAATCTGGCAAGGGTCGTCGCCCGTGCCGGAGTGGCTTGACACTCCTGTATAATCAGGTTGTTATATTGATATCCGGTGTTTAAAAACAACAAACTATAAGGAAAAGAAGATGGCTAAGGGGCAATCTCTCCAAGACCCGTTTTTGAATGCGCTGCGCCGTGAGCGGATTCCTGTTTCTATCTATTTGGTGAACGGCATCAAACTGCAGGGTCAGATCGAATCGTTTGACCAGTTTGTCATTTTGCTGAAGAACACCGTGAGCCAGATGGTCTACAAGCACGCCATCTCTACCGTGGTGCCGGCCCGTGCCGTCAACCACCACCAGCATGCGCCGGGCGCGGCTGGCGAAGAGCAGGGTGAAGCCGAGGCGTGATATCCCGGGACGAGGCGACTCGTCAACCCAGATTCATCATGATTCCTGTCAAGGAGCAAGCGCTTGTTTGACCGTTATGAAGCCGGCGAACAGGCCGTTCTGGTACATGTCAACTTCAGTGATGAGGGTGAGCGGGAGGATCTGGAAGAGCTCAAGATGCTGGTGAGCTCGGCCGGGGTCAATGCGCTGGGGGTGATCACCACCAGCCGCAGTGCGCCCAGCGCCAAATTTTTTGTCGGTAGCGGCAAGGCTGAAGAGATAGCGTCCCAGGTCCAGATGCTGGATGCCGACGTCGTCATCTTCAACCATGCCCTGACCCCTGCCCAGGAGCGCAACCTGGAGCGTCTGTTCCAGTGCCGGGTAGTGGACAGGACCGGCCTGATCCTCGATATCTTTGCCCAGCGCGCCCGTACCCACGAAGGCAAGTTGCAGGTCGAACTGGCCCAGTTACGCCATCTTTCAACTCGCCTGGTGCGAGGCTGGACCCACCTTGAACGTCAGAAGGGCGGGATCGGCCTGCGCGGCCCGGGTGAAACTCAGCTGGAAACCGACCGTCGCCTGTTGCGTGAGCGCATCAAGGCGATTTTGCGTCGGCTCGACAAGGTGGCCAAACAGCGGGAGCAGGGGCGTCGTGCCCGCAACCGCAACGAGGTGCCGACCGTTTCCCTGGTGGGTTACACCAACGCCGGAAAGTCCACTTTGTTCAACCAACTTACAGCTGCCAGCGTGTATGCTGCCGACCAATTGTTCGCAACCCTGGATCCGACCCTGCGCAAATTGGTGATCCAGGATGTGGGTGATGTGATTCTGGCGGATACAGTTGGATTTATTCGACACTTGCCCCATGATCTGGTCGCGGCCTTCAAGGCGACGCTGCAGGAGACCCGCGAAGCGGACTTGCTGCTGCACGTGGTGGACTGTGCCGATGAGCAGATGCAGGAAAATATCGAGTCGGTGCAGCAGGTGCTGGCCGAGATCGAAGCCGATGACCGACCCCAGCTGATGATCTGCAACAAGATCGACAAGCTGGGTGAACATCCGGTCGGGCTGGAGCGTGACGAAGAGGGGCGCCCGGTGCGGGTCTGGCTGTCAGCCCAGACCGGGGAAGGATGTGCAGACCTGTTTACGGCCCTGACTGAATTGCTGGCCGGATCCATGGTGCACCATACCCTGCAGTTGCCGCCTTCGGCCGCCAGATTGCGCAGTGCGCTCTATCGCCTCAAGGGCATCGAGCAGGAAGGTTTCAGCGAGGAGGGGGATTTTGTGTTGGAAGTCCGCCTGCAACTGGCTGACTGGAACCGCCTCATGAAACAAGAAGGTGAGAGTTTACAACGCTTTATCAGGCATTGATTCGTCGATGAGATGAATGTTTGCTGGCTTCATCAACGGTTGATGGCCCGATAGAGATGATATCCATCCGCATGTATTAATGGAGACGCTGATGGCTTGGAATGAGCCTGGTAACAACGGCAAAGACCGTGACCCCTGGGGGAACAACGGCAAGAATCAGGGACCCCCTGATTTGGACGAGATGCTGCGCAAGGTGAGCCGCCGGTTTGGTGGTCTGCTCGGTGGCGGCAAGTCTGGTGGTGGCGATGTAGGCAAGTTTGGCCTCTCCATCGCTCTGGTGGTGGCGGTAGTGGTGTGGGTCGTCAGCGGCTTCTATACCATTCGTGAAGCCGAGCGGGGCGTGGTGCTGCGCTTTGGCGAGTACTCCCACAACGTGGATCCTGGCCTGCGCTGGAAGCCGACCTTCATCGACCGGGTGATCCCCGTGGACGTGGAATCGGTCCGCTCCCTGCCGGCTTCCGGCTTCATGCTGACCCAGGACGAGAACGTGGTGCGGGTCGAGATGGACGTGCAGTATCGCGTGGTCGACCCGGAGCAGTATCTGTTCAGCGTCACCAACGCCGACGAGAGCCTGAGTCAGGCCACCGACAGCGCCCTGCGTTACGTGGTGGGTCACACCCGGATGGACGACGTGCTGACTACCGGTCGTGAGAAGGTGCGCCAGGAGACCTGGCAGGTGATCGACAGCATCATCGAGCCATATCACATGGGTCTGCAGATCGTCGACGTCAACTTCCTGCCGGCACGTCCGCCGGAAGAGGTGAAAGACGCCTTCGATGACGCCATCTCCGCCCAGGAAGATGAACAGCGCTTCATTCGTGAAGCCGAAGCCTATGCCCGTGAAGTGGAGCCGAAGGCCCGTGGCCAGGTCAAGCGTCTGGAGCAGGAGGCTGAAGCCTACAAGTCCCAGATCGTGCTGAAGGCCAAGGGTGAAGTTGCTCGCTTCAACGAGTTGCTGCCCCAGTATCAGGCTGCGCCCGAGTTGACCCGTGACCGTATCTACCTGGAGACCATGGAAGAGCTGTATCAGCAGGCCAACAAGGTGGTGGTCGACATGCCGGCTGGCAACAACAGCATGATCTATCTGCCGCTCGACAAGCTTTCCGGCAAGGCGACCGCAGTGCAACCGGCCCGTCCGGCAGGTGCGCCGGTGGTGGAACAGACCCCGCCGTCCAACGAAGGGGCCAACTCCACTCCGACTCCGCTGCGTAGCGGCGACCGTTTCAGCTCAGGGAGAAACTAATAGATGAAAAAGATAGCTATTGGTGTCATCGCTGTGGCCGCCATGGTCTGCTTCTCGTCGGTCTTCATCGTCGATGAAGGTCAGAAGGGCATCGTCGTGCAGTTCGGCAAGGTGAAGCGGGTCGACTCCGGTGAACCGCGCCTGTACGAGCCGGGCCTGCACTTCAAAGTGCCGCTCATCGACCAGGTACGCAAGATGGATGCCCGCATCCAGACCCTGGAAGGCCAGGCGGATCGCTTCGTTACGTCCGAGAAGAAGGACCTCATCATCGACTCCTACGTGAAGTGGAAGATCGAGGACTTCTCCAAGTACTACCTGGCGACCGGTGGTGGCAACAAGATCCAGGCCGAAGACCTGCTCAAGCGCAAGATCAACAACGGTCTGCGTTCCGAGATCGGTAACCGCACCATCAAGGACATCGTCTCCGGTGAGCGCAGTACCGTGATGGAAGATGCCCTGATGAAGATGGCGCGCTCCTCCGAGCTCGGCATCAAGGTGGTGGATGTGCGCATCAAGCAGATCAACCTGCCGGTGGAAGTCTCCAGCTCCATCTATCAGCGGATGCGTGCCGAGCGGACTGCGGTAGCCCGTGAGCATCGCTCCCAGGGCCGCGAGCAGGCCGAGATCCTGCGCGCCGACATCGACCGCAAGGTGACCGTGATGATCGCCGACGCCGAGAGTAACGCCCGTCAGCTGCGTGGTGAAGGGGATGCCGAGGCCGCCAAGATCTATGCCGACAGCTACAAGAAAGACCCCGAGTTTTTCAGCTTCGTGCGCAGCATGGAGGCCTATCGCAAGAGCTTCGCCGGTGGCAATGACCTGATGGTCCTCAAGCCGGACAGCGAGTTCTTCCGCTACCTCAAGTCGCCGCACGGCAGCAAGCAGTAAGCGAGTCGCAATGATACCCAAGGGCCTGATGATTCAGGCCCTTTTGTTTGGCGGTCAGGGGGTTGCCGGTGCTCCGGCAGCTTGTGGACATAGTTGTTGAGAGGAGAGGTGATGCTGACATCCATCTTGATGGGGCTGGGCTTGCTGTTGCTGTTCGAGGGGCTGGGACCGTTGCTGATGCCTCGCGCCTGGCAACAGATGTTGCGGCTGCTGAGCGAGCAGCCCACCGAGCAGCTGCGCCGCATCGGCGGCTGTCTGGTGGTGGCCGGGGCCGTTATTCTGTGGGCGCTGGCGCGTTAGAGGATGGTGCTGAGTGAGCCAGACTGTGCTTGCCGGACAATAAAAAAGAGGCCCTTTGGCCTCTTTTTTATTGTGCTCCAACTGGCATCAGGCGCTGCGCTGGACCGCCATGTGGGCCAGTGTTGCCAATGCCTGTTTGTGCTGGGAGTCCGGCAGGATGGCGAGGGCCGCGATGGCCTTGTCGGCCTCTTCCCGGGCCCGCATGCGGGAGTATTCCAGCGCGCCGGTACGGTCGAGGATGGCCAGGATCCGGTCGAGGTGCTCCATGCCGTTGCGGTGCTCGATGGCATCGCGCACCAGCTGGCGCTCTTCCGGGCTACCCACTTTCATGGCCCGCAGCAGCGGCAGGGTGGGTTTGCCTTCGGCCAGATCGTCGCCGACGTTCTTGCCCATCTCGTCGCTCTGGGAGCAGTAGTCCATCACATCGTCGATGATCTGGAAGGCGGTGCCCAGATACTTGCCGTAGTCGGTCATGGCCTGCTCGACGGGCGCGGGCTGATGGGTCAGCACGGCGGCGAGGCGGGTGGCCGCCTCGAACAGCTTGGCGGTCTTGCAGTAGATGACCGTCATGTAGCTCTCTTCGGTGGTATCCGGATCGTTGCAGTTCATCAGCTGCAACACTTCCCCTTCGGCGATGGTATTGGTGGCATCGGAGAGGAGCTCCATCACCCGCAGGTTGGAGAGCTCGCTCATCATCTGGAAGGAGCGGCTGTAGAGATAGTCACCGACCAGCACGCTGGCGGCATTGCCGAACAGGGCATTGGCGGTTTCCCGGCCGCGGCGCAGGTCGGATTCGTCGACCACGTCGTCGTGCAGCAGGGTGGAGGTATGAATGAATTCGATGATGGCAGCCAGTTTCAGGTGATCTTCACCTTCGTATCCCAGTGCGCGGGCGGCCATGACGGTCAGCATGGGACGCATCCGTTTCCCGCCTGCACTGACAATATAGAAACCCAGCTGGTTGATCAGGCTGACATCGGACTGGAGTCTCGCCAGGATCAGTTCATTGACCGCCGTCATGTCGGCGGCACAGAGCGCACGGATAGTCTGTTGGTCCATAAGTCTCGTAACGTGACGGCAGTGATGACTGCGATTTTAGCAATGGCGGGGATTCTACACGATTTCACAATGGGTTACAGTTAAGCGTTTGTTCACGGCGGCAGATATGCGCACAAAATAAACTTTTTGCTAAATTGGCCTTGCCTGAGCAAATCGATTTGCGTAGAATGCCGGCCCATTGTTATAGGTTTTTGCGCGTGTCTGGCCTTGAGCAAAAGACACGCCTTTACGGAGTTAATCAAATGTACGCGGTATTCCAAAGCGGCGGAAAACAACACCGTGTGGCCGAAGGTCAAATCGTTCGTCTGGAAAAGCTGAACGTTGAGACTGGCGCTACCATCGACTTCAACGAAGTGCTGATGGTTGCTGCAGGCGACACTTTTAAAGTAGGTGCTCCTTTCGTTGAAGGTGGCAAGGTTGTAGCTGAAGTTGTGGCTCACGGCCGTGGCGAGAAAGTGACTATCGTCAAGTTCCGTCGTCGTAAGCACCACCGTAAGCAAGCGGGCCACCGTCAGTGGTTCACTGAAGTCAAAATCACTGGCATCAGCGCTTAATTAGAGGAGTACGATAGATGGCACACAAAAAAGCTGGCGGTTCATCCCGCAACGGCCGCGATTCAGAAGCTAAACGCCTGGGCGTGAAGCGTTTCGGCGGCGAAACAGTTCTGGCTGGCAGCATCATCGTTCGTCAGCGTGGCACCAAGTTCCACGCCGGTACCAACGTTGGTCTGGGCAAGGATCACACCCTGTTCGCTACTGCGACTGGTAAAATCCTGTTCGAAGTTAAAGGTCCGCTGAACCGTAAGTACGTTAGCATCGTTGCTGAGTAATTACGGACCGCAAGGATCCGAAGCCCCGCCAACAGGCGGGGCTTTTGTTTTTCTGCAGCAGTTTACGAAAAAACGGCACGCAGCTGACCCTGGCTCTGAAAGGGCATGCTTGGCAAGATGCGTATCGCCCGCAGGGGTCTGTACCACTATAATTGCGTATCGGTTTTTCGAATTAAGGTGACGGTTACCTATGAAGTTTGTTGATGAAGTCCAGATTCGAGTCGATGCCGGTGACGGTGGTAACGGTTGTGTGAGCTTTCGCCGTGAGAAGTACATTCCGAACGGCGGCCCGGACGGCGGTGACGGCGGTGACGGTGGCGACGTATATCTGGTTGCCGATGAAAACCTGAACACCCTGATCGACTACCGTTTCGAGCGTTTTCACGCCGCCGAACGTGGCGAGAATGGCCAGAGCGCCAACTGTACCGGCCGTCGCGGCAAGGACAGGATCCTGCGCGTACCGGTCGGCACCCGCGCCAGCGATGAAGACACCGGCGAACTGCTGGGTGACCTGACTCACCACGAGCAGAAGCTGCTGGTCGCCAAGGGCGGCTTCCACGGTCTTGGCAACACCCGTTTCAAGAGCTCCGTCAACCGGGCGCCGCGCCAGAAGAGCAACGGTACCCCGGGTGAAGTGCGCACCCTTAAGCTGGAGCTGTTGCTGCTGGCCGACGTCGGCATGCTGGGCCTGCCCAACGCCGGCAAGTCCACCTTCATCCGCGCCGTCTCCGCGGCCCGTCCGAAAGTGGCCGATTACCCCTTTACCACCCTGGTACCGAACCTCGGCGTGGTGCGTGGGGAGAACTCCCGCTCCTTCGTCATCGCCGACATTCCCGGTCTGATCGAAGGTGCCGCCGAAGGCGCTGGCCTCGGTATCCGCTTCCTCAAGCACCTCGAGCGCTGCCGCGTGCTGATCCATCTGGTGGACATCTGCCCGGTCGATGGTTCTGATCCGGCCGAAAATGCGGTGACCATAGTCCGGGAGCTGGAAAAGTACAGCCCGGAACTGGCGAGCAAGCCGCGCTGGCTGGTGTTCAACAAGATGGACCTGATCCTGGAAGAAGAGGCGCAGGAAGTGATGGATCGCGTCAAGACCGCCCTCAATCATGAAGGCCCTGTCTACGCCATCACTGCTATCAGCAAGGAAGGGACCAAGAAGGTCTGCTACGACATCCTGGACCTGCTGGACACCATGCCCCGTCAGCTGGCGGAAGATGCCAAAGACGCCATCGAGAAGGTGGAGTTCAAGTGGGACGACTACCACAAGAACCAGCTGGCCAAGGCTGAAGCCGATGCGCTGGCTGCCTCCAAGGCGTTTGATGAATCGCTGGACGACGACGAGTGGGACGACGAAGACGATGATGGCGTAGAAGTCATCTATGTGCGTGACTGACCTGCATCCCGTGCGCGGTCGTGATACCGCCACCCGGTGCTGAGAAACCGGAGCCTTCCCAGGCTCCGGTTTTTTTATGGGGATCGACCGGATCACCATATAGATATATTTCTTATGTCACTTATTGCCTGCCAACCGCAACTGATTATACTGCGCACCTGAATGTAACCTTGCTGAAACAATGTGCTAACCAATTGCAATGAATTGATATGCGTATCTGCTTGCGTGCATTCTTATGGAAGGTTTGCCTGTATAAATATTTATGCTTGAAATGATCCATTAAAAGCTTGTTTGTGCATTTTATTGGGGTATTCTTGCGCCCGTTTTGCCGGGCGAGAGCATGGATATGCAGGTTTGCCTGGCTAAGGAAAAGTAACATTAAGGCTGTAGACCATGCTGGAAAAGACTCTGCAAGCACCTGCGCTCAATACCCGCCGCAACGTGCTGATGTTCCTGGTCCCGTCACTCATCGGGATCCTGCTGTTCATGACCCCCGTCATCTATGACGGAAACGTCACCATCCCTGTGGCCGTGCTGGCGAAGCTGGTACAGACGGTGTTTGCCGATTATCTGGTGGCCATGGTCAGCGCCATCATCACCACCACCATGCTGATGACGCTGGTAGCCTGGCTGTTCAAGCCGGCGATCCTGGTCAGACGCCCCTTCCTCAACAGCCTGTTCAACGTCTCCCCTTTCTGGGCCTGCGTTCGGGTACTGGGCGGCATCTTCGTGTTGCTGACCTTCTTTGAGGCGGGCCCGGCGGCCCTGAGCTCCGATGCGACCGGCGGCCTGGTGCTGCATGATCTGCTGCCGGTGCTGTTCTCCGTCTTCATCTTCGCCGGCCTGCTGCTGCCGTTGCTGCTCGATTTCGGTCTGCTGGAGTTTGTCGGCACCATGATGACCCGCATCATGCGCCCGGTGTTCCGTCTGCCCGGTCGCTCTGCGGTGGACTGTTTCGCCTCCTGGCTGGGGGATGGCAGCGTAGGCATTCTGCTGACCAGCAAACAGTACGAAGGCAAGTTCTACACCCAGCGGGAAGCGGCCGTCATCGGCACCACCTTCTCTGCCGTCTCCATCACCTTCTGCTTGGTGGTGATCTCCCAGGTTCGGTTGGAGCACATGTTCGTGCCCTTCTACCTGACCGTCTGTCTGGCCGGGGTGGTGGCCGCCATCGTGGTGCCGCGCCTGCCGCCGCTTTGCTGGAAGAAGGATGTCTACAGTGACGGTACTCCCCTGTGTCGCAAGCAGGAGTCGGTGCCGCACCAGCACAGCGTGCTGAGCTACGGCTATGAGCGGGCCCTGACCAAGGCCGAGGGCATGACCGACATGGGGGCAGTGGCACGGGAAGGGGTGAAGAACGCACTGGACATGATCTTCGGCGTGCTGCCGGTGGTGATGGCCATCGGCACCTGCGCCCTGATGCTGGCCGAGCATACCTCCATTTTCAACTGGCTGGGGGCCCCCTTCGTGCCCTTGTTGGAGCTGCTGCAACTGCCGGAGGCGGAAGCGGCCTCCAAGACCATCATGGTTGGCTTCGCCGACATGTTCATCCCGGCGGTGCTGGCGTCCACCATCGAGAGCGACATCACTCGCTTCGTTATCGCCGCCATGTCGGTGACCCAGCTCATCTACATGTCGGAAGTGGGCGCCCTGCTGCTGGGCAGCAAGATCCCGGTCAAGTTGTGGGAGCTGTTCGTGATCTTCCTGCTGCGTACCCTGATCACCCTGCCGGTCATCGCCGGGGTGGCCCACCTGCTGTTCTGATCCGGCTCGCGCCTTGTCATACGGTCAACTTCGGTTGGCCGTTTTTTATGGCCGGCATTAGACCAAAGTGAGTCTTTTACAGGCCTTGTTTTTACATTAATGTAACAGGCTGCAAAAACACGCCAGCCGAGCAGTAGGCACGTCCAACCTATCTTGCCAGGAGTCACCCCATGACCTCACTGCTCAGCTACCGGGCCGGTCCCTGCGATCAGCCGCTGCTTCATCAGACCATAGGCGCCTACCTGCAACAGATCGCGGAACGTTTCCCCGACCGGCCCGCAGTGGTGGTGCGCCACCAGCAGATCCGCTGGAACTACCGTGAATACCTGACCCAGATAGACAGGTTGGCGCTGGGCCTGCTGGCGCTCGGGATCCGGCCGGGGGAGCGGGTGGGCATCTGGTCGCCGAACAACATCGAGTGGTGCCTGGTGCAATTTGCCACGGCCCGCATCGGGGCCATCATGGTCTGCATCAACCCCGCCTACCGCAGTTACGAGCTGGCCTTTGCCATCAACAACGTGGGCTGTCGGGCCCTCATCTGTGCCAGTGCGTTCAAGGGCTGCGACTACCTCGCCATGCTGGGGGAGTTGGCGCCAGAACTAGAGCACTGCCCACCTGGCCACCTTGCATCATCCCGGCTGCCGAGCCTGGAGATGGTGATCCGGCTCGGGGAGGAGCAAAGCGCCGGCATGCTCAACTTCCCCGAGGTGCTGGCACTGGGCGACCAGCAGGACCCGGCCTGGCTGGCCCGGGTGGCGGCCACCCTCAAACCCGATGACGCCATCAACATCCAGTTCACCTCGGGTACCACGGGTAACCCCAAGGGGGCCACCCTCAGCCACAGCAACATCCTCAACAACGGCCGCCAGGTGGCGCAAGGCATGGCGTTCAGCGAGCAGGACCGGCTCTGCATCCCGGTGCCGCTCTACCACTGTTTCGGCATGGTGCTTGGCAACCTGGCCAGCATCAGCGTGGGGGCCTGTGCCCTGTTTCCGGCCGAAGCCTTCGATCCGGCTGCCACCTTGCGGATGGTGAGCGAGGAGCGCTGCACCGCCCTGCACGGGGTGCCGACTATGTTCATCGCCGAGCTGGAGCTGACGGAGTTTGAGCAGTTCGATCTCTCCTCCCTGCGCACCGGCATCATGGCCGGTGCCATCTGCCCAGAGCCCTTGATGCGCAAGGTGCAGACCCTGATGCACATGACCGAGGTGACCATCGCCTACGGCCAGACCGAGTGCAGCCCCATCAATCACATGACCGCCATCGATGCGCCGCTGGACAAGCGGGTCACCACGGTCGGCCGCGCCATCGGCCACACCGAGATCAAGCTGGTCGACCCGAGCGGAGAGATAGTCGCCATCGGCGAGCGGGGCGAAATCTGCTGTCGCAGCAACGGGGTGATGCAGGGGTACTGGCAAGACTCGGTCAAGACGGCGGAGACCATCGACCAGGAGGGGTGGCTGCACTCGGGGGACATCGGCATCATGGATGAAGAGGGCTATGTGCGGATTGTCGGGCGCAGCAAGGAGCTGATCATCCGCGGTGGCGAGAACATCTATCCGCGCGAGATCGAAGAGCGTCTTTACGATCATCCGGCGGTGCAGGATGCAGCGGTGTTCGGGGTCGACAGCGAGCGCTATGGCGAAGAGGTGTGCGCCTGGGTCAAGCTCAGACCCCGCCAGGAGGCCAGCGAGGAGGAGCTGAAACAGTTTCTGGCGGCCCGCATCGCCTATTTCAAAGTGCCCAGATACATCCGGTTCGTGGAGGAGTACCCCATGACGGTGACCGGCAAGCTGCAAAAATTCAGGATGCGGGAGCTGATGAGCGACGAGCTGGCCCGCCAGCACGCCGAGGCGACGGGCTGAGTGGCGGTGACAATGGAAAAAGGACCTGCGGGCCCTTTTTCGTCAGCGTCCAAGTGGATGTGGTTGTACCGGTGTGCGGGGGCACTGCACCAGCAGCATGTGGGTGGTGAAGGTGCTGGTCTGGGGGAGGCTTGGGCGAAATCCCGTCACCGGATCGGCGGCCCCCATGCTCATCTGGTGAGTGGTGATGGTGCGCTTGCTTCGATCGACTTCCTGATAGCCGTGGGGGCAGCTCAAGAGCGCCTGTTGCTGGCACTCCTCTGGCGCGCCGCACTCGATCTGGAAGCGTTGCTGGGCGGGATTGGCGGAGGGGAGTTCGCTGACGGTGGCGGGTGCCGGCAGCAGAGCGCAGCCGGACAGCAAGATGCTGCCCAGCAGACATATTCTGGGTGACATAAGAGGCTCGTCCTTGGTGAGACAAGAGAAGGGCCGGCCTGGGTCTCCCGTGCCGGCCGTGAGGCGCAGATCAGCGTGGCGTGATGCCCATGTCGACCGGACACTGGATGGTCAGGGAGTGGACCGTGTTGGCGACGCGATAGGGCTTGGCCGCCTTGTAGACCTTCTTGTCTTCGTCGTAGCTGCCCCCTAGATACTGGGTGCTGTAGAGCGTCTGCTGGCGGCGATCGGTCTCCTTGTAGCCCTGCGGGCAGGTCTGGTTGGCCTGCTGGAAGCAGGCCGTCATGCTGCTGCACTCGATGTAGAAGCCGCGCTGGCTGGCATCGGCCAGGTGCACCGGGGTGACGGTGGGGGCGGGGGGAGACAGCAGGGAGCAGCCGGACAGCGTCAGCGCGCCCAGCACAATGAGATGTTTTGACATAGATAACCTGAACAGTGTGGTGTGACAAAGAGTGAGGGGGAGTCTATTGCTCCCCCTTCGCTATAGGGGCACCGTTATAACCAGCCGGGGGCGCTCAGGCCAGCCCGCAAATGTAAGAAAATATGACCCGCCCTAGGCCAGTGCGGCCAGCAGGGCGGTTTCATCCACCGGATCCAGCTGCTCGGGGGCGAGGAAGCGCTCGGCATAGTCGTGCCAGATGCCGCTGCTGACAAACAGGGCAAACAGGGCGGGATCGATGTGCTGCTCGCGCACCATGCTCTGCATGATGGCCAGCGACTGGGAGACCGTCTTGCCCGATTTGTAGGGGCGATCGCTGGCGGTCAGCGCCTCGAAGATGTCGGCGATGGCCATGATGCGGGCGGGGATGCTCATCTGGCTGCCCAGCAGCTGGCGCGGATAGCCCTTGCCGTCCATCCGCTCGTGGTGGCCGCCGGCAATCTCGGGCACGCTGCGCAGATGGCGGGGGAAGGGGAGGCGTTCGAGCATGCGGATGGTCTGGATGATGTGCTCGTTGATCTTGTAGCGCTCCTCCTCGGT
Source organism: Aeromonas sp. S41-2 (assembly GCF_027705845.1). Lineage (NCBI taxonomy): Bacteria > Pseudomonadati > Pseudomonadota > Gammaproteobacteria > Aeromonadales > Aeromonadaceae > Aeromonas > Aeromonas sp. S41-2. The sequence goes on along the minus strand of NZ_JAPDCG010000001.1, from coordinate 917,409 downwards.
GAGGGTGCCGCGGCCGATGGCGAGGTTGTAGCGCTCGCCACGGTTGTAGAGGTGAGTGGGCACTCGCACCTTGAAGCCCCAAGGGTTGCGCTCGTCCAGCTGATCGTGAACGGGGCGGGGGATGAGGTGGGCGGCCTTGTCCGCCAGCAGGGGTTCGACGCAGGGCAGCGGCGCGGCCGGTTCGTTCTGGCGCAGCTTGAGCTCCTCCCGGCTGATGCCGAGTCGATCGTCCAGGGTGCGCAGCCAGGTGCGGCTGGCGATGGCATCCAGCCTGGCCAGCTTCTCCGGCGCCATCCACTCACCGCCCAGGTTGCACTCGGCGACGAAGGTGAACTCCTGATCCAGGGTGCTCCAGAGCGGGGCCACCTCGCTCCTGGCCGCTTCCCGTTCGGACGCCGGCAGGCGGGCCGCCAGCGCCTCGATGTAGCCGTCGCGCTTGAGCACCTCGAAGCGGGTGCGGATCTCGTGGATCCGGTCGTAGAGGGTCTCCAGCTTGGTGGCCTTGTCCACCACGAACTCGGGGGTGGTCACCTTGCCACAGTCGTGCAGCCAGCTGGCGATATGGATGGCTTCCCACTCCTCCTCGTTGAGCCGAAACTCGGCGAACGGTCCCTGCTGCTGGGCGCAGGCGGCCTCGGTCAGCATCCGGGTCAGCTCCGGCACCCGCTGGCAGTGGCCGCCGGTGTAGGGGCTCTTGGCGTCGATGGCGCCAGCCATCAGCTCGATAAAGGATTCCAGCAGCTGTTTCTGCTCTTCCAGCAGGCGCTGGTTCTCGATGGCGGAGGCCGAGGTGCCCGCCAGCGCTTCGATCAGGCTGATGCGCGAGGCCAGCTCGCGGGCCGGGCAGTCAGGCAGGATCAGCAGCAGGCAGCCGCTCAGCTCCTGGCGGTGGTTGCGCAGCGGCTCGGCCACCAGCTGGCAGGGGCCGGGGAAGGGCCCCCAGTCGGCCAGATACTGCTGCCAGCCACTCTGGTCGATGGCGAGGCTGAGCCGCTCGCCCCGGGTCAGCTCGCCAAACAGGACCTGCTGCCAGCGGATCTGTCCGGCCGGCAGCGGCGCTTGGCGCCACAGCGCCTGTACCGCCACCATGCCCCGCTCCTGGGCCAGATAGAGACAACCCCCTTCGGCCTGCACCGCGGCGATGGTCTCGTGCAGGATGCGGCTGAGCAGGGAGTCGAAGCGGTGTTCGGCCGCCAGTGCCCGCCCCATGTTCATGAAGTTGCCGAGGGTCAGCCGCATGCCCGACATGGTGCGGGCCAGATCGTCGATCTCGCGGATGGCCGACTCGGGGACCCGGCTCTCGCCAAAATCGAAGTGCTGGATCCGCTCCGCCTCCTTGGTGAGCGCCAGCAGGGGGGTGGCGGTGCGCCGCGAGACCAGCCAGATCACCGGCAGCAGCAGCAGCAGGCCCGCCAGAGCCCAACCCAGGTTGACCAGGGCTTCGTCCCGGGCCTGCTGATAGAGCAGGTCGGCCGAGACCAGCAGGGCGATGTGGAAGGGGGAGTCGGTCCCGAGGGGGGCGAGGTTGACCAGCCAGTCACTGCCATCGGCGGCGGTCAGGTTGAGCTCCGCCGGCTCGCTCAGCAGGGTGGGCTGGCTGATGATCCGCTGCTGCAGATCCGGCAGGGCCGGGTGGGGCAGGGTCGCCAGCATGGGCAGCTGGCTCAGCTGCTCGAAGCTGGGCAGGTGTCTGGGGTCGGCGGCCAGCAGGGTGGCGTACTCATCGAACAGGATCACCTGGCTCTGGGCGGGCAGCTGCAGCTTGCCGATCAGGGCCGACAGCCCCTCGACGCTGGTGTCGAGCCCGATCACGGCGCGCCGGTCGTCGCTCTCCACCGCCAGCGTCATGCCCGGCTCCTTGGTGGTGAAGAAGAGATAGGGGCTGGTGGTGGCGATCCCCGCGCGCCAGCGGGCCTGCTTGTACCAGTCGCGGCTGCGGGGATCGTAGCGGTAGTTCGGCATGGCACGGCGTTCGAGCAGGGTCAGCCGTTGATCGAAATAGAGAAATTCCCCCTTGCCCTGGCTGAGGCTCTGCACCAGCAGGGTACTGGCGGTCGGTACGCTCCCCAGCTGGGCTCTGGCCCGCTCGGTCAGCTTGCGCACCAGAAAGAAGTCGCCATCTTCGTAGCCGGCGTAGACGGCCCCATAGCTGGGGCTGTTGGCCAGCACCTCCGCCAGTTGTGGCAGGTAGGCCAGGCGTTCGGTCAGTGTGGTCATGGCGGCCAGCTGGCCGCTGCGCAACAGGCTGAGCGACATGCGGGCCGGCCGCTCGTTCAGTTGCAGGGCGAGGGCCAGCTGCTGGCGGTACTGCAGGAAGTTCTGTCGCTCGTGCTCCAGTCCCTGGCGCGCCCCTTGCTGGAACTGCAAGGCGATGAGGGCGCTGCCGAGCAGGGTGAACAGCAGGATGAAGAGGGTGGCGATATGCACGTAGAAGGGTTTACGACCTGGCCTGGCAGTTGTCATGGACACATCCTTGTCACACGGGCGATTGCAGAGACGATCAGCTTGCAGTGTGCCAACAGGATGACAGAAAACACAATAACCCATTCATGGATATCGGGATGTGGCCGACGGAAACGGCGCCTGCCGGGGCTCTCGGCGCTCGCTCTGGCCAATTTTGCCGGCTGATCAGGTGATTCATTCAGGTATCCCGTGCTACATTGCCCCACTTGTTACTGGTCTGTGAATCAATGGAGTGACCCATGTCTGCCATCCCCTATTCCGTACTCGATCTGGTGCCCGTGGCCGAAGGCTCCCAGCCGGCCGAGTCGTTTCGCCGCTCGCTGGACCTGGCCCGTCATGCCGAACGCCTGGGCTATTGCCGCTACTGGCTGGCCGAGCACCACAACATGCCGGGCATCGCCAGCGCCGCCACCTCGGTGCTGATCGGTCATCTGGCCGGCGGCACCAATACCTTGCGCATCGGGGCGGGCGGCATCATGCTGCCGAACCACTCGCCGCTGGTCATCGCCGAGCAGTTCGGCACCCTGGCTTCGCTCTATCCGGATCGCATCGATCTCGGGCTTGGCCGTGCGCCGGGCACCGATCAGCGCATCATGCGGGCGCTCAGACGCCAGCGCAGCGGCGAGGTGGATGACTTCCCGGCTGATGTGCGCGAGTTGATGGATTACTTTGGCGACGAGGTGGGGGCGGTGCAGGCGGTACCGGGGCAGGGGCTGCACCTGCCCATCTGGCTGCTGGGCTCCAGCCTCTACAGCGCCCAGCTGGCGGCGGCCATGGGGCTGCCGTTCGGCTTTGCTTCCCACTTCGCCCCCGCCATGCTGCTGCAGGCGCTGGAGATCTACCGCGCCCAGTATCGCCCCTCCGCCCGCTGGCCCAAGCCCCATGCGGTGGTCTGCATCAACATGATCGCCGCCGACAGCGAGCGGGAGGCGCGCTTCCAGTTCACCACCCTGCAGCAGCAGTTCCTGCGCCTGCATCGCGGCAACGCAGGCAAACTGCCGGCCCCCGTCATCGAGCTGGGGGAAGAGTGGTCGGAGCGCGAGCTGGTGGCCATGGAGCAGACCCTGGCCCGTTCGCTGGTGGGCAACCCGGACCAGATACGTCACGGCCTAAAGGCGCTGCTGGCGGAAACCCGGGCCGACGAGCTGATGTTCAACGGCCCCATCGTCGATCATCAGGCTCGTCTGCGCTCTTTCGAGATTGCCGCCGAGTTGATGCAGACGCTATAAGCTCGCCTGCCCGATACCAAGGCGCTATCTTGCACAAAGCGCCTCTGTCGCCCTGCTGTCAGGTGATCGAAAGGGGGGAGGGAAGGCTGAGTTTTTGAGCACGCTCTTTTATCTAATGCACTGAATCCAAAGGAAAGTCAGGTTGGTGTCAGGGCGCTGTCGTGGCCCATGGCACCCGCCGGCCCCTATGCTGGCCCCGTCAATCAACCACAAGGAGTTCGAGATGATCGTCAGGAAGTTGAGATTGCAGCGGGGCTGGTCACAGGAGCAGTTGGCCGTCTTTACCGGCCTGAGCGTTCGCACCATTCAGCGGATCGAGCAGGGCCAGCAGCCCGGACTGGAATCCCTCAAGGCCCTGGCCGCCGTCTTTGAGCTCGAAGTGGCGCAACTTGACGGTACAAGCCAACAGGAGCACGAGATGAGAGGGAGTGACACGATGGAACGGGATGAGATACGGGTATCGGTAGAGGAGCGGGCCGCCATGCGTTATGTGGAGGGGCTCAAGGGCTTCTATTACCACATCGCCAGCTACCTGCTGGTGATTTGCGGGCTGTTTGTCATCAACTACCTGAGCAACCCTGGCTATATTTGGGCCTGGTGGCCGGCGCTGGGCTGGGGGCTGGGATTGATCTCCCATGCCATCAACCTGTTCCAGCCCTTCAAGCTGTTCGGTCCCGAGTGGGAGCGGCAGCAGATCGAGAAACGGCTGGGGCGCAAGCTCTAGGGTGAGCGATGCACCATAAAAAACGGGCCCGGCAATGCCGGGCCCGTTTTGTTTTATTGCCTGCCACCTGCTTGGTGTGGTGGGAGAGGGGAGTGACCAGGGCGCCATCTTTATAGTGAGGCACTGATTGCTCAGACGCAGTCCCCTTATCGTCACTTGGCGTAAGTGGGGCAGGGGGTGGCGATCAGGGCATCATCTTCATAGCGCCACAGGGTGAGGCTGTTGCCCCAGACACAGCCGGTGTCGAGCGCCTTGATGTCCTGCTTGCCGGTGTTGCCCATCAGGGCCGCCCAGTGGCCGAACACCAGGATGGGGTCATCCACATGGTGCTCACGCTGCTCGAACCAGGGGCGCAGGCCCGGGGTCGACTCCTTGGGGCCCTTCTTGCATTTGAAGTCGAGCCGGCCATCGAAGTAGCAGAAGCGCATCCGGGTGAAGGTGTTGATGATGTAGCGGTAGCGCTCGATCCCGACCAGATTGTCCTGCCAGCCATCCGGCTGATCGCCATACATGTTGTGCAGCAGCCACTGGTACTGATCGCCGCGCAGCAGGCTCTCCACCTCGCGGGCGCAGTTGCGGGCGGTGCGGGCGTCCCACGCCGGGGAGATGCCGGCATGCACCATCATGATGGGCAGGTCGGGGTGCTCCGCCAGCAGCGGACGGTGGCGCAGCCACTCCAGCAGCTCGTCCCGATCCGGTGCCTCCATCAGCTCCTGCAGCTTGTCCTTCTTCTTGAGCGGGGCGACGCCATCGGCGACCGCCAGCAGGTGCAGATCGTGGTTGCCGAGCACGGTGACGGCCCGGTTGCCCAGCCCCTTGACGAAGCGCAGGGTATTGAGAGAGTCCGGGCCGCGGGCGACCAGATCGCCGCACAGCCAGAGCACGTCATTAGCGGGATCGAACTCGGCCAGATCCAGCAGACGGCGCAAGTCGTCGTAACAGCCCTGGATATCGCCAACAAAACAGTTCGCCATGAAACCTCAGTTGATAATGTGGGGGACGGCCAGCGTAAAGGGCGCGATGGGCGCCTCGAATTGCTGCCCCGACTCGTCTTGCAGGGTATAACTCCCTTCCATCACCCCGAGCGGGGTGGCCAGCGGCACGCCACTTTGATAGCGGAAGGTCTCTCCCTCTGCGATCACCGGCTGCTCGCCGACCACGCCGGGGCCTTCGACTTCCAGTATCTTGCCATTGGCATCGGTGATGAGCCAGCGCCGGTGCAGCAGCTGCGCCGGGCCCGGCCCCAGGTTCTCGATCTCGATGAGATAGTGGAACTGGTAAGGGTCTTTGGAATCCGCCACATAACGGGGGTATGGGCGGATCACGATGTGCGGAGTGGCCACGGGATCAGGCCTGTTGCTGATCCGCCAGCCAGTTGGCGATCATGACGAACTGCTCGAGGGAGAGATTCTCCGGGCGCAGGTTGCCATCGATACCAAGCTCGGTCAGCTGGGCGTCCGTGATGAAGTTGGAGAAGCTGTTGCGAATGGTCTTGCGACGCTGGCCGAAGCCCTCGGTGCAGACCCGGTTCAGGCAACGAATGTCTTTTGCGACGATAGTCGGGTTCTTGTGCGGGATCAGACGCACCACGGCGGAGTCCACCTTCGGTGCCGGCTTGAAGGCGCCAGGACCCACTTCCAGCACAGGCACTACCTGACAGTAGTACTGGGTCATCACGCTCAGCCGGCCATAGGCCTTGCTGCCGGGGCCGGCGGCCAGGCGCAGGACCACTTCCTTTTGCAGCATGAAGTGCATGTCCTCCACCCGGTCGGCGAACTCGCACAGGTGGAAGATGAGCGGGGTGGAGATGTTGTAGGGCAGGTTGCCGAAGATGCGCAGCGGCCCCTTGCCTTCCCCCATCAGGGTGCCGAAGTCGAAGCGCATGGCATCGGCCTCGATGACGGTCAGCTTCTCCTTGAGGGTCGGGTGCTCGCGCAGGCGCGCCGCCAGATCCCGGTCCAGCTCGACCACGGTCATCTTGTCCATCTGGGAGGCGACCGGTTCGGTCAGCGCGGCCAGACCCGGGCCGATCTCCACCAGGTTCTGACCCGGCTGCGGATTGATGGCGGCCACGATCTGATCGATCACGTAGCGATCGTGCAAGAAGTTCTGACCGAAACGCTTACGGGCGGTGTGGCCCATGTGCACCTTGTTGCTCTGCACCTTACTGCTCATATCTTTTTTTCTCTACCATCTTGATGGCGTGGTTGATCGCGGTGATCAGGCTGCCCGAGTCGGCGAGGCCCTTGCCTGCCAGATCCAGTGCGGTGCCGTGATCCACCGAAGTGCGGATGAAAGGAAGTCCAAGGGTGATATTGACCGAACTGCCGAAGCCCTTGTATTTGAGCACGGGCAGCCCCTGGTCGTGGTACATGGCGAGTACCGCATCCGCATCCTTGAGGTATTTGTCCTGGAACAGGGTATCGGCCGGCAACGGGCCGACCAGATCGATCCCCTCCTGGCGAAGGCCTGCCAGGGCGGGTTCGATCACGTCAATCTCTTCACGGCCGAGATGGCCGCCTTCCCCGGCGTGGGGGTTGAGGCCGCAGACGTAAATGCGGGGCTTGGCGATGCCGAATTTGCTCTTGAGATCCGCATCCAGGATGCGGATCACCTTGCCGAGCCGATCCTCGGTGATGGCCATCGCCACATAGGCCAGCGGAATGTGGGTGGTCGCCAGCGCGACCCGCAGTCCCTCGGTTGCCAGCAGCATCACCACGTCGGCGGTGCCCGACTGCTGGGCGAAGAACTCGGTGTGGCCGCTGAACGAGACGCCAGCCTGGTTGATGATCCCCTTGTGCACCGGCCCGGTCACCACGGCGGCAAATTCGCCGCTCATGTTGCCGTCGCAGGCGCGTTGCAGGGTGGCCAGCACGTAGGCACCGTTGCCCTCGTCGAGCATGCCCGGCACCACGGCGGCGCCGAGGGGAACCGGACATACGGTGAGGGTACCGGCCCGCTGCGGGTGGGCAGGCTGGTCGGCATCATAGGGCTGCAGCTCGACGGGCAACCCCAGCAGGGCAGCCCGCTCGCGCAGCAGCGCCGGATCGGCGATCACCACTAGCTGGTGCGGCCAATCCTGCTGGGCAATCTGCAGCACCAGATCCGGACCGATCCCGGCCGGTTCACCCGGGGTGATGGCGAGACGACGACAACTCATCAGCTGCCGGCGCCTTCGATCTGGATGTAGGCCTCGTCACGCAGCTCATCCAGCCAGGCCTGGGACTCTTCGGTGAAGCGACGGTTGTAGATCAGCTGATAGGCGCGCTGCTCCTGGGCCTTGTTGGTGGCATCCTGGCTGCGGCGCTCTTCCAGCTGGACGATGTGCCAGCCGTGGGTGGTGCGGAAGGGTTCGCTGATCTGGCCCGGTTGCAGGCGGTTGACCATGTCGCGGAACTCCGGCACATAGACGTTGGGATCAGACCAGCCCAGTTCGCCACCCTGCACCGCAGAACCCGGATCTTCGGAGTACTTCTCCGCCAGGCTGGCGAAGCTGGCCTTGCCGCTCTTGATGTCGTGCAGGATGCCGTCCAGCATGCCCTTGGCTTTTTCTTCGCTCAGGATGATGGAGGGCTTGATCAGGATGTGGCGGGCGCGCACTTCGGTCTGCACGACCTGCTGCTGGCCCTTGCTGTCGAACACCTTGATGATGTGCAGGCCGGCACCGGAACGCAGCGGGCCGACGATGTCGCCCTTCTTGGTGCCTTGCACGGCCTCGGCCATCAGGGTCGGCATCTCTTGCGGGCTCATCCAGCCCCAGTCACCCCCTTCCAGCGCCTTGGGTCCGCTGCTCTCGGCAATGGCCATCTTGCGGAAGTCGGCGCCCTGCTTGAGGGCGGCCAGGATGCGTTCAATCTTGCTCTTGGCGGCGTTGAGCTGCTCGGCGCTCGGGTTGTCCGGCAGGGCAACCTGGATGTGGCCGACATGGTATTGCTGCTGTTGTTGGCCCTGCTTGGCGAGGATGTCGACCACCTGCTTCACCTCCTGCTCGGAGATGTTGATGCGGCGGCGCACCTGGTTGCGGCGCACCTCGTTCATCAGGATCTCGCGGCGCACCTCTTCCCGATACTGGGCATAGGTCAGCCCTTCACGGGCCAGCTGGGCTCGCAGCTGATCCAGGGTCATCTTGTTGTCGGCGGCGATGCTCTGGATGGCCTGCTCCAGCTGGGTATCGCTGATCTTGAGGCCCTGACGATCCGCCAGTTGCAGTTGCAGGCTCTCCTGGATCAGCCGATCCAGTGCCTGTTTGCGCAGGGTGGCGTCATCGGGCAGGGACTGGCCGCTCTCCTGGGCAGAGGCTTTCACCTTCTGCACCAGGGCTTCCTGCTGGCTGGCCAGCACCACGTCCTTGTTGACCACGGCAAGCACCTTGTCCATCAGTTCGGGGGCGGCGAAGGCACCCTGGCTCATGGCTCCGAACAGGCCTGCAGTCAGCAGGGAAATCAACGTCTTCTTCATATCCATCTCTCAAGGCGTTTGCCAGACCGCTTATTGGTCTCGCAGGTTAAACGGACGAATGTAAGGCAGTGCTTCGGTGTCCAGGGAGGTGCCCTTGGTGCCGGTACCCACGCTACCCAATCCTTTCATTTCAAACTGAATACCGAAACTGCGCTCGGCTGTGGACGTATTGTTCACGTTGTTGGGCGTATTGACCCACTCCAGATTGAAGTTGATGCTCCAGCAGCAGGAGTCGTACTTCAGGCCTACCTTGCGGTCAGACTTCACGCTCTGATTCAGCTCCTGATAGTAACCCCCGTACAGGTGCCACTGATCGTTGAGCGGGGTGGTCAACAGCAGGCCGATCTGGTTGAGGTCGGTAACCTCGTTATTGGTGTTCGGCACAAGGTTGGCATCGCGCACGAAACGATGATTCAGCTGGCTGATCAGCTTCTCGCGGCGATACTCGACGGCGCTGTTGGCAGAGCTGAAGCGGCTCTGGTCCACATCATATTGCGCGCCGGCATGGGCAAACCACTGCTCGTTGATCTTGGCATCCCCCTCGAAGGAGAGCGGGGAGCGGGTATTGGTGGTCAGAGCATCGCTGGGGTAGAGCTTGACCCTGGGCGCAACAAAATCGAAAGCTTGGGCAACGGCCAGCCGAATTCGTTCATCACCAGCGTCATCATATACCCGGCTGGTGACACCGACTGACAGGCGGTTGGAGTCGCTGATGCGATCCAGACCGGCGTAGCGGCGGTCGCTGAACAGGCTGTAGTAGTCCTGGCGCATGCTGGTGGAGTCATAGACGCCTATGTTGTCCTGATCCTTGTAGGGCACATAGAGGTACTGGAACTCCGGCTCCAGGGTCTGGTTGGCATCGCCGCCGAACCAGTTCTGGTTGCGCTCGAAGGTCATGCCGCCCTTGAGGCGGAAAGAGGGCAGGGTGCGGGTGATGATCCCTTCGTCCAGGGTAACCCCATTGGCGCCAGCTGGAGTAAAGCGGCTGACAAAGGTCTGGCTCATGTTGTCCGGCACTTCCTGATCGTAACGGGTGTACATCAGCTTGTACTGGCTGTCGAGGTAGTAGCCGGCCTCGTCAATGAGCGGCATGGTCAGGGTCGGGGCCGTGTAGACCCGGGTACCGGTGTAGGCACTACCCTGATTCTGGGCGATGGCCTGGGCGTTGTTGTAGCCGAACTTGGTGATTTCGGTGTTCCAGGCCAGATCGTACCAGCTGCCTTGCTGGTAATAGTTGTGGTCGATGCGCGGCATCAGCTCGTGGGGCTGCTGGGCGCTGGCCAGCAGGATCTGGTAGGTGCGCACCTCGGTGTTGATGTTCCAGTTGGGCTGGAAGTAACCGGCCATCAGGGATTGCTGCAACTGGTTGTCGACCTGGGTGCCCACCTTGGGGGAGAAGTCGTTGAAGTAGTTGTAATCCCGATCCCGCACCTTGGTGTAGTCCACCGAGACCCTCATCGCATTGTCCATGAACATGGAGGTATGACGGGCGTTCAACAGGTAGCGATGACCATCGGAGAGGTAATCGTTGAGACTCGGCGTCTCGTCGTACTGCTTGTCGTTGGCCAGGTTCTCGAAATAGAGGCTGCCGACGTGGGCCGGATCCGGCATGTAGCGGAACTCGACCTGCTCCATCAGGCCCCGTCTGTCCATGAAACGGGAGGTGATGGTGGCATCGTAGTTGGGCGCTATGTTCCAGTAGAACGGCTGGGTGATATCCATGCCGTTCTTGGAGCTCTGGGTATAACCCGGGTAGAGCAGGCCCGTCTTGCGTTCATCCTTGATGGGGAAGTTGATGTACGGGAAGTAGAACACCGGGTAGTCGTAGAGCCAGAGACTGGCGTTCCAGGCCTCCCCGAACACCTCGGTCTGATCGATGTCGATGCTGCCCGCCTTCAGGGTCCACACTTCCTGACCCGGTGGGCAGGTGGTGTACTGGGCCCCTTCCAGAGTGATGTTCTGGTTGTTGTTGGTCATGGTGACCCGGTCGGCTGAGCCGCGCACCGGCGAGCCATGCACCTGATACTTGCCCTCTTCCAGCTCGGAGTTCTTGGTATCCAGGTTGGATTTCAGGGTCTTGTCGCTGGTGACCGTGATCTGGCCATCGTTGTAGTAGATGTTGCCGATGGCGATGACGTCCCGGCTCTTCTGATCGAGCTCGGCGTAGTCGGAATCGAACTTGCGCACGCCCTGGCGCACCTTGACGTCGCCCTGGTAGACGGCGGTGCCGCCCTGCTTGGCTTCGAGCCGATCGGCATCCACTTCCACGGGTTGGGCGTTGGCGTCCTTGCCGGGCGCCAGCTTCTCAATCTTGGGGACATAGTCATAGCAGAGCCCGTCCAGGATCCCGGTGGCGGGCGGCGGCGTCAGCGGCGCCGCCTGCACGATGGCCGGGGTCAGGGCTGGAACAAGGCTGATGGTCAGGGCTATGGGATAGGAGTATCCCAGTGTCCGTTTTGTCATGTGAAAGACTCGCGCAATCCGTGGTAGCTACGGCTGATTCAAGACATGCATTTTACGACAGGATTCATCGAGTTGACATTGCATGTCATTGCTTTATGTTAGCCGGCAATGATAAAGCATTATTGCGGCCAGGGCTAACAGCCAAGTGCTGCTTTCCAATTTGGTCCCCGACTTATGCACGATCGCGATTCCCTCTTGTTGCACTGGGCGCGCCGGATTTCCGGTGATGCCAGCCTGCAGTTGACCCTCATTTCCGGTGACGCCAGTTTTCGCCGCTACCACCGTGGCGGTGGTCTGATCTGGGTGGATGCCAATCCTAAAACCGAAAAAAATCATGAGTTTGTCCGCAATGCCTCGGCCTTGAACGCCGGTGGCCTGCTGGCTCCCGAGGTGCGGGCGGTGGACTACGAGCAGGGTCTGCTGGCGGTGACGGATCTGGGTGATACCCAGCTTATCGGCTGCCTGAATGCAGACAACGTGCTGGCCTGGTACGGCAAGGCCATCGCGCTGCTGCCGGCCCTGGGGGCGGTTACGCTGGATCTCGAGCCCTTCGATACGGCCTTTATGGCGCGGGAGAACAGCATTTTCCCCGAGTGGCTGCTGGGTCACCATCTGCAACTGACCCTAAGCGACGAAGAGCAGCAGTTGCTGGCTGAGACCTTCGCCTGCCTCACCGAGAACAACCTGGCCCAGCCGCAGGGGGTGATGCACCGGGATTTTCACAGCCGCAACCTGATGGTGTGCGGCGGCGAGACCCCGGCCGACAGCCGGCTGGCGGTGATCGACTTCCAGGACATGGTCATAGGCCCGCTCAGCTATGACCTGGTCTCGCTGCTGAAAGACTGCTACGTGCGCTGGCCGGACACGGTGATCGAGCAGGGCATGCGGCTCGGGTTTGACACCCTGCAGCAGGCCAATCTGCTGGACGAGCTCGATTACGCCGCGTTTCGTCGCGCCGCCGACCTGACCGGCATGCAGCGCCACCTCAAGGCGGCGGGTATCTTCACCCGTCTCTACCACCGCGATGGCAAGTCCGGCTACCTCAAGGACATTCCCCGCACCCTCGGCTATGTGGTGGACGTCTGCCGCAGCCATGGCGCGAGCTACCCGGTGCTGGCCCGCTTCGGCCAGTGGCTGGCGCAGGTGGTGCTGCCCGGGCTGGCCCGCTGCGGAGTGGCGTCATGAAGGCGATGATCCTGGCCGCCGGTCGCGGCGAGCGGATGCGCCCGCTGACCGACAGCCTGCCCAAGCCGCTGCTGGCGGTGGGGGGCAAGCCGCTCATTGTGCACCATATCGACAAGCTTAAGGCTGCCGGTGTGACCGACCTGGTCATCAATCACGCCTGGCTCGGCCACAAGCTGGTGGCCGCTCTCGGCGATGGCCGTCAGTTCGGAGTAGACATTCAATGGTCGGCCGAGGAGAACGCGCTGGAGACCGCCGGCGGCATCGTGCAGGCGCTGCCGCTGCTGGGAGACGAGCCGTTTCTGGTGATCAACGGCGATACCTGGCTCGATCTGGACTATCGCACCCTGGTGAGCCAGCCCCTGGGCACGGATCTGGCCCACCTCTGGCTGGTGCCCAACCCGCCGCAGCATCCGGCGGGGGATTTTGCGCTGCAAGCGGGCAAGGTGGTCGATAGCCCGGCGCTGACCTTCAGCGGAGTCGGGCTCTATGACCCCACCGCCTTTGCCGGACTCACGCCAGGGGCGCGCAAGTTGGCGCCCCTGCTGCGCGACTGGATGGCGCAGGGCCGGGTGGGCGGCAGCCTGCTGGCCGGCGAGTGGCGCGACATCGGCACGGTGGCGCGGCTGCAGGCGCTGGACGATCAGTTGCAAGGACGCACTCATTAATTTCACGAGGTCTTGAACCATGCGTATTTGGGGTAAGGTGCTTGGCGCCTTCTTCGGTTTTCTGCTCGGCAACATCTTCGGTGCCCTGCTGGGCCTCTGGATCGGCCACCGTTTCGACCGTGGCATGGGCTTGAATTTTCGCCGCGCGCCCACCCAGCAGCAACAGGCGGTCTTCTTCCACGCCACCTTCGCCGTCATGGGTCACATCGCCAAGGCGAGCGGCCAGGTGACCGAGCAGGAGATCCGGGTTGCCTCCAACCTGATGGACCGGATGCGGCTGGCAGGTGAGCAGCGGGCTCGCGCCCAGGAGTCGTTCCGTCAGGGCAAGGAGGCGGACTTCCCACTGCGGGAGACCCTGGCCGAGTTTCGCCGTGCCAGCCAGGGTCAGCGCGATATCCTGCGCTTCTTCCTCGAGGTGCAGCTGCAGGCCGCCTTCGCCGATGGCAAGGTCGAGGCCAACGAGCGCGCCATCCTGCACACCATCGCCGACGAGCTGGGCTTCAGCCGCATCGAGCTGGCCCGCATTCTGGCGATGGCCGAGGCGCAGATGAACTTCTTCAACCGGGCGCACGGTGGCCAGTATCAGGATGGCGGGCACGGCGGGCAGCAGTATCGGCAGGAGGCCCCCTCCCGTGATCGACTCAAGGATGCCTACCAGCTGCTGGGGGTGAGCGAGAGCGACAGCGATCAGGAGATCAAGCGCGCCTACCGCAAGGAGATGAGCAAGCATCACCCGGACAAGCTGGCCGCCAAGGGCTTGCCGCCCGAGATGATGGAGATGGCCAAGGAGAAGACCCAGGAGATCCAGCAGGCCTGGGAGTGGATCCGCGAGGCGCGCGGCATTCGCTGAGCGCCCCTTCGTCAGCCATAAAAAAATGCCCGTCGTTGACGGGCATTTTTGTTTGCGCTGTGTTTGTGTGTCGCGGTTTAGTGGCTGTCGACCCAGACGAACTTGAGCACGAACAGCAGGGCCACCACCAGCACGCAGGGGTTGATCTCGCGCCAGCGGCCGGTACCCGCCTTCATCACGCAGTAGGAGATGAAGCCCACGGCGATCCCCTCGGTGATGGAGAAGCTGAACGGCATCATGACCGCGGTCATGAAGGCCGGCACCGCTTCGGTCAGGTCTTCCCACTTCACCCGGGTCAGCTCGGAGCACATCAGCACGCCCACGTAGATGAGGGCGCCGGCTGCAGCGTAGGCAGGCACCATGGCGGCCACCGGAGAGAAGAAGATCGCCAGCAGGAACAGCAGGCCGACCACGATGGCGGTGAGGCCGGTACGGCCGCCGACGGCGACGCCGGAGCTGCTCTCGATGAAAGCGGTGACCGAGGAGGTACCCATGAAGGCGCCGCCTACCGAGCTGGCGCTATCCACCAGCAGGGCCTGCTTCATGCGTGGGAAGTGACCCTTGTCATCGGCCAGCTTGGCGCGGTTGGTGACGCCGATCAGGGTGCCGGAGGAGTCGAACAGGTTGACCAGCATGAAGGAGAAGATGATCCCGGCCAGGCTGATGTCGAGCGAGCCCATCAGATCCAGCTGACCGAACACCGGCTCGATGCTGGGGGGCATGGAGACGAAGCCCTTGAAGGTGACGTCGCCAAACAGCCAGCCCAGGGTGGTGGTCACCACGATGGCGATCAGCACGGCGGAGTGGACACCGCGGGCGGAGAAGATGCAGATCAGGAAGAAGCCGAGCAGCCCCAGCAGGCAGGGCAGGGAGGTCAGGTTGCCCACCGTCACCATGGTAGCGGGGCTGGCGACCACGATGCCGGCGTTGTGCAGGCCGAGCAGGGCGATCAGCAGACCGATGCCGGCGGTGATGCCGACCCGCAGGGTGAGCGGAATGTTGGCGATGAGCCAGTAGCGTACCCGCAGCAGGGTGAGGATCAACAGGCCCATGGCACCCCAGAAGATGGTGCCCATGCCCACTTGCCAGGAGTAGCCCATGCCGGCCACCACCACGAAGGCGAAAAAGGCGTTGAGGCCCATGGCCGGGGCCAGCGCGATGGGCAGGTTGGCGAGCAGGCCCATCAGGATGCTGCCGATGCCGGCGATCAGGCAGGTGGTGACGAACACGGCCTGGGTGTCCATGCCGGCTGCAGAGAGGATCTGCGGGTTGACGAAGACGATGTAGACCATGGTCAGGAAGGTGGTGATGCCGGCGATCACTTCGGTGCGGGCGTTGGTGCCATGGCCCTTCAGGGCAAACAGGCGCTCAAGCAATCCTTGCCCGGCGGCCTGTGCGGGGGCCTGGTGTGGTTGATTCATGTTGGATTCCAATAGGTGACGTGAAATAAGCAGCAGGCGAGGAGCCGGTCCCATCCATGCGGGCGTGACGCCCTGTTTCTGGTGGTTAAACAACCAGACTCGTCCTGATACCGTGACAGCGCGCACATTTTTACACAGGCGGCGCCGTTTACAAACCCCGGATCTGCGAGGGGGATCAATGAATAGAGCAAAAATTCAAACGTTTGCCCTGCCGGAAATAAAAAAGGTTCTCGCTAGAGAACCTTTTGCACGGGCCACGGCCCATCAGAGGGTCTTGAAGTAACGCTCCACCAGTTGGGCCAGCACGGAGTCGAGGGTCTCCTGCACTTCCCCCAGCTCCCGCCCCAGGCGGCGCAGAAACAGGCTGGCCTGCTCTTCGGTCAGCTTGCGGCCGTCGATGAAAAACTCCTGCTCCGGCAACTGCTTGTCATAGCGGGGCAGCAGGGTCCAGTTCACCAGCTCGGGCTCCACGGCGGCGAAGATCTTGGCGGCGGCGGTGCAGAAGGTCTCGATGTGCGCCTTGCCATCCGGCCCGAGGCAGCCGGGCTCGACCCGGATCTGGATGGTCAGTTTCTTCTCTGTGGGCTGGGTCGTCATCTTGCTACATCCATGCATGAGGTATCCGTCTTGGATTGTAAGCGATCGGGCACAAGAAAGGGGAGCCTGGGCTCCCCTTGTGGCATGTGCCGGTTGACTTGGCGATTCGCTTGTCGTGGTGGGAACGGTGCGGCTAATGTAGCAGCCGCACTTGTTTGCCCTGTTACTTGGCGATGCGCTTGTACTTGGCGCGGTGCGGCTGGATGGCCTCGGCGCCGTAGGTCTTCTTCTTCCACTCTTCGTATTCGGTGAAGTTGCCCTCGAAGAAGGCGATCTTGCCCTCGTCCTGGTAGTCCAGGATGTGGGTGGCGATGCGGTCGAGGAACCAGCGGTCGTGGGAGATGACCATGGCGCAACCCGGGAACTCCAGCAGGGCGTTCTCGAGGGCGCGCAGGGTTTCGATGTCCAGATCGTTGGTCGGTTCATCCAAGAGCAGCACGTTGCCGCCGGTCTGCAGCAGCTTGGCCAGGTGCAGACGGCCGCGTTCACCACCGGACAGCTCGCCAACCCGCTTCTGCTGATCGGCGCCCTTGAAGTTGAAGCGGCCGATGTAGGCGCGGCTCGGGAACTCGTAGTTGCCGATGCGCAGGATGTCCTGGCCGTCGGCGACTTCCTCGAACACCGTCTTCTTGTCGTTCATGCTGTCGCGGAACTGGTCCACCGAGGCCAGCACCACGGTCTCACCCAGGGTGATGGAACCGGAGTCCGGCTGCTCCTGACCCGACATCATGCGGAACAGGGTCGATTTACCGGCACCGTTCGGACCGATGATGCCGACGATGGCCCCCTTCGGAATGGAGAAGGAGAGATCGTCGATCAGCTGGCGGTCACCGTAGGACTTGCAGAGGTTGGCCACCTCCACCACCTTGTCGCCGAGGCGCGGTCCGGGCGGAATGAACAGCTCGTTGGTCTCGTTGCGCTTCTGGTAGTCGTTGGTGTTGAGCTCTTCGAAGCGAGCCATACGGGCCTTGGATTTGGCCTGACGGCCTTTCGGGTTTTGGCGAACCCACTCCAGCTCTTTCTCGATGGACTTGCGACGAGCCGCTTCCGTGCTGGCTTCCTGCGCCAGACGGGCGTCTTTCTGCTCCAGCCAGGAGGAGTAGTTGCCCTCCCACGGGATACCTTCGCCGCGGTCCAGCTCCAGGATCCAGCCGGCCACGTTGTCGAGGAAGTAACGGTCGTGGGTGATGGCCACGACGGTACCCTCGTAGTCGTGCAGGAAGCGCTCCAGCCAGGCCACGGATTCCGCATCCAGGTGGTTGGTCGGTTCGTCCAGCAGCAGCATGTCCGGCTTTTCCAGCAGCAGGCGGCACAGCGCCACCCGGCGGCGCTCACCACCGGAGAGGTGCTTGATCTGGGCATCCCAGGCCGGCAGGCGCAGGGCGTCGGCCGCGCGCTCCAGCTGGTTTTCCATGTTGTGGCCGCCCTGGGCCTGGATGATGGCTTCCAGCTCGCCCTGTTCACGGGCCAGCTTGTCAAAGTCGGCATCCGGGTCGGCGTAGGCCGCATAGACCTCGTCCAGCCGGGCCATGGCGCGTTTCACCTCGCCGACGGCCTCTTCGACCGCTTCGCGCACGGTCTGCTCCGGATCCAGCTTCGGCTCCTGCGGCAGGTAGCCGATCTTGATGCCGGGCTGCGGACGGGCTTCCCCTTCGATCTCGGTATCGATGCCTGCCATGATGCGTAGCAGGGTCGATTTACCGGCGCCGTTCAGACCCAACACGCCGATCTTGGCGCCCGGGAAGAAGGAGAGGGAGATGTTCTTGAGAATATGACGCTTGGGCGGCACTACCTTGCCGACCCTGTTCATGGTGTAAATAAATTGAGCCATTGGCTAATTCTCTTCCTTTTCAGCAGGTTAATGTCTTGGCACTAACAGACTGATGTCGTGGTGGGGCCAGGTCGACGCGGGTCAACCGGGTTCCAAAAAACCCGTCGATTGTAAACCAATGGGCGAGGGGGGGCAAAGGTGGCACCCGGTCGGCTATTCCCTTTGCCGGGGCCATCACAGCCTGCTGCAACGGGCCGCCAAACTTGGCATGATGAAGGCCCAGTTTGACCCGGAGTTTGCATGACCAGCCTGCCTTCAGCCCCGCCTCTGGCGGCCACCCTCGCCACCATGGGGCTGGCACCCGCCATCGGTGAGCCGCTTGCCGGTCGCTTGCCTCGTTTGATCTTGCAGCCGGGCCAGCCGCTGCTGGCTCAGGGGGCGATGCAGGAGTCGGCCTTCTACATCGAGCGGGGTATCGCCCGCGCCTGTCACTACGCCCGGGACGGGCAGGAGCGCTGCAAGGAGTTCTACTTCGAAGGGGAGCTCTGCCTGCTCTACGACAGCTGGCTCACGGGGTCTCCCGCCCGCTACCAGCTGGAGGCCGTCACGGCGCTGCAGTTGGTGCGGGTGCCGCTCGCCCTGCTGGACGAGCCCGCCTGGCAGCCGGTCTGCATGGCCCTGCTGCGCCAGCAGCTGTGCTACAAGGAGCGCAAGGAGGCCTTCTTGCTGCTCCACTCCCCCGAAGAGCGCTACCGGGAGCTTTGTCGCACCTTCCCCCACTGGCCGGCGCGGCTCACCCAGGTACAGCTCGCCAACTACATCGGCATCAGCCCGGTCACCCTGTCGCGGATCCGCCGGCGCATTAACACGGGTTAATGCCGCGCCGCGCCCATTCCCGCCATGCTGGGCCCCTCGAACAAGCCTGGAGTGGGGATGATGTCGCTGTTTTTGTGGTCACAACTGGTGGTGAGTCTGGCGCTGCTGCTGGATCTGCTGTCGTTTCAGCTGCGGACGCGCCGGGCCATTCTGGCCTGCCTGGCCCTCTCCTGCGCCCTCAATGGCGCCCATTTCGCGCTGCTGGGGCAAGCATCGGCCGCCCTGCTACTCTGGCTGGCGAGCCTGCGCTTCGTGGTCAGCATGCTGGCCATGCGTCGCCTCTTGATGTGGCTCTTTATGGGGTTGTCCTGCCTAGCGGTGCTCGCCACCTATCAGGGGCCGCTCGCTCTGCTGGGGTTGCTGGCCAGTCTGCTGCAGACCCGGGCTGCGTTTTGTCCGGATGATCGCCTGCTGCGGCGCTGGATGTCGCTGGGTACCCTCTGCTGGCTGGCCAACAACCTGCTGGTGGGGTCGCCCGTGGCGGCGCTGATGGAGGGGCTGTTTCTGGTCAGCAATCTGGTGGGCTACTACCGCCACTATGGGCGCAGGGCGTGTCCGGGGCGTTGATATCGGCTGCGGGCGAGAGCGTGGGCCAAGTCCCGTCTGATAGGGATTACAAAGCAGAGAGACCGCCATCGTGGCGGCCTCTTTGGCTTATCAGGCTTTGTTGAAGCCGTTGATGAGCGCCTTTGCATAATCGATGACGAACTGCTGGCAGTGGATGGCGGTCTGCGGATCGAACTCCTCACCGTGCAGATCGGTGTTGGAGAGCACCCGGATACCGACGAAGGGCACCTTGTAGGCCTCTGCTACTAGCGCGGCGGAGGAGGTTTCCATCTCTTCTGCGGCGGTCTGGTAGATCTGGTGCAGCCAGTTGATGCGGGCGACCTGGCGGTTCCACTCGTCGGCGGTGCCTATGATGCCGGGGACCACCCGACCGTGACGATAACGGTCGGCCATGCCGAGGGCGCGGCCGACCAGCTCGGGATCGCCGGCAAAGGCGGTGTGTTCCACCAGCTTGCCGTTGTCGCGCAGGCGCATGGTGACCTCGAAGTTGTGCCATTTGCTCGGGTCGACGCCCTGCTCGGCGGGCGTCAGGTCACTGCGGTAGGCCCCCATGTTGAAGCTCTTGGTGCCGATGACGATGTCACCCCGGTGCAGCGCCGGATCGTGGCCGCCCGCCGTGCCCTGATTGATGACGAGGCGCGGCTGGAAGCGCTCCATGGCGAGGGTGGTGGCCGCGGCGGCATTGGCCAGTCCCACCTCGGTGCGGGAGACGACCACCGGATAACCCGAGAGGGTGCCCTGCCAGTAGGTCCAGGAACCGACGGTCAGCTCCTGCTTGTCCTTGAGGGCTGCCACCAGGGTCTCGACTTCGACATCCATCGCCCCCTGGATCAGGATGGGGGCGGGGGCCGGATTGGCCGCCACGACGGCAGAGGAGAAGAGGGCAAACAGGGTAAGCAGGCGCGAGCAGCGTTTGATGAAATTCATGGATTACCTGTAGAACGTGCGAGAAAGCGCCGGATCCTACCGAAAGGCAAACGATTGCGCAAATGCGGGTGTGATTTTTGTCAATAGCGGGCCGGCAGAAGCCCGGGCTCAGGGCTGCTTGTGGCCGGCGAAGTAGAGCACCCGCCGCACATATTGCTGGGTCTCCTGATAGGGGGGGATGCCGCCATACTGCTCCACCGATTTTTCGCCGGCGTTGTAGGCCGCCGACATCAGGGTCCAGTTGCCGTCGAAATGGGTGTGCAGCCACTTGAGATAGGCCACGCCGCCCTTGATGTTCTGCTCCGGATCGAAAGGGCGGGTCACCCCGAAGCGCTGCTGGGTCTCTGGAATGAGCTGCATCAGCCCCTGGGCATTCTTGGGTGAGACGGCACGGCTGTCGAGGTTGGATTCGGCGATGGCGATGGCCAGCACCAGCCGCTCGTCGATGCGGTGGCGCTTGGCGGCGTGGCGCAGCATGTTGGCCAGCTTCTGCTTGGCGGGTGACTGGCGGGCCAGATAGGCCTCCAGATTGAAGGGGGTGGTGGGAATGGCGGCGAAGTAGCCGCCGGATCCACCGACGCCGCTGCCGCACTGATCCCCCATCACGGCATTGCCGATCCGGCTGTTGTAGTAACGGGCGGCCTGCTGGTTGCCAAGGCGGATCGCCATGGCCAGGTAGGCGTTGGCCATGCGGGGGTTGCGAACCGAGCCCGGGCCGGTGGCGAGCAGGCGGCCGATGCGAAAGTAACCTTCCGGGTTACCCGTGGTGGCGGCGGCGCAGTAGAAGTGGATGGCCTGGGTCAGATTGCCCTGACTCTGTGCCTGCTGACCTTTCTTCAGTGCGCTGAGCGCCTTGGGTGCCTGTCTGAAATCCCTGCTTTGCGCCGCTGCCTGCCCGGTGCCGGCCAGCAACAGCGATAAAAAAAGCAGCAAAAACAGCCTGTTTTCGCTGGAACTCGACATGGATTCTCTCCTGTTGGGGTACAGAAGATATAGGGGAACATGGCCTGTTCTGCCATTAATCCAGTGGATCCTGTTGTTATGGATCCGGGTATCCAGAGATCAAAACGGTATGGAACCAATGACGGAGGCTGATGCGGCAGGGGTTGGCGACGGCTCATGGCGGTCGCCGCCAGCAAAGGGGTTGCTAGATAAGCTGCCCCTGGCCAGGCTCGGCACCATCGGCACCATCGGCACCATCGGCACCATCGGCACCATCGGCACCATCGGCACCATCGGCACCATCGGC
>NZ_JAPDCG010000001.1:604683-895954 GCF_027705845.1 Aeromonas sp. S41-2 | reverse complement strand
TCGGCACCATCGGCACCATCGGCACCATCGGCACCATCGGCACCATCGGCACCATCGGCACCATCGGCACCATCGGCACCATCGGCACCATCGATACCGTCAGCGCCATCAATACCATCAGCACCATCCATGCCGTCGGCACCGGCGCCG
Source organism: Aeromonas sp. S41-2 (assembly GCF_027705845.1). NCBI lineage: Bacteria > Pseudomonadati > Pseudomonadota > Gammaproteobacteria > Aeromonadales > Aeromonadaceae > Aeromonas > Aeromonas sp. S41-2. The sequence continues at coordinate 895,804 of NZ_JAPDCG010000001.1, read as the reverse complement.
CCATCACTGCCCGGTTCTGGGAGCCACTGGTCATTGTTCGCCGGCGGACAGTCATCACCGGCCGGGCAGGGAGTGCGGGCCTGCAGCGGGGCGCCGTGCAGGCAGCCAAGCAGCAACAGCAGAGAGTAGAGGGTACGAGTCGGTTTCATGGAATTGACCAGGTATGAACAAAGAGAGAGGAAGAGAGGGCCTTGCTGGCCCCCTCAGACGTCGAGGTGATAGGGCTGCTCGTCCGGCTCGGCGGCGGGCAGCTGGCGATACATCAGGCGAATTTCGCTCGCCACCCAGAGCGAGAGCAGGCCGAGCAGGCTCAGCAGTGGCGCCAGGGTGTGGCTCTGTTGCAGTCCGTAGGCAGACAAGGCGGCGCCCAGCAACAGCAGAATACGGATCATGAGGTGACTCCTTCTCATCATGGTGAGGGCGCGGATGCGTGCCCGTGTGGCACCAAGTGTGGCCAGTATACCCCAGCCGGTGCCCGGCAAACCGCCATCCGCTTCACATCCCCATCCTAAGGGCGGAGGTGAAGCACCATCCGCTTCAGATTTTCATCCTAAGGAGGGAGGCGGCGAAGCGCCATCCGATTAACTCATCAATCCGCGGTTGGCCGGTTCATCTGTGCGCTCATGGTGTCGATGAAGTGGCGGATCGCCACCGCGGCCGGCTGGCCATCGCCGGGCGGGGCGTAAAGCACGCAGAGATCGGCGGGGATCGCCTGCTCGAGCCGGATGAAGCGCACGTGGGGCCACTTCTGGCGGGCGTAGCTGGCCGGCACCAGCGCCACCTGCAGGCTGGTGGCCACCACCGCCATCAGGGTGTTGGGTTCGACCACCTCCTGGTTGAGGTGGGGGTAGAAGCCCTCCACCAGACAGGCGTTGATGATGAGGTCGGTAGAGGAGGAGTTGGCGCGGCTCATCAGCACGAACGGCTCCCCCGCCAGCTCGGGCAGGGAGACCAGCTTGCGATCCCGCAGCGGATGCTCGTCCGACACCACCAGCACCATGGACTCGCGATAGATGGTTTCGGCCAGCAGCGGATGGATGTTGACGGTGTCGGCGAAGCGGGCGAGGCCGAGGTCTATCTCCTTGCGCGAAAGCGCCTGTTTCTGCCGCTCGGGGGAGAGCTCGGTGAAGGTTATTTCGAACTCGGGGTGGCGCTGGTGGCACTGGCGGATCACCTCGCCAAAGCCGGCCCAGAAGATGGAGCTGACCAGCCCGATGCGGATCTGGTTGCGCTCCATGCGCCCCGCCTGCACCACCCGGTTGAGGCCGCTTTCCAGCACGTCGAACAGCAGGGCGCACTCGGCCTGCAGCAGCCGGCCGGTGGCGGTGAGGCTCACCTGGCGGGTGTGGCGCTCGAACAGCGCCAGCCCCAGCAGGGACTCGAGTTCCTTGATCTGGGCGCTGAGCGGTGACTTGGAGACATTGAGCTGCAGGGCGGCCCGGCTGAAGTGTCCCTGGCTGGCCACCGCATGGAAGTAGCGCAGCATCTTGAGGGTGACGCGATCGCGCCAGTGACTGTCGAGGGCCAAGCGACCTCCTTCGGTGGCTGATTGAGGGCCGGGTGCGATCCCCGTCAAAGTTTGCGCGACCGGTGCGGGCGGCAGCAGGGCCGCTGCGCGGCGGATGGTCGATCCGGCTCACACCTTTGCCGGCCCGTTTTGACCGTGCCTGGTCTGGTTGGCGGCAAAACGGGGCCAATCAGCGCCATTCATGCCAGTTCCTTTGATTTTCAGCCATCTCCCGGCAGGAAATTGTGCTGAAAATCAGGATAGTCAGGCCGATTTTAGCGATTTTTATCGCCCAATACCTCCCCTAGAGTGAGCGCCATGTCCCATTTACAGCCTCAAGAGGTGCAGCTCATGCAACAAGATCCGGTACTCAACGCCGTCGCCACCATTCTCGCCCGCAAGCCGGGTTTCGCCCCCCGCGCCGCCATGATCCTGGGCTCCGGCCTCGGTGTGCTGGCCGATGCGCTGGAGGAGAAGGTCACCATTCCCTACGAGGAGCTGGACGGCTTCCCGGTCAGCACGGTGGCCGGCCACAGCGGCGAGCTGGTGCTCGGCAAGCTGCACGGGGTGGATGTGGTCTGCATGAAGGGGCGCGGCCACTACTACGAACACGAAACCATGAAGGTGATGACCACCCCGGTGCGCACCTTCAAGCGGCTGGGCTGCGAGCTGCTGCTGGTGACCAATGCGGCCGGCTCGCTGCGCCCGGAGCGGATCGGGGTCGGCTCCCTGGTCATCTTCAACGATCACATCAACACCATGCCGGGCACCCCAATGACGGGCGCCAATGACGAGGCCTACGGCCCGCGCTTCTTCAGCCTGGCCAATGCCTATGACAAGGGGTTGCGCAGCGAAGCGCTGGCGCTGGCCGAGCGGGAGGGGATCGCCGTCAATCAGGGGGTGTTTGTCTCCTACAGCGGCCCCTGTTTCGAGACCGCGGCCGAGATCCGCATGATGCAGATCATCGGTGGCGACGTGGTGGGGATGTCGGTGGTGCCAGAAGTGGTCAGCGCCGCCCACTGTGCGCTGCCGGTGCTGGCCATCTGCGCCATCACCAACATGGCGGAGGGGCTTGGCGACGTGCAGCTCTCCCACGAGCAGACCCTCAAGTGCGCCAAGCTGGCGGAAACGGATTTCATCCGCCTCATCAACGCCTTTATCAAGCACCACTTCCAGTAAGCAGGGAACGACCAGGAGGTCAGTTATGTTTGCAGCAGGATTTCTCGGTATGGCGGCGCTGATCCTCATCGCCGTGCTCGCATCGACCAACCGCAGGGCCATTCGCCTGCGCACCGTGGGGCTGGCGTTGGCCTTGCAGGTCGCCATCGGTGCCCTGGTGCTCTATGTACCGCTGGGGCGCCGGGCGCTGGAGGGGATGGCCCACGGGGTCGACGCCGTGCTGGCGAGCGGCAAGGCGGGCATCCACTTCCTGTTTGGCAACCTGGTCAACTTCTCGGTGGATGGCATCGGCTTCGTGTTTGCCCTCAACGTGCTGCCGCTGGTGGTGTTCTTCTCGGCGCTGATCGCCGTGCTCTACTACCTCGGCATCATGCAGCTGGTGATCCGCTTCATCGGCGGCGCCATGGCGCGCCTGCTCGGCACCTCCCAGACCGAATCCATGTCGGCGGTGGCCAACGTCTTCGTCGGTCAGAGCGAGGCGCCGCTGGTGGTAAAACCCTACATGCCCAAGATGAGCGACTCGGAGTTCTTCGCCGTCATGTGCGGCGGCATGGCCTCGGTCTCCGGCACCGTGCTGGCGGGCTACGCCATGATGGGTGTGGACATGCAGTACCTGCTGGCCGCCTCCTTCATGGCGGCGCCGGGCGGGATCCTGTTTGCCAAGCTGATCATTCCCGAAACCAGCCAGCCGGACTATGTGTTCGACAACAGCATCCAGTTTGACGGCAAGAAGCCGGAGAACGTGCTGGCGGCGGCAGGCGAGGGGGCCAGCAGCGGCCTCAAGCTGGCGGCGGCCATCGGCGCCATGCTGATCGCCATGATCGGGCTGGTGACCCTGGTCAACACCCTGCTGGGCGGGGTGGGGGAGATGGTGGGCATGCCGCTCTCCCTCGAACTCATCCTGGGCTGGATCTTCTCGCCGCTCGCCTTCCTGCTCGGGGTACCGCTGGCAGACATCGGCATCGCCGGCGCCATGATCGGCAAGAAGCTGGTGGTGAACGAGTTTGTCGCCTACAGCGACCTCTCCCCCTACCTGAAAGACGCCAGCACTGTGACCGCAGCCGGCCTGCAGGTGTTGGAGGAGAAGTCCAAGGTGATCATCAGCTTCGCCCTGTGCGGCTTTGCCAACCTGGCCTCCATGGGGATCCTGATCGGTGGCCTCGGCACCCTCTGCCCCTCCCGTACCGACTTCATTGCCCGCTACGGCCTGCGTACCGTGCTGGCCGCCACCTGTTCCAACCTGATGAGCGCCGCCATCGCCGGGATCTTCTTCTCCCTGGCCTGAGCGTGCCATCCCTTGTTCCGGGGCGCTGCGGCGCCCCTTTCTTATCCCGACAGGAGCCTTCCATGACCCCAGCTACTGCTTTTGCACCTGCCTGCGCCGCCACCGAGGCCGCCAGCCGGGCCATCCGCCTGATGGACCTCACCAGCCTCAATGACGATGACCACGACGCGCGCATCATCGCCCTCTGTCACCAGGCGCAGACCCCGGTCGGCAACACCGCCGCCGTCTGCATCTATCCGCGCTTCGTGGGGCTGGCCAGGCTCACCCTGGCGGCGCAGGGCACCCCCGAGGTCAAGGTCGCCACCGTGGTCAACTTCCCCCATGGAGACGATGAGCTGGCCAGCGTGCTGGCCGAGACCCGCGCAGCCCTCCTCGATGGCGCCGACGAAATCGATCTGGTGATCCCCTGGCGTGCGCTCAAGGCGGGGGACGAGGCACCCGCCCGGGCGCTGGTGCGCGGCTGCAAGGCGTTGTGCGGGCCGCGTCTGCTCAAGGTGATCATCGAATCCGGTGAGCTGCAGGAGCCCTCGCTTATCCGCGCCGCCTCTCTGCTCGCCATCGAGGAGGGGGCCGATTTCATCAAGACCTCCACCGGCAAGGTGCCGGTCAATGCCACCCCCGAGGCGTGCCGCACCATGCTGGCAGCCATCGCCGAGTACGGTGCGCAGCACCGGGTGGGCTTCAAGGCGGCAGGCGGGGTGAAAAGCGCCCAGGAGGCGGGGGAGTATCTGGCCATGGCGGCCGCACTCTTTGGCGATGAGTGGCTGGTTGCCGATCGCTTTCGCTTCGGCGCATCCAGCCTGCTTGGTCAGTTGCTGGCCACTATCGAGGGCAAGAAGCCGGTTGCTGCCGACGGCAGTTATTGAATCATTCCAATCCAGTCCGGCGCCCGGCGGGGCGCCCCTTTGCACAGGTGCATGCCATGTCCCATCCCCGTTTTCATTTCGTGCAGGCCCACGGCAAGGTGCTGCTGTTCACCCTGCTCATCAGCCTCTCCTTTCCCATCGGCAGCGCCCTCACCGCGGTGCTGGACCCGCTGGTGGTCACCTGGGCGCGCTACCTGCTGGCGGCGCTCACCTTCGTGATTCTGCTGGCTTGCCAGCGCCGTCTCGCGCTGCCAACGCTGCGAGATCTGGGGCGTTATACCCTCATCTCGCTGCCGGCCCTCTGTTACTTCGTCGCCATGTTCGTGGCGCTGCAGGAGACCAGCGCCCTCGATGCCAGCGCACTCTACACCACGGTGCCTCTCATCAGCGCGCTGGCCAGCATGCTTGTGCTGCAGCGCCGCATCGGCTGGTCGATGGCGTTCGCCCTGCTGGGGGGCATGGTGGCGGCCGCTCTCATCATCTTTCGCGGTGAACTGAGCCAGCTGGCGAGCCTGAGCCTCACCCCCAGCAACCGCATCTATCTGCTCGGCTGCGTGGGGATGGCGCTCAACCCCATACTGGTGAAGCGCTACTACCGGGGCGAGTCGTTTGCCCACCTCACCTGCTGGACCCTGATCTGCGCCACCCTGCTGCTCACCCTGGTGGCGGCGCCGCGGCTGCTGACAACCGACTGGCAGCAGGTGTCGCTGCCGCTCTGGCTTGGCCTTGCCTATCTGGCGCTGTTTGCCACGGCGCTCAGCTTCTTTCTGTTCCAGCAGGGGAGCGTGGTGCTGCAGCCGGAGCAGGTCTCGGCCTACACCTACCTGATCCCGGTGCTGGTGCTGTTGATTGGCATGCTGAGCGGGGAGGAGGTGATCTGGCGGCAGGTGGGCTGGGGCGTGCTCGGCGTGCTGCTGACCATGGCAGTCATGGTGCTGGTGCCAGCTCGGCAGGCACGCCGTGCCTGAATGGGTCAGCGGGCGGGCTGGTAGTAGTCGAGATACCAGCGCACGAACGCGGCAACCCCTTCCTTGATGGAGGTGGCGGGGCGCAGGCCGGTGAGGGTGTGGAGGGGCTCGCTGTCGGCCCAGGTGGCGTGCATGTCGCCCGCCTGCATCGGCAGCATCCGCTTGATGGCGGGCTTGTCCAGCGCCTGTTCCAGCGCCTCGATGAAGTCGAGCAGACGCACCGGCTGGCCATGACCGATGTTGAGGATGCGGTAAGGCGCGGCGCTCTCGGCCGGGCTCTGCTCGCCGGCGTGCCAGTGAGGGTTGGGGCGGGGCGGCAGCTCGGCGACGGCCAGGATCCCCTCGACGATGTCGTCGATGAAGGTGAAGTCGCGGCTGAGATCGCCCTGGTTGTAGACGTCGATGGACTCGCCCGCCAGGATGGCGCGGGTGAACTTGGCGATGGCCATGTCGGGCCGGCCCCAGGGGCCGTAGACGGTGAAAAAGCGCAGCCCCGTGGTGGGCAGGCCGTAGAGCGCCGAGTAGGCGTGGGCCATCAGCTCGCCGCTCTTCTTGGTGGCGGCATAGAGGGAGACCGGGTGGTCCACCTGCTGATCGGCACTGAACGGCAGTTGCTCGCCCATGCCGTAGACCGAGCTGGAGGAGGCGTAGATCAGATGCCGGATGCCGTGCTGGCGGCACCCCTCCAACACCGTCAGCATGCCGGTGAGGTTGCTCTCGCTGTAGGCAAACGGGTTTTCCAGCGAGTGGCGCACTCCCGCCTGGGCACCCAGGTGGATCACCCGCTCGAACTGCCCCTCGGCATACAGGGCGGCCATGCCGGCCTGGTCCGCCAGCTCACCCTGCACGAAGCGAAAATGGGGGAAGGGAGTCAGCATCGCCAGGCGAGCCTCCTTGAGGCTCACCTCGTAGTAGTCGTTGAGGTTGTCCAGCCCCACCACCTGATGACCCGCCTCGCACAGCCGTCTGGCCACGTGAAAACCGATAAAGCCGGCGGTGCCGGTGACCAGATACTTCATGGTTGGGGTCCTGTGCAGATCATGGGGCTCCTGACGGTGATGGGAAAAGGGGCTGCGCGCTTTGTAGCAGAGCCGGCGCGTCTGTGCCATGGCAAACCGCCCGTGTCGGCGAGGCGAGGGCGGCTCAGGCGCGGCATGCTGCATCTTGGTGCAGCGGCTGTCAATGGAGAATGACAGGCACCAAAACGGGGCGTGGGCGGCGACTATTGTGATCATGGTCGCAAAAAATAGACTGAACCCCATAACGAAGCCCTGCGGACAGGGCTCGCGCCCGCCAGACGGGCAACAGACACTCTTTCACTTCGCTATTGGATACCGGTTATGGACAACACCCCAGGCTCGGTGCACTCCGTTCGGACTGCGCACCCCCTCTATGAAGACGTCATCGCCCTGCTGACCGCGGCCGGCTTCGTCTCCCTCGGCATCTTTCTGTTTCATCAGGTCGGTCTGCTGACCGGCGGCACCGCCGGGCTGGCGCTGCTGTTGCAGCAGGTGACGGGGCTGAGCTTCGGCCTGCTGTTCTTCGGCATGAACCTGCCCTTCTATGCCCTGGCCTGGCTGAGGATGGGGCCGCGCTTCACCCTCAACACCTTCGTCTCGGTGGCGGCGGTCTCTTTCATGACGGATCACCTCAACGCCGTGCTGCAAATCGGCAAGATTGAACCGGTCTACGCGGCGCTGATCGGCGGCACCCTGATCGGCATGGGGCTGCTCATCATGTTCCGCCACAAATCGAGCCTGGGCGGCTTCAACATCCTGGCGCTGTTTATCCAGGACCGCTTCGGCATTCGCGCCGGCAAGCTGCAAATGGGGCTGGATTGCACCATCGTCATCGCCTCCTTCTTCGTGGTGCAGCCCTGGATCCTGGCGCTCTCGGTGGTGGCGGCCATCATCTGTAACCTGGTGTTGACACTCAACCACAAGCCGGGCCGTTATCAGATCGCTTGACGAGTAAAGAATCATATGAGGCTGTCTGGTGAGTGATAAGCCTGCCCGCCTTGCAAACAAACAGAGCGCCTGATGGCGCTCTGTTGCTATCTGCCGCACGGCCATCACCGCATCACACCACCATGGGCAGCCCGCTTTCGGGGTGGAGGATCACCTGGGCCGGGTAGTCGTAGAGCCGGTCGATGAGATCAGGCGTCAGCACCTCGCGCGGGGTGCCGTCTGCCATCACTCTGCCCTGTTCCAGCATCACCAGCCGGTCGGCGTAACGGGCCGCCAGATTGAGGTCGTGCAGCACCACCAGCACGGCGGTATGGCGGGCGGCGAGGGCGCGCGCCATGGTGAGCAGCTGGTGCTGGTACTTGAGATCGAGTGCCGAGGTGGGTTCGTCGAGCAGCAGCAGCCGCGCTTGCTGCGGTTCGTCCGGTGCCTGCCAGATCTGGGCCAGCACCCGGGCGAACTGCACCCGCTGGCGCTCCCCGCCGGAGAGGCCGGGATAGAGGCGGCCGGCCAGGTGATCGACCCCGGTGTGGGTCATGGCGGCCCCGACTATCTGGTCGCGCCGGCTGGCCGGTTCGCTGTGGGGCAGCCGGCCCATGGCCACCACCTCCTCGCACAGGAAGGGGAAGTTCAGGGACGAGCTCTGCGGCAGCACCCCGACCCGATGGGCCAGCTCGGTGCCGGCCCACTCTTGCCGCTCCCGGCCAAACAGGCGGATTTCTCCCTGATGTTCCAGCTCGCCGGTGAGGCATTTGAGCAGCGAGCTCTTGCCGGCGCCGTTGGGGCCGAGCAGGGCGGTGAGGCTGCCCGCCTGCAGGCTGAGGTCGAGCCTGTCCAGGATGGGGCGGCCGCCCCGGCTGAGGCTGAGCTGGCGACAGTGCAGCAGGGTCGATGAAGCAGACAAGAGGAGTCCTCCGGTTAAAGCGTCCGGCGGCCCTTGACCAGCAGCCAGATGAAGAAGGGGGCGCCCAGCAGGGCGGTGATGATGCCGACCGGCATCTCGGCCGGCGCCAGCAGGGTGCGGGCCAGCATGTCGGCGCCCAGCAGCAGGGCGGCCCCGAGCAGGGCGGAGAGCGGCAGCAGCCGGACGTGGTTGGGGCCGGCCAGCAGTCGCACCAGGTGGGGCACCACCAGGCCGACGAAACCGATCATGCCGGCCACAGCCACCGCCACGCCGACCCCGGCGGCGGTGAGCAGGATCAGCCGCCGCTTGAGGGACTGCACCTGGATGCCGAGGTGGCGGGCCTCCCCTTCACCCAGCAGCAGGGCGTTGAGGGGGTTGGCATCGCGCAAGAACAGAATGAGCAGGGCAACCAGGGTCAGCAGCGCCAGCGCCACGTCCACCGGCTTGCCCGCCGCCAGTGACCCCATCTGCCACAGGCTCAGGTTGCGCAGCATCTGATCATCGGCGAGATAGGTGAGCAGGCCGATCACGGCACCGGACAGCGCGGTGACGGCCACCCCGGCCAGCAGCATGACGGTGACCGAGGTGCCGCCTTCCCGGGTGCCGAGCAGATAGACGAGGGTGGTGGTCAGCGCCCCGCCGAGAAAGGCGAGCAGGGGCAGCAGGCCGATGCCGAGCAGGCTCTGCCACTGCTGGCCGAGGGGGGACAGCAGCACGATGGCCAGCGCCGCGCCAAGCGCCGCCCCGCCGGAGACCCCAATGATGCCGGGGTCGGCCAGGGGGTTGCGAAACAGCCCCTGCATCACGGCGCCGCAGAGGCCGAGAATCCCCCCCACCGCGATGCAGAGCAGGGTACGCGGCAGGCGGATTTCCTGCACGATCAGCAGCTTGTGGGCCTCAATCCCGCTCCCTTGGCCGGCGAACAGGGCGCGCAGGCTCTCGCCAAAGGAGAGGGCCATGGGGCCGGTGGCCAAGGATCCGACCAGCAGCAGCGCCAGTGCGCCGCCGGTGAGGCACAGCAGCCAGGGCAGTGGCAGACGCATCATGAACCCAGCTTGATCCACTTGGCGATCTGGCTGGCCTGCTGCAGCGAGGTGAGGCTGAGCCCCCCTTGCAGGGCGTGACCGTCGATGGCGTGGATGGCCCTGTTCTTGCCGGCCGGGGTGGCGGAAAGGGCGGGCACCTGGCTCAGCACGGTTTCGGGATCCTGATACTGCTGCCAGTCGCGGCCGCTCACCAGCACCAGATCGGGCTGCAGCTCGATCAGGGATTCGGTGGAGACGGGCCTGTAGTCTTGCAACTGGGCCACCGGGTTGACGCCGCCGGCCAGAGTGAGCAGAGCACTGGCGGTGGTGTTGCCGCCGGCGATGCTGGTGGGCTGGCCCTTGTGCAGCAGCAGGAAGACCACCTTGAGCGGTTTGTTCTGCTTCGCCTGGGCGGCCAGCTGCTCGCTCTGGGCCTGGATCTCGGCCTTCAGGCGGGAGCCGGCGGCCGGGTCCTTGAGCAGGGTGGCCAGGGTATCTATGCGCTGGTTGAGGTTGTCGAGGGTAGGGGCGGTGGGCAGCACGTCCACCTCGACCCCGGCCCGGCGCAGCTGCTCCAGGGCGGGCGGCGGCCCCATCTCGTCGCTGCCGACCAGCCGGGTCGGCGCCAGGCTCAGGATCCCTTCGGCGGCGAGGGCGCGGTGATAGCCGACCCGTGGCAGGTTTTTCGGCTCTGGGCTGCTGATGTCGGTGGCGATGAGGCTCTGCTCACCCCCCAGCGCCAGAATGAGTTCCGTGGTGGCCGGGCCTATGCTGACGATACGTTCCTGCGCCAGAACGGGCAGGGACAGGGCTGAGCAGCCGAGCAGGCTGAGTGCGAGGGCAAAACGACGGCCCATGCTAACCTCCGAAGGGTGAATGAAGTTGGGTTGCCGCCGAGAATATCAAGCCGTCGAAAAAAATGCACTGAGAATGAAAGCGATTATCAATTGCATTGGTTTGGGGCCTTCATTACAGTATCCGCCATGACAGAACAGGGATGCCGCAGGCACCCCAAGGGAGAACCGATGAGCATTGCACAACGCATTCATGGGCTGCTGGAACAAGATCCCAGCGCTCACCCATCCACCATCGCCGCCGAGCTGGCCGTCAGCGAATGGGAGGTGGTACGCCACCTGCCGGCCGAGCTGGTCACCCTGGTGCCCGCCGAGCAGGCCGAAGCCCTGCTGGCGGATCTGGCCGACTGGGGCCAGGTGACTACCATCGTCGAGTCCGACGGCTCCATCTTCGAGGTGAAGGCCCCCTTCCCCCGTGGCAAGAGCGCCCGCGGCTACTACAACCTGATGGGGCGCGACGGCGAGATGCACGGCCACCTCAAGCTCGACAACGTGGTCGGCATCGCCCTGGTCAGCAAGCTGTTCATGGGCAAGGAGGGGCACTCCTTCCAGTTCTTCGGCCACAGCGGTCGCTGCATTTTCAAGGTCTATCTGGGGCGTGACGAGCAGCGTCAGCTGCTGCCGGCCCAGGTGGAACGCTTCATGGCCCTGCGCCACCAGTATCAAGAGGAAGTCAAAGCATGAGTGAACGTCAGGAGCGTCTGCAGAACCGCCTGCAACCGGAGATCCGCGAGTTTCGCGACGGTTGCCGCACCCTGCAGCTGGCGACGGTGGACAGTGAAGGCAACCCCAATGCCAGCTATGCCCCCTTCGTGCTGCAGGAAGATGGCTACTATGTGCTGATCTCCGAGATCGCCCGCCACGCCCGCAACCTGCAACAGGTGCCCAAGGTGTCGCTGATGCTGATCGAGGACGAGAACGGGGCCCGCGAACTGTTTGCCCGCAAGCGCCTGACCTTCGATGCGGTGGCCGAAGTGGTGGCCCGCGACGACGTGCGCTGGGAAAAGGCCATCGCCGCCCTGGAAGGGCGCTTCGGCGAGATAGTCAAGGGGCTCTCCAACCTCAAGGATTTCGTGCTGTTCCGGCTCAAGCCCGAGCAGGGGCTGTTCGTCAAGGGCTTCGGCCAGGCGTTCCGGGTCTCCGGCGACGAGCTGGTGGATTTCGTCCACCTGGTGGAAGGGCACAAGCGCGTCGACAATGGTGCCGAGCTGACCAGCCCGGCCGATGCGCCGGTCTGATCTACGCGATCACCAACATGACAAAACGGGCAGCCCTGGGGCTGCCCGTTTTTTTTATGGCCGGTGCTGCTCAGTCCTGCCAGGAGGCCTTGTTGGGGAAGGCGTCGCGGTCGGCCCGGGTGGCGGTCTCATTGCACTCACCCCGGATCTTCCAGGAGGTCTGGCTGAGCACTATGTAGCCTTCACGGCAATACTTGCGCTCGGCCAGCGCCTGGGTGAGCTGGGCATCCTGCAGTGCTTCACGCCGCTCCAGCAGGCTCTTGCTGCGGCTCAGGCGACTGCCGTCATCGTCCTGCAGGCGGGTGGGCAGGGTATCGAGCGGGGCGGCTTCGAAGGTGAAGCGCTTGCTCCCCTCCTCATTGATGTGGGTCCTGAACAGGGGGGCCGGGCCATCCGGCTGGCGCCCCGGCAGGCCTGAGCAGGCGGTGATTGCCGGTAACAGCAGCGTGAAGGCAACGGCAGAGAGTAGACGCACACAAGACTCCAATCGGGTGATCGCTTCAGAGCGGGCAGATTAACATGCCCGCTCGGGTTGGGTGGCGCCGAGCAGCTCATCCGTCGTGAGCAGGGTCACGCTTCTGCCTTTTGGCAGGCTGAGGTGACGCCACATCCAGTGATGGTGCTCGATGATCTGCTCCGCGCTCAGGTGGGGCCTGTCCGCCGTGGTATGGGCGTCGGTCACCGCCACCACCTCGAAGCCGCGGGCGGCGGCACTGCGCAAGGTGGTGTCGACGCAAAAGTCGGTGGCACAGCCGCAGATGAGCAGCCTGTCCACCGCCTGTTCCGCCAAGAGGAAACCGAGCTCGGTGTCGAGGAAGCTGTCGCAGGCGGTCTTGCGTACCCGGCTGTCATGCCCCTGCGGGGCGAGATCGGTATGCAGCTGCCAGCCCGGGCTGGCGGGATCCAGCTCGGTGCCGGGTTCGTCGTGCTGCACATAGATGACACGACCCTGTTCTGCCCGCACGCGTTCGGCCAATCGATTGATATTGGCGATGACCTGGCTGTCCTGATGGCGAGGCTGGGTGAACAGCCCCTGTTGCATGTCGATGACCAGTAACACATCCATATGAAATCCTTGGGCAAATGTTTGTCAGGGTGGCAGCCACTGGGCTCCTCAGACGCAAGGTCAGGGTTGCAGCCACTGGCTGCAGTCACGACTGCGGGATTGATGCAGTGCGCCCATATCTTGCTTCATTTCATCGGCATTTAGCCAGCGTTCCGGCAGGGGGGCGATGCCGACCCGCACGTCGGCAACCCGGCCGGCCGCTGGTTGACCGTCACCCGCTTGCGGCGTCGTCAGCTCCGGCACGACCAGCGCCACCTTGAGATCCGGGTTGCGGCTGGCGATGCGGCTGGCCAGCCCCAGCCCGCCCTCTACGTGGAAGTTGCCGGCGATGTGCATGATGCGCTGGCCCGGGTGGCTGCGCAGGTAATCCACCATGCTCTCGGCCATGGTGTCGTCCCAGCTGGTCTGGGCGGCAAAGCGGCGGGCGTTGCTGTCGGCATCGCCATGATGGAGCGAGGCCATGAACTTCTGGCGATAGGGATCATCGCCGAGGGTGAGGGTGCGGGCCAGTTGGCTGCGACGGCTGGCGGGCAGCTGATCGAGCCAGGCCGGCCCCTCCTGGCCGACACAGCTCACCAGCGGTTTGGGCGCATTGGCGGCGATGACCGGCAGGTGGTGCGCCTTGGCGAACTCCACCAGCGGGCGATAGTCGCTCTGGTAGTTGGGCCAGGCGTTGCCGTCACGAATGAGCGCCGCCTCGCCGATGCGACCGGCCAGGTAGGCATCCAGCACCGGCTGATCGGCGCGGCTGAACTGCTCCATGGAGAGCACCAGAGGGCGACCGTCTGCGGCCAGACCCGCCAGCATTCTGGCCTGCAGCAGGTGCACCGCCGGGTGGGTGTGCAGCTCGCCGACCAGCACTATGTCGGCATCTGCCACCCGGGCCAGGGCCTGCTCGAGGGTCAGATCGTTCCCCTGGGTGGCCTTGAGCTGATAGTGATAGAGAGTGCCGGCATCGTTGACGGGGGCCGTCGTGGCACAGGCGGCCAGCAGCAGGGGCAGGGTGAACAGGGGCAGTAGTCGGGTCATGGATGTCTCGCAGCGATGAGGTGCCTGCACCATACAATGGCAGCATGGCGGGCGGGAAAACAGAGGGGCATAGTGTAGAACCGAATTATGACAAAAGAAAATGAGAATGATTCCGTTTATTATTGATCTTTGTTGAGAGGTGGGTAAGATGCCAGCTGTTTGATAACAGTTCTCAATAAGGATTTGCAGTGGCCCATAACAACACCCTATCGCTGGTCGCCCTTGCCGTGGCGGCTGGCCTCGCTTCTCCGGTTTTTGCGGCGGACAAGAAAGCAGATGAAGTCATGGTGGTCAGTGGCTCTCGGATGGAGCAGAAACTGGAGGATGTCTCCGGCCCCATCTCGGTCATCACAGCCGAACAGATTGAAGAGCAGGTAGTGAGCAACGTCGCCGACCTGTTCCGTTACGAGCCGGGCGTCACCGCCCTCGGCGGCGCCGGCGATGCCCAGACCTTCATCATTCGCGGCATGGGCGAGAACCGGGTCAAGATAGTGCGCGATGGCGTGCGCCAGAACGATGCCTACAAGAACGGCGGCGTGGGTCAGAGCTATTTCGACACCGACATGATCAAGCAGGTCGAGGTGGTCAAGGGACCGGCCTCGGCGGCCTACGGCTCCGATGCACTGGGCGGCGTCATCGCCATCACCACCAAGGATGCGGCCGATTTCCTCAAGGGGCGCGACAGCTACCTGGATGCCACCACCGGCTATGCTTCCAGCAGCCACCAGAAGATGGCCGGCGTTACCGGGGCCCTGCGCGCCGGCGCGTTCGAGAACCTGCTGCGCTACACCTGGCGTGACGGCGGGGTGACCCAGAACTACGACGGCGACAAGAACGAGTTCGACATCGTCAGCCAGGCCGTGCTGTTCAAGAGCCAGTGGAACCTGAGCGATGCCCAGTTCCTCAAGCTGACCGTCGACTACTTCAACGAGGGGCAGGACCCCGATGCCGTCGACCTCACCAAGGCGGGCTCGGTCTTCAACCAGCCGATCACCGACAAGGAGACCGACAACCTGTCGCTGGTGCTGGACCACGGCATCGCCCTGAACGCGCCCTGGGTCGATCGCATCGACAGCAAGATCTACTACGCCCGCACCAAGCAGACCATGGATCAGTACGCCTCTTCCAAATACCCGGTGCGGCCGACCAACCCCTATGTGACCAAGAACTCGCTGGACAACAACGGTTTCGAGCAGAAGAGCCTGGGCGCCCAGCTGAAGTTCAGCAAGGCGCTGGCGAGCCAGCGGCTGGCCTGGGGCCTGGAGTATGAGCACACCGACAACGAGCGGACCCGCTTCAAGGCACCGACCGTGCCGGGGGATTTCGTCGGTTACAACGAGCTGAGCTTCCCCTCCACCACCACCGAGCACGGCGCCCTGTGGGCGTTTGACGAGCTGAAGTTCGGCGAGCGCTGGGTGCTGACGCCGGGAGCCCGCTACGACTACTACCGGATGAACCCGGATCAGGATCCCGCCTACACCGGCGAGAACCTCAAGCGCTTCTCCGAAGGGGAGTTCTCGCCCAAGCTGGGGCTGGTGTTCAAGGCGCACGAGGCGGCCAACCTGTTCGCCCAGTACAGCCACGGCTACAAGACCCCCATGTATGACAACGCCTTCTCGACCCTGAACCACCAGGCATACGGCTATCGCATCGAGCCCAACCCGAACCTCAAGCCCGAGAGCAGTGATGGCATCGATCTGGGTGTGCGCGGCAGCGCCGGCGGTTTCAGCTATGAAGTGGCCACCTTCTACAACAAGTTTGAAGACTTCATCGAGCTGGCCGGAGTCGGCACCGAGGGCCGCACCGCGCTGTATCAGTATCAGAACCTGGACAAGGCGACCACCAAGGGGGCCGAGGCCAAGGCGGACTACTGGCTGAACGATCTGGTCAACGTCTGGGGCAACCTCTCCTACATCGAGGGCAAGGATGGCGACGGCAACTACATCAACAGCCTGAGCCCGCTCAAGGGGACCCTGGGTGTTCGACTGGAGCAGCCCAACTGGAACATCAACACCGCCCTGCGCTTTGCCGACGACATGAGCAAGGTGGGCAAGGATGCCAAGGGCAACGACAACATCAAGAGTGCGGGCTGGGGCGTGGTGGATATCTATGCCCAGTTCAAGCCGGTGCAGGATCTGCAGTTCAACGTGGGCGTCTTCAACTTGTTCGACAAGGAGTACGTCAACTACGAGAGCATCACCGGCCAGAGCGCCAGTGCCAGCACCAGCCGCCAGACCGAGCCGGGTCGCAACCTGAGTGCACGGGTCAAGTACGTGTTCTGATGAATGCACACCACGACAAGGGGCCTGCGGGCCCCTTTTTCATGGCGGGAACCGGGCCTCCGATGGCGGACAAAAAGAAACCCGCCGAAGGCGGGTGGAAGGATTGCAACACTAACCAGGAGGAGGTGTTACTCAATAGACACCAGCCTTGCGCCAATAGTTCAATTTTATTGATGTTTTTCATTATTATCTGCGCGGCGTCTCAGCCGGGATCGCAGGATCCCTACCGACAAATCGGTTATCATTTGTGCCCCCGTTTCTCTGTGTCGAGGATCTATGCCCGCCTTCTCCTGGTTAGCCCTGTTTTTTGGCGCTTTCTACTTCGTCTACGGTGCCTATCTGCCGTTCTGGTCGCTCTGGCTGGAGGGGATCGGGGTGAGCGCCGAGATGATCGGCCTGCTGCTCGGCGCGGGCATGGCGATCCGCTTTGCCGGCAATCTGATGGTGATGGGACAGATCAAGGGGGCGGGGCACCTGCTGCCGGTCACCCGCCTGCTCTGCCTGCTCAGTCTGCTGGCCTTCCTCGGCTTTTACCTCAGCCACAACCTCTGGTGGCTGGTGGGACTGACCCTGGTGGCGAACTTTATCTACCCGACCCTGATGCCGGTGGGGGAGGCGCTGGCCACCCGCATGGTGGTGCAGGCACACCTCGACTACGGCAAGGTGCGCTTGTGCGGCTCGTTCGCCTTTATCGTCGCCTCGACCCTGGTGGGGGCGCTGGTAGGGAATTTTGGCAGCGACTGGATACTGCACACCATGGTGGCCGGGCTGCTGCTGATGCTGCTGCTGAGCTGGCTGCCGCTGCACCCGGCGCCGCAGGACATTCAGGGCGAGCGGGCCAAGGCCTCCCTGCTCGATACCCTCAAGTGCCCCCAGGTGCGCCGTTTTCTGCTGATCTCGGCCCTGCTGCAGGGCAGCCACGCCGCCTACTACGGCTTTAGCGCCATGCACTGGAAGGCGGCGGGTTACAGCGGCACCACCATAGGCTATCTGTGGGCGCTGGGGGTGGTGGCGGAGATCGGCATGTTTGCCGCCGACAAGCGCTTTCTCAATCGCTTCGGCGCCCAGACCCTGTTTCTGGTGGGGGCGCTGGGCTGCGTGGTGCGCTGGATCCTGCTCGGTGCCTCCACCGAGCTGCTGGTGCTGGTGGCGGGTCAGCTGCTGCATGCGGTCACCTTCTGCGTCAGCCACCTCGGCGCCGTGCGCTTCATGACCCGCCAGCTGCCGGCCGAGCAGCTGATCCCGACCCAGGCGCTCTATGCGGCGCTGGGGCTCGGCATGACGGTGGCAGCCCTGATGACCCTGTGCGGCCTGCTGTTCGAACCGCTGGGGGGCGGCATCTTCTTCCTGATGGTGCTGGTGGTGCTGCCGGTGTTCGTGCTGCGCCTGCGGGAGGGCGAGCTGAAGGCCGCCTGAGTGGCCCTGTCCGGTCAGCAACCACATTGATCAGCAACGAACAAGGGGAGCCTCGGCTCCCCTTGTTGCATGGTGACGGCTGGCTCAGGACTCCTGCTCAAAGGCCAGCAGATCTCCGGGCTGGCAGCCTAGTTCGCGGCAGATCGCCTCCAGGGTGGAGAAGCGAACCGCCTTGGCATGGCCGTTTTTCAGGATGGAGAGGTTGGCCTCGGTGATGTTGACCCGCAGGGCCAGCTCGCGTGCAGTCATTTTGCGTTCGGCCAGCAGGGCATCGAGTCGGATGATGATGGGCATGGGTTCCTCACACCGTCAGTTGTTGTTCATCGGCCAGCCGCTTGGCCTCGCGCATCACCAGCGCCAGCGCCGATACGATCAGCCCGGCCAGCAGCAACTGGAAGTCCGATGAACCTATGTTGATCTGGCCGTGCAGCTCGGGGCCCGGCAGGGTGAGCACCAGGTCCAGCAGCGGGGTGGTGATGATTTTGGTGACGAAACTGACACAGAGCAGCAGGCCGATCAACTGGTAGCGGCGGATCTGGCTGAAGGTGAACAGCATGGCCTGCCGATAGCCGCGAAACAGTTGGAGCAACTGCCACAGCATCAGCATGAACACCAGATCCGGCAGCAGCATCACCAGGGTGCCCAGCAGACGGGTGCCCAGGCTGAGGGGGTAGTCGGCAATCGAGGGGGTCGTGCTGGCCAGCGCCGGCTGTGCCATGGTCAGGGGGACATGGTTGAGCACCGAACTGTCTTGCACCGTCAGTGCCTCGATCAGCTCCTGCTGCAGGTAGTCGCTGCCGCCGAGCAGCTGGGACCAGACCCCCATGACCGTCATGATCGGGGTGGCCAGCAGGGCGAACAGCAGGATCCATTCGATCAGATTGCTCATGCGTTCGAGCTTGTTGTGTTTCATCGCTTACCTCTTGGAGTGAAAGGGTGGGCCACGCGCAGCACCGAATTATTGTTTATCAATAAACACAGCCAGATGTTTATCGTTTTTCGATATTTATTCAACCGTTTTTTATTGAAAAACGATAAATTCTTGCTGCAATAAGAGGATGACATTTTTCGGGCGGCTCTCTAGACTGGCTGCTGCTGGGCTTGAATCTTCAACACGGACAAGAGGTTACAGATGCACCAGGGATGGTTGCTGATCGGATTGTCGCTCTCCTATCTGGGGCTGCTGTTTTTGATCGCCTACGTGGCGGACAAGAACAAACGTCGCCGTTTAAAGGGACAGCCCCTGCTCTACAGCCTGTCGCTGGCGGTCTATTGCACCTCCTGGACCTTCTTTGGCACGGTGGGGCAGGCCAGCGAGTCGCCCTGGTCACCTGTGCCCATCTATCTGGGCCCCATGCTGGTGTTCCTGTTCGGCTGGCGCTTGCTGGCCCGCCTCATCCTGGTGGCCAAGCGCGAGCACATCACCTCCATCGCCGACTTCATCGCCGCCCGTTACGGCAAGTCCCAGCGCCTGGCCATGGTGATCGCGCTGATCGCCATCATGGGCATACTGCCGTACCTGGTGTTGCAATTGAAAGCCATCGTCACCGGGCTGGATCTGCTGATGGCCAACTCTGTGCCTGCCGGCCCCACCGGCAATACCGCCGGGCTGGCCCTCGGCGTGGCCCTGCTGCTGGCGCTGTTCAGCATCCTGTTCGGCACCCGCCATCTGGACGCCACCGAGCACCACCGCGGCATGGTGGTGGCCATCGCCTTCGAATCCGTGGTCAAGCTGCTCGCCTTCATGGCGGTGGGGGGCTTTGCACTCTGGCTTATCCTCAGCAAGCCGAGCCAGGCCCGCACTCTGGTGGCCAGCGACTTTCTCGATGCGGTAGTGGCGGTGACGCCGGGCAGCCTGCTGGAGCTCGCCATCTACACCCTGGTCGCCATGTGCGCCGTCATCTGCCTGCCGCGCCAGTTTCACGTGACCGTGGTGGAGAACAACCAGGGCCAGGATCTGCACTGGGCGCGCTGGCTGTTTCCGCTCTACCTGTTCGTGATGGGGCTCTTCATCTGGCCGCTGGCGCTGGCGGGCAAGCAGTGGGTGGGGGCCGGCATGGCCTCGGATACCTATGTGATCAGTCTCCCCATGTCGCTCGGTTTTGACGGCATGGCGCTGCTGGCGTTTCTCGGCGGCACCTCGGCGGCCACCGGCATGGTGATCGTCTGCACCATCGCGCTGGCCATCATGGTCAGCAACGATCTGGTGCTGCCGGTGCTGCTGCGCCGCTTCTGGCAGCAGGGGCGGGACGAGCGGCTGGTGCGCCTGCTGCTGCAGGTGCGCCGCGGCGCCATCCTGCTGATCCTGCTGGCGGCCTGGGGGCTCTACCTCTGGCTCGGGGATCTCACCAGCCTGTCGCGCATCGGCTACCTGTCGTTCGGCGCGGTGGCCCAGTTCGCCCCGGCGCTGCTGCTCGGCCTCTATTGGCGGCACGGCAATCGCAAGGGGGTCTACCTCGGTCTCGCCCTCGGGGTCAGCCTCTGGTTCGCCACCCTGCTGGCGGAGAGCGGCCTGCTGGCCGGCTCGCCGCTGGCGGCCCTGCTGGCGCCGCCGGACTGGCCGGCGTTTCGCGATCTCAGCCTGGGGGCCTGGTGCATCTTCCTGAGCCTGTTGCTCAACCTCGTCGGCTATGTGGCGGGCTCCCTGCTGTCGCAGGCGGCGGTGAGCGAGCGGCTGCAGGCGGCCAACTTCGTCGGCAAGCCGAGCCGCGACACCACGGCGCTCTATCAGGCGCGGGTCTCGGTCAAGGAGCTGGAGATGCTGGCGGCCCGCTTCGTCGGCTCGAGCCGGGTCAAGCGCGCCTTCGGTCGCTTCGCCGGCGAGCGGGGCGGCACCCTGGCGCCCCAGATGCAGGCCTCCGCCGAGCTGATTGCCCACACCGAGCGGCTGCTGGCCGGGGTGTTCGGCACCTCGTCAGCCCGCCTGGTGCTGGCCTCGGCCCTGCAGGGGCGCAACATGCAGCTCGAAGAGATCGCCACCATAGTGGACGAGGCCTCCGACGTGTTTCGCTTCAACCGCGGCCTGCTGCAGGGAGCCATCGAACACATGGGGCAGGGGATCTCGGTGGTGGATAGGGAGCTGAAACTGGTGGCCTGGAACCGGCGCTACATCGAGCTGTTCCACTATCCGCCCGGCCTCATTCAGGTGGGCCGCCCCATTGAGGAGATCATCCGCTACAACGCCGAACAGGGGCTGTGCGGCCCCGGCGATGTCGAGGCCCACGTGGCGCGGCGGGTCGCCTTCATGCAGCGCGGCAGCCAGCATATCTCGGCGCGTGAGCGCCCCGATGGCCGGGTAATCGAGATGCAGGGCAACCCCATGCCGGCGGGCGGCTTCGTGATGACCTTTACCGACATCACCCCGTTTCGCGACGCCGAGCGGGTACTGCGGGAGGCCAACGAACACCTGGAGGCGCGGGTGGCCGAGCGTACCCACGAGCTCTCCGAGCTCAACCGCCAGCTGCTGCTGGTGAACCAGCAGGTGGAGCGGGCCAACCACTCCAAGAGCCGCTTCCTGGCGGCGGTGAGCCACGATCTGACCCAGCCCCTCAACGCGGCCAAGCTGTTTACCTCCTCCCTGCTGGAGATGCTGCCGCCGGCGGACGAGCCGGCCCGCATCGCCCGCCACATCGACGACGCGCTGGGGGCGACCGAGGATCTCATCACCGATCTGCTCGACATCTCGCGGCTCGAAGCGGGCAAGTTCAAGGCCAAGAAACTGGATTTCGCCCTGCGCGACGTGTTCGACAACCTCAAGGCGGAGTTTGGGGTGCTGGCGCAGGCGGGGGGGATCCAGTTCTCGGTGGTGGAGAGCGGTGTGGCGGTCTACAGCGACGTGCGCCTGCTGCGGCGGGTGCTGCAAAACTTCCTCACCAACGCCTTTCGCTACAACCCGGGCGGGCGGGTGCTGCTCGGCTGCCGCCGGCTCGGCGACAAGGTGCGCATCGAGGTGTGGGACAACGGCCCCGGCATTCCGGCCGACAAGCAGGAGGCGATCTTCGACGAGTTCTCCCGCCTCGATCACTCCCGTACCGCGCGGGAGCAGGGGCTGGGGCTCGGCCTTGCCATCGCTCGCGGCATTGCCCTGGTGCTCGGCCACAACCTGACCCTGCGCAGCTGGCCGGGGGCGGGCTCGGTGTTTGCCATCACCCTCAATCTGGCGACCCGTCCTGTCGCAACGACGCAGGTGGCGGCCCCCACCCAGCGCGACAGCCAGCTGGAGGGGATCCGGGTGCTCTGCATCGACAACGAGAGCGACATCCTGATCGCCATGCACTCCCTGCTGGGACGCTGGGGCTGCGAGGTGGTCTGTGCCCAGAGCCTGGCCCAGGCGGAGGATCTCATTGCCGGCGGCTTCCTGCCGCAGCTGGTGCTCTCCGATTACCATCTGGACGACGGCAAGACCGGGCTGCAGGCGCTGCACATGCTGCGTCTCGCCCACGGCAACGACATCGGCGGCATCATCATCAGTGCGGATCGCAAGAGCGAGCTGCAGGCGCAGATCCGTGAACACGGCTACGGCTACATCAGCAAACCGGTCAAGCCGCTCAAGCTGCGGGCGCTGATGAACAGCATCTTGCGGCCGGCCAAACTTGATGATGATCACGAAACCGGGAATTCGTCCGAATTTTAATCGACGGCCCCCAGCCGGCAAGATCGGCACTTTCTGACACAAAAAAGTGCCTTTTCTTCTCGTTTGAGGCTCGTTTTCGATAAAAAGTGGTTTATTAATAACCGCTCGGGGGTTTGCCCTCCCTCCTTTGACTCCCTTATAGTCAGGTCGCGATTATTTTTGTCGCAAATCAAGTTGTGCAAAAGGCAAACCGGATGAAAGTCCGGGACGCAAAGCCTCCGGTCTAAGGGTCAGCAGTACCTAAGATAGCGGGGCCACCACAGGTTGTTTCGTCCATGGGCCAAGCCATGGTGCGATGTTGTCTGCGTTACCTGTCAGGTTGCGTTGCCTTTTTCGTTATCTATTCCAAGAACGAAATAAGGATATTCAACTATGTTAAGTCCAAAACCCTCCGTACTGGCGTTGTTGGTCGGGGGTCTGTGTGCCTCCTCCGCCTTCGCTGCCGCCCCCGGCAAACCCACCATCGGCTGGGGCGAAACCAAGTTCGCCATCGTCGAAGTGGATCAAGCCGCCACCTCCTACAACAAGCTGGTCAAGGTGCACGCCGATGGCGCGCCGGTCAGCGTGAGCTGGAACCTCTGGTCCGGTGATGTCGGCCAGACCGCCAAGGTACTGCTCGACGGCAAGGAGGTGTGGTCCGGTGCCGCGTCCGCTTCCGGCACCGCCAACTTCAAGGTCACCAAGGGGGGCCGCTACCAGATGCAGGTGGCGCTGTGCAACGCCGACGGCTGCACTCTCTCCGACAAGAAAGAGATCCTGGTAGCCGACACCGACGGCAGCCACCTGCTGCCGCTCAAGGCGCCGCTCAAGGAGAACAACAAGCCTTACGTCAACAAGACCGGCAAGGTGATGGGGGCCTACTACGTGGAGTGGGGGGTCTATGGTCGCAAGTTCACCGTGGACAAGATCCCGGCCCAGAACCTGACCCACATCCTCTACGGCTTCACCCCGATCTGCGGTGGCAACGGCATCAACGACAGCCTGAAAGAGATCTCCGGCAGCTTCGAGGCGCTGCAGCGCTCCTGTGCCGGCCGCGAGGACTTCAAGGTCTCCATCCACGATCCCTGGGCCGCCATCCAGATGGGGCAGGGCAATCTCACCGCCTATGACGAACCCTACAAGGGCAACTTCGGCAACCTGATGGCGCTCAAAAAGGCCTATCCGGACCTGAAGATCCTCCCCTCCATCGGTGGCTGGACCCTCTCAGACCCCTTCTTTTTCTTCGGTGACAAGACCAAGCGCGACACCTTCGTCGCCTCGGTGAAGGAGTATCTGCAGACCTGGAAATTCTTCGACGGGGTGGACATCGACTGGGAATTCCCGGGTGGCCTGGGAGCCAACCCCAACCTCGGCAGCCCCTCCGACGGCGAGACCTATGTGCTGTTGATGAAGGAGCTGCGCGCCATGCTCGACGAGCTGAGCGCAGAGACCGGCCGCACCTATGAGCTCACCTCCGCCATCAGCGCCGGCGGTGACAAGATTGCCAAGGTGGACTATCGCGCCGCCCAGCAATACATGAATCACATCTTCCTGATGAGCTACGACTTCAACGGCGCCTGGACCAACACCGGACTGGGTCACCAGACCGCGCTCTATGAATCGAGCTGGGATCCCAACACCAAGTACACCACCGACAAGGGGGTCAAGGCGCTGCTGGGTCAGGGCGTCGAGCCGGGCAAGGTGGTGGTGGGGGCCGCCATGTATGGTCGCGGCTGGACCGGCGTCAGCGGGTATCAGGGCAACAACCCCTTCACCGGCACCGCCACCGGCCCGATTGCGGGGACCGAGGCGGAAGGGATCTGGGAGAAGGGGGTCATCGACTACCGCGGCATCGCCAAGGGCAAGATGGCCGGCGACTGGCAGTACAGCTATGACGAAGTGGCCGAGGCACCGTCCGTGTTCAAGGCTGCCACCGGCGAGCTCATCACCTTCGATGACGAGCGTTCGGTCAAGGCCAAGGGGCAGTACGTGCTGGCCAACCAGCTCGGCGGCCTGTTCGCCTGGGAAATCGACGCCGACAACGGCGACATTCTCAACGCCATGCACGAGGGGCTGGGCCACGGCGATAGCACACCGCCGGTCAACAAGCCGCCGGTGGCCAACGCCGGCACCGATCTCGCGGTGACCGGGCCGGCCCAGCTGGTGCTGGACGGTTCCTCCTCCCGCGATCCGGAAGGGGCGGTGCTGAGCTACAGCTGGGCCCAGATCTCCGGTCCCAAGGCGACCCTGAGCGATGCCACCCAGGCCAAGGCCAAGCTGAGCGTCGATGCGGTGAGCCAGGACGTCAATCTGGTGTTCGAGCTGACCGTGACCGATGACCACAACCTCAGCGCCAAGGATCAGGTGGTGGTGACCAACAAGGCGCCGCAGCCCAACCTGCCGCCGGTCGTCACGGTGCAGGACAAGGTCTCGGTGCAGGCCGGCAAGCAGGTGAGCATCACCGCCAGCGCCACCGACCCCAACGGCGACACCCTGAGCTATCAGTGGAGCGTGCCGGCCGGGCTCACCGCCAGCGGTCAGAACAGCAAGACCCTGGTGGTGACGGGCCCCAGCGTCACCGTGGAGACCGGTTATGACCTCACCGTCACCGTGACCGACGGCGCCCTGGATGCCCAGGGCAAGACCCGCCTCACCGTGACCCCGGTCAGCGGTGGCGGCGACTGCAACGCCACCGATCCGGATGCCGCCAACTGGCCGGCCTGGAAGGCCTCTACCACCTACAACGGTGGCGAGAAGGTGAGCCACAACCAGCTGGTGTGGCAGGCCAAGTACTGGACCCAGGGCAACGAACCGAGCCGCACCGCCGATCAGTGGAAGCTGATAAGCCAGGTGCAGCTGGGCTGGGATGCCGGTGTCGCCTACAACGCCGGTGACGTGACCACCCACAACGGCCGTCAGTGGAAGGCCCAGTACTGGACCCGCGGCAACGAGCCCGGCAAGCACGACGTCTGGCAGGACATCGGCGCCGCCAGCTGTAAATAACCTCACCGTCAAACCCATCGGGGCATGCCAGGCATGCCCCCTTTTTTCCCCATAACAACAAAGAGCACCACCATGACCACATGCACCACACGTCTTGCCTGCCTGATCGGCGCAGCCCTGGCAAGCGGCCCGCTGCTGGCCGCCGTTCAGCCACCCACCCCGCAGGTCTTTGACGCCACCCGTCCGCAGAACGATCTGCAGGGGTCGCTGCTGGCCGGCGTCCAGTTTGCCCAGAGCCAGATCCTGCCTGCCCACCCGCGGGAGGGGGACAACCAGCCCCGCCTCACCGCCCTGCGCAAGAGCCTGCTGCTGGTGCGCCCGCTGCAGGCCGGCAACCAGGCGCCGCTGGCGCTCGAGGCCCGCGACGGTGCCGGCAAGCTGCTCGGCAGCCTCACGCTGGATCCGCCCTCCCGCCTGCCCAAGACCGCCTATTACCTGGAAGGAACGCCGGAGGAGGGGGTCGACTTCACCCCGGGCCCCGGCACCAGCACCGTCATCAACAGCAGCGGCGAGCTGGCCAGGCTGAGCGATCCGAGCGGCACCTTCCTGCTCGGCAAGTTGCAGCCCCATGCCCTGGTCACCATCCAGACCGCCGACGGCCGCTGGGTGCGCGACATCCACCTGCCGCGCGACGCGAGCCTGGAGGGCAAGATGGTGCGCCTCGCCTCCAATGCCGGCTACAACTCCACCGTCTACTTCAGTGGCCGCCAGGTAACAATCTCCCGCGGCCAGAGCCAGCAGTTCAAGTTCGTGCGTGGCCAGTGGATCCGTGATGGCGAGCTGGAAAACAACGGCATCACCTATGCCAGCGATGCCTGGAGCGCCGTGCTGCCGGCCGAGTGGATCATGCCCGGCCTCACCTTGCGCCTGAGCCAGGGGGATCTGAGCGGTGAGCTGAACGACCTCAAGGTGGGGGCGCCGGGGGAGCTGCTCATTCACACCATCGACATCGGCATGCTGACCAGCCCGCGCGACCAGTTCGCCTTTGCCAAAGATAAAGAAGCCCAGCGGGAGTATTTCCAGACCATTCCCGCCAGCCGGCTCATCGTCAGCCAGTATGCGCCGCTGTCGCTGCCGGAGGTGATGCTGCCGGATGGCACCCTGCTCACCGACTTTGATCCGAGCGAGGGGGGCTGGCACAGCGGCACCATGCGCCAGCGCATCGGCAAGGAGCTCATCTCCCTTGGCATCGACAATGCCAACTACGGCATCAACAGCACAGCCGGGGAGGGGGAGAACAGCCACCCCTACGTGGTGGCCCAGCTGGCGGCCCACAACAGCCGTGGCAAGTACGCCAACGGGGTGCAGGTGCACGGCGGCTCCGGCGGGGGCGGCATCGTCACGCTCGACGCTTCCCTTGGCAACGAGTTCAGCCACGAGGTGGGCCACAACTACGGTCTCGGCCACTACGTGGGCGGCTTTGCCGGCTCGGTGCACCGCAGCGCCGATCAGATCAATGCCACCTGGGGCTGGGATGGCGACAAGAACCGCTTCATCCCCAACTTCTTTGCGAGCCGCAGCGGCCAGAGCGCCTGCCTCGACGGCCAGTGCCAGGCCCCGTTTGACGGCCGCAAGTTTGGCTTCGACGCCATGGCCGGCGGCGAGCCGCTCTCCGGCTTCAACCGCTTCACCCTCTACACCCCCAACTCGGCCGCCATCATCCAGCGTTTCCTCGAGAGCAAGGCGGTGTTCGACACAGCGTCCCCCACCGGTTTCAGCAAGTGGAACGAAAGCCAGGCCAGGATGGAGCCCTACCGCCATCGGGTCGATCTCGCCGAGCAGATCACCGCGCCAGTGAGCGATCTGGGGGAGGCCAAGCTGGCCGCCCTGCTGGCCGAGTACGATCTGGTCAAGGTGGCCATGTGGGATGGCAACTGGACCCGCAACATCCAGCTGCCGGCCGCCTCAGCGGTCAATCGCGGCCGCATCGTCAGCATCGACTACAACGCCGGCTACAACAGCACCCTCTTCATCAACGGCCAGCAGATCACCGTCTCGCGCGGCTTCAAGAAGAGCTATCGCTCCGACGGCAGCCGCTGGAACGAGGGAGCGCCGACGGATCTGGCGGCTGATCGCAAGCCAGCTGCCTTCGGTGTGCCGGTGACCACCCTGGTCGGTTACTACGACCCGCAGGGGCAGCTGCCGAGCTACCTCTATCCGGCCCTGCACGGCGCCTACGGCTTTGCCTATAGCGATGACGGCGAGCGGCTCGGCAACAGTGACTGCCAGCTGCAGGTGGAGACCCGCGACGGTCTGCTGCGCTTCAAGCTGGCCAATCACCGGCTGAGCGCCAGCGTGATGAACAAGTTCCACGTCAACGTGCCGACCGCGAGCGAGCCGCGCAGCGCCAGCGTGCTGTGCCGCAACCAGTCACAGGCCGAGGCCCAGCTTGCTCCGGCCCCGGCCGGGCTTGGCTACACGGTCAACGGCATGCCGCTGGCGGCGCGCTGAGTGTTTTTCTCCTTTATCCTCGCGCAATGCGAGGTGCCACTGGCGGGGGCCAAGCCCCGCCTTTCATCAAGCAAGAGGTAAATATGATGACAAGAAAGTCCTCTGTGGCCACCCTGCTGGCCGGGCTCTGTCTGAGCGGTCAGCTGTGGGCCGCCAGCGCCTATGACATCAATCAGGGCTATGGCGGCGGCAGCCAAGTCAGTTTCAACGGCCAGATCTACGAGGCCAAATGGTATGCCAATCCGGGCCAGAGCCCGGGCGTGCAGGTCGCCAACGAGTGGGATTCTCCGTGGGCCCTGCTGGGGGCGGGCGAGGCGACGCCACCGGGGGATGGGGAGGGCATAGCCCCGCCCGCGCAGGGAGGCAGCGGCGCCGCTGACGGCAGCACCGTCTACCTGAGCCAGAGCGAGCTGGATGCCAGGGAGCATGCGCTCACCGACTTCCCGGCCATGACGGCGGTCAAGGCCTCCATCGCCACCCGCGACAACGCCGTGGTCGAGGCGGTGGCCCCCGGCCTGCCGCTCAACCCCGCCAACGTCAAACGGGTAGAAGGGCTGCTCAGCGAGTCGCAGTTCAACTTCCTGTTCCCGCTGCGGGCACCGGAGTACACCTATCGCGGCTTCCTGCAGGCGGTGGCCAAGTTCCCGGCCTTCTGCGGCGATTACAGTGACGGGCGCAACGCCGAGGCCATCTGCCGCAAGTCGCTGGCCACCATGTTCGCCCACTTCGCCCAGGAGACCGGCGGCCACGAGAGCTGGCGCCCCGAGCCCGAGTGGCGCCAGGGCCTGGTGTGGGTACGGGAGATGGGCTGGACCGAGCAGATGCGCGGCGGCTACAACGCCGAGTGCCGGCCGGATGTGTGGCAGGGTCAGCAGTGGCCGTGCGGCAAGTTCGACAACGGCGAGTTCAAGAGCTACTTCGGTCGTGGCGCCAAGCAGCTGTCGTACAACTACAACTACGGCCCCTTCTCCGAGGCCATGTTCGGCACTGTGCGTACCCTGCTGGACAACCCGGAGAAAGTGGCAGACACCTGGCTCAACCTCGCCAGCGCCGTGTTCTTCTTCGTCTATCCACAGCCGCCCAAGCCCTCCATGCTGCACGTGATCGACGGCACCTGGCAGCCCAACGCCCACGACCGGCAGAACGGCCTGGTGCCGGGCTTCGGGGTGACCACCCAGATCATCAACGGCGGGGTGGAGTGCGGCGGTGCGGCCGAGCATGCCCAGTCCCAGAACCGGATCACCTACTACCAGGCCCAGACCCAGTATCTGGGCGTGCCGGTGCCTGCCGACGAGGTGCTCGGTTGCAAGAACATGAAGGTCTTTGACGAGGCCGGCGCCGGCGCCCTGCCCATCTACTGGGAGAACGACTGGAGCTATGTGCCGGGCAACCCCAACGGTGGCAAGAGCTATGCCTGCAAGCTGGTGGGCTACCAGACCCGCTTCAGCGCGTTCAAGGAGCGTGACTACAGCCGTTGCGTGCAGCACTTCTTCCCCGAGGTGGTGATCGAGGACAACGGCGGTGGCACCAACCTGCCGCCAGTGGCCAGCATCAGCGGCCCGAGCGAGGCGCTGGGCGGCGCCACCGTGCTGCTCTCCGGCCAGGGCTCGAGCGATCCGGAAGGCAAACCCCTCAGTTACGCCTGGACCCTGCCTGCCGGGGCCAGCGCCTCGGATCTGACACAGTCCACCCTGAGCGCCATCCTGCCGCCGACCCCGGCCAGCGACACCCGCTACGGCTTCGTGCTCAAGGTGACCGACGACAAGGGGCTGAGCCGCAGCGCCACCCACGAGATCCTGATCAAGGGCAGCGGCGGTACCACGCCGCCGGATGGCAACCCGCCCTACAAGGAGGGCACCGCTTACAAGGCCGGTGACAAGGTGAGCAACCTGGGCGGCAACTACCAGTGCAAGCCCCATCCCTACACCGGCTGGTGTGCCGGCGCGGCCTGGGCCTATGAGCCCGGCAAGGGCACGGCCTGGAGCGATGCCTGGATCAAGCTGTAACGACATCTCCGCGCAATAAAAAAGGCCCGTCAGGGCCTTTTTCATGGGGTGAGTGCGCTCACAGCGGCTTTTGCCACAGACTCAGCAGCAGATCCTGCTCAAGTTCGTCCGGTCCCTGATGGCTGAAGGCGTGGCGCTGCTCGCCGCTGGCGCGCCAGCCGAGGCGGCTGGTCTCCAGGATGAAGCTGCGCAGGCCCTGGTCCATCTGCATGCTGAACTGGCAGCGCAGCTGACCCATGGGATTGAGGCCGGCCAGGCTCGGCCAGCTCAGCGGGTGCTCCATGCTGACCGGGTTGAGGCTGACCCTCAGCTGCCACTGGTGGCGGGGGCCGGGTTGCAGGTAGAGCAGGTAGCCGCCCGGTGCCAGCCAGCTGACCAGCTGCTCGGTCTTGACCTTGAGATCGTTGACCAGCAGCAACTGGGCCGTGCCCGGCAGGATCGGGGCGCGGGCCGGATCGGCGATGACGAACTGAGCGTCCGGCTGCGCCTTGTTGGCGGCAAAGATGGTGTTCTTGGCGATGTCGACGCCGGCAAATTGCCAGCCCGGCAGGCGCTCGGCCAGGGTCCGGCAGTAGTAACCCTCGCCACAGCCCAGGTGGATCAGCTCGCGCGGCTCGAGGGGGGCAAGCAGGCTGGCCATCGCCTCGACCAGCGGCAGCTGGTGGCCCTGCTCGAGGAAGTGGCGTTTGGCGCGCATCAGGGCGCGGCTGTCGCTGTCCTTGGGATTCTTCTTGCCGGGGATGAGATCCAGATAGCCTTCCGGCGCGGGATCGAAATGGTGCTTGTTGGCGCAGTAGACCCCGCGGGAGGCTTCATGAAGTTGCAGCGGGCTGCGACAGATAGGGCATTGCAGGTGCATAGGATTTCTCTTGGCGAAGGCCATGACGGCAGGGGCGTTCGGGATTATAGGGGAGACGATCAGAAAAGGCTGCCGTGGCAGCCTTTTTTATCCGGCGACCCAGTGCGGGGCCGCCAGTAACGGGATCAGCGAGTGCCGAACACCACTATGGTCTTGCCGTGGGCGGAGATCAGCTCCTGCTCTTCGAGCATCTTGAGGATCCGGCCGACGGTTTCACGGGAGCAGCCGACGATCTGGCCTATCTCCTGACGGGTGATCTTGATCTGCATGCCATCCGGGTGGGTCATGGCGTCCGGCTGCTTGGCCAGGTTCAGCAGGGTCTGGGCGATCCGGCCGGTCACGTCCAGGAAGGCGAGGTTGCCGACTTTCTGGCTGGTGTGCTGCAGGCGGGCCGCCATCTGGCCGGAGAGGCGCATCAGGATTTCCGGGTTGACCTGGATCAGCTGGCGGAACTTCTTGTAGGAGATCTCGGCCACTTCACAGGAACCTTTGGCACGCACCCAGGCGGAACGCTCCGGGTTTTCGCTCTCCTCGAACATCCCCATCTCGCCCAGGAAGTCGCCCTGGTTCAGATAGGAGAGGATCATCTCCTTGCCTTCATCGTCCTTGATCAAGACGGCCACAGTGCCCTTGACGATGTAGTAGAGGGTTTCCGCTTTCTCACCCGCGTGGATCAGGGTGCTCTTGGCGGGATACTTATGAATGTGGCAGTGCGACAAGAACCATTCCAGGGTGGGATCGCTTTGCGGTTTGCCAATGACCATGAGAATTCCTCTGTAGTGTCTTTTTATGGACTCGTGCGTCCGGGCAAGCTGCCAACCTTGCCATTCCTTGTATTAGTCGCAGTAGGATAAGAGCCTTTGTCTGTGCTGACAAGGCTTTGAGGGCTTTTGCCAGCTCCCCTTGCAACCCCTGCTGCGTTCCGTTCGCCATTGTAGGGAAGATGGGGGCATCAGATGTTGATTTTGATCTAGTTAGTCAGGAAGTTCGTGAAAATGGCGGATATGTGCCGCTGTCGCGTCGTCTGCGGTATGCTATGTCAGTCAGATCTGTCGTCATCAAGAGGAAATGTGAAATGAAAGCCAAGGTCAGCTGGGTGGAAGGCATGCAGTTTGTGGGCGAGAGTGAGTCCGGTCACAAGGTGATCCTGGACGGTGCCAACCCCGGCGAAGGTGCCAGCCCGATGGAGATGATCCTGCTGGCGGTGGGCGGTTGCAGCTCGATCGACGTGGTCTCCATCCTGGAGAAGGCGCGTCAATCCGTGACCGCCTGCCATGTGGAGCTGGCCGGTGAGCGGGCTGACTCGGTGCCGCGGGTATTCGAGAAGATCCACCTCCACTTCGTGGTGACCGGCAAGGAGCTGGCCGAAAAGCAGGTGGCCCGCGCTGTGGATCTGTCGATGGAAAAATATTGTTCAGTTTCCCTGATGTTGGAAAAAGCGGTAGAAATTACCCATAGTTATCAAATTCTTGAAGCCTGATAGCAGTGGCTCTTCCGATCGAATAACACCATGACATAAGGAAAGTGCAATGAAAAAGATGATAGCGTTACTCCCCCTGCTGGGGCTGGCAGCCTGCAGCATGCCGCAACCGACCCAGTACCAGTACAGCCAGTATCAGTGCGGTGAAGAGCTGCTGGCCGTGACCTATGATGCCCAGGCCGACATGGTGCAGTTCCCCTATGCCGGGGTCTATCACAAGCTGGGCCGGGTCGAGGCGGAGTCCGGTGCCAAGTATTCCGACGGTGTGACCACCTTCTGGAATCAGGAGAAGCAGGCCATCCTCAGCCAGAAAGGGGTAACCCTGCTGACTTGCCAGCGCAAGTGATCGTCATGGTGTGATGACAACGGCCTGCTCAATGCAGGCCGTTTTGCATATTGGGGGTCAGTGCGGCAGGGCGTTGAGCATCTTGGCGGCCAGTTGCTGGCTCAGTTGCTGACGCTCCCCTTCGGCGATGGCCACGTCGCTGGCCAGGGAGATGGCGCTGCTCCACACCGCCTGCTGGGTGCGCCGGTCGAGCAGCACGATGGCCAGGGTGCCCTTGCGGGCATCGGCCTTGGCCTGCAACCCCGGTGTCATGCCGAGGCGGGCGAAGATCTCGCCATCGCTCAGATCCTTGCTGCCGGCCACCCCGATGGCGACCCACACATCGGCCTCGTCGAGGGGCACGCTCTGCCACCCCTTGCGCCCCAGCTCCTGATTGACCGCCTGTTGCACCGGCTCCAGCCAGCCCTCGGCGCTGTCGCCGGCATACTGGAACTGCTCGGCCAGCGCATAGCGCGGCGTCGCCCCGAAAGGCCAGCTGGCCGCCGGGCGCACCACCATGGTGCCCGCTTCCAGGGTCGGCGCGGCCGGGCCGCTGCTGCAGCCACCCAGCAGGGCGGCCAATCCCACAGAGATAAACGCTAACCGCATCATCAGCTCCTTGGCTCAGGTGATCTTGCCGGTTTCAATCAGTTGCTGGATCAACGGGCGCAGGATCAGCTCCATCGCGAAGCCCATCTTGCCGCCCGGCACTACGATGGTGTTCATCCGTGACATGAAGGATCCGTCGATCATCGACAGCAGGTAGGGGAAATCCACCTGCTTGATGCCGCGAAACCGTATCACCAGCATACTCTCGTCCAGACTCGGGATCACCTTGGCGCTGAAGGGGTTGGAGGTATCCACCGTCGGCACCCGCTGGAAGTTGATGTGGGTACGGGAGAACTGGGGGGTGATGAAGTTGATGTAGTCATCCATGGAGCGGACGATGGAGTCGGTGACCGCCTCGCGCGAATGGCCGCGCTCCGAGGTATCGCGAATGAGCTTCTGGATCCACTCCAGGTTGACGATGGGCACCACCCCGATGAGGAAGTCCACGTGGCGGGCCACGTTGTGCTCATCGGTGACCACGCCGCCGTGCAGCCCCTCATAGAACAGCAGGTCGGTGTCGCTCGGCAGGTTCTGCCAGGGGGTGAAGGTGCCCGGCATCTGGTTGAAGGGCACCGCCTCGTCGAAGCTGTGCAGGTAGCGACGATACTGACCGCTGCCGTTCTGGCCGTACTCCTGAAAGAAGCTCTCCAGCAGGCCGAAGTCGTTGGCCTCGGGGCCGAAATAGCTGATGTGGCGCCCCTGTTCGCGCGCCTTGCGGATCGCCACGTCCATTTCCGGGCGGGTGTAGCGATGAAAACTGTCTCCTTCCACCACGGCTGCCTGATAACCGAGCTGATGAAACATGGAGCGAAAGGCGTTGGTGGAGGTGGAGGTGCCGGCCCCGGACGAACCGGTAACCGCAATGATGGGATGCTTTGCCGACATAGAATTCTCTCTTCCTTGGGAGTTCCGTTATAAAGGCATGTTCCGAGTGCGGTCAAGTGTGCGACCTGACAGTACCACCGCGCAACTGCTTCGCGGGCGTGCCAGCGTGCGGGCATCGGCGGCAGACGCAAAAAAGGGCTGCCGTGGCAGCCCTTGCGATAAACAAAGAGAAAAACTAGCCGGCCTGCTTGGTGCCGGCCGCAGGTTTGATCCCCACCAGCACGGCCCCCAGCAGGATGAACAGCACCCCGAGCGCCTTGCCGGGCTCCAGCGGCTCGGCGAAGAGCGGGATGTTGACCGCCAGCAGGTAGACCAGCGCATAGCTGGTGCTGAGCAGGGGGTAGGCGATGTTGAGCGGGGTGGAGTGCAGTGCCGCCAGCCAGCAGAGCAGCGACAGGGCGTAGCAGCCCACCCCGGCCAGGATCACCAGCAGCGGCAGCGGATGGGCCAGCATCACGGCGAGATCCATCTGCCAGGTCGGCAGCTGTATCACCCCCCACTTCATGCCGAGTTGGGCGGCTGTCACCAGCAAGATGCTGCCGAGCACGTAGAGATACCCCTTCAGCGCCGCTCTTGCAGGGCTGGCCGGTCGTTGGCCAGCGTGCGGATGACCATCTTTCATAGCCAGCCTCCCAGCAGCAGGGCGCCCACTATGATGGCTCCCACCCCCAGCCAGTTGTGGTAGCTGATCTGCTCGTGAAAGAACAGTCTGGAACCCACCAGTACCAGCACCAGATTGATGCTGAGCATGGGGTAGGCCATGCCAAGCGGCAGCCGCTGCAGCAGGTAGATCCAGAGCAGCATGCCGCAGCCGAGCGCCGCCACGCTGGCGATGAGCCAGGGTGAGCGCAGCTTCTGCCAGTGGTTGCAGGGCCGGCGCTGCCAGCTGACGACCGCCTGCTTTTGCAGCATCTGGCCGCTGCAGGTCAGCAGGCACACCAGCAACAGCAGCAGGATGTCCATCACTGGGCCCCGTGGTAGATGAGCAGGGTCAGCCGGTGGCTGACGATGGTCTCGTCGGCGGGGGGCACGGGCCCGGTGTTGCCGTCGCGATCGGTCTTCATCAGCAGGGCCACCTGGCCATTTTTACGCGCTTGTTCCAGCCAGGCCGGGAAGTCGGCACGGGCCACGTAGCGCCCCGCCGCATCCGGGTAGCCGAGGCCGTAATGCACCTCGCCCTTGCTGTCTAACAGGTTGATCTCGCTGCGCTGGGTGCCCCAGGCGAGGGAGGAGGCCAGTCCGACGTCATTGGCCAGCAGGGTGCCCGACTTCATCAGCACGGCCTGATTGGCTTCGATGAAGCGCTCCGGTAGCTTGGAGTCGATTAGCGATTGCGGCAGCGCCCAGGGCAGGCCGATGGCCAGTACCATGGGGCAGAGCGCGCTCAGGATCCAGCGGCGGCTGACCTCTTTCAACTGGATGAAGCCGAGCAGACTCCAGCCGGCGAAGATGACCATGGCCACCGCCAGCGCACCGTGATCCTCCTCGCCATAGACGGCGTGGCTGGGGGCGAACGCCAGCACGGCCAGTACCACCAGGCAGATGAGGCCGAACAGGCCGTTCAGCCAGGCGTTGACCCGCAAGGCCCGCTCTTTCCCCTCCTTGAGCAGGTCGACGGCGCTGGCGGCCATCAGCATGGCCAGCGGGGCGAAGCAGGGCAGGATGTAGGTGAGCAGCTTGCCCTTGGCAATGCTGAAGAACAGCAGGGGCAGGATCACCCAGGCCAGCAGGTAGAGGGTTTCCGGGTTTATCTTGCGCTCCTGCCAGCCCTTGCGCAGGGCGCCGGGCAGCAGGCCGAGCCAGGGCAGGGTGCCGAGCAGCCCCATGGGCAGGTAGTACCAGAACGGCGCCTTGTGCTGGGCGTTGTCGGCGGCGAAGCGCTGGATGTGTTCAACCCAGAAGAAGTAGTGCCAGTAGTCCGGTTCGCGCAGGTGCACGGCGATGGCCCAGGGGGCGGCCAGCAGGACCGCGCTCAGGATGGCCAGCGGCCCGAAGCGCACCAGCTCGAGCAGGCGGCGCTGATAGATGACGTAGGGCACGATGACCACCACGGGCACCGCCAGGGCGATGAAGCCCTTGGTGAGAAAACCCATGCCGCAGGCGAGGCCGAACAGCAGATAACCACCGACCCGGCTGCCAAGGGAGCCCTCCTTGCGGATGATGTAGAAGCTCACCATGGCGGCGTTGAGCCAGAGGGTGACCATGGCGTCCAGCAGGCTGTAGGTGCCGATGCCGTAGACGATCAGCAGCGACAGATAGATGAGCCCGGTCAGGAAGGCCTTGCGCCGGCATTGCCACAGCTGCAGGGCAAACCAGCAGATCAGCAGGGCGCTCAGACCGGTGGCGGCGGCCGAGGCGAAGCGCACGGCGAAGTTGGTGTCACCGAACAGCTGCTGGCTGATGCTGTTGAACCAGTAGCCGGCGATGGGTTTCTCGAAGTAGCGCAAGCCCAGGAAGTGGGGGACGACCCAGTCGCCGGTGCTCACCATCTCCCGGCTGATCTCGGCGTAGCGGTTTTCGTCCGGGCTCCAGAGCGGCCGCTGGTCGAGCGGCAGCAGGTAAAAGAAGAGAAAGAACAGGGGCAGGGCCCACTTGGTCAACGTCATGACATCCTCTGTTGCATGGTGTGATTAGCGCGATGGTTAGTCCTGCCACCCGAGGTGGCGTCATTCATCTCAGGCCTCGGCCTTGCAGCCGAGCCAGCCCTCCCGTCCGGGCAGGGTGCCGCGTACCAGCCGGCCGGTCGGCAGCATGGTCGGGTCGGATGGTAACAGATCCCCGAGCGGCACGAAGCGGATGCCGCGCGCCCTGGCTTCGCCGAGCAGGGCATCGAACTGCTCGGCCATCACGATCCCTTCCACTTCGGCGTGGATGGTGTAGACGTGAGGGCTCTGCGCCGGCGGGGTCGCCAGCTGATCCAGCAGGAAACGGTTGAAACCGTCGACCGTCACCTGATGGCCCACCACCTCGTCGAAGGTGGGCAGGTTGACCGGGATCTGCGGGGTGCCGGGGCGGCCATCCTGCAGCAGGGGCCGAAACAGGCCGCTGCCGCGACAGTCGCTGTTGTAGCGAAAGCCGAACTGCTCCTTGGCCTGGGTGGTGAGCGGGTCGGCGCGCCAGCCGGCGGCGGCGGAGCAGTCCACTTCGCGCCCCAGGATCTGGTTGAGCGCATCCACCCCGAGCCGGGTCTGACTAGCCAGCTCGGCTTGGTCCCAGCGGCCGGTGTTGGCCTGCCAGCCGTGGTGATCCCAGGCGTGCAGCCCCACCTCGTGACGGGCGCTGTCGGTGTCGCGCATCAGGGAACCGAGCTGCTTGCCGATGGACTTGCCGGGCCAGGCGGTGCCGGCCAGCAGGATGTCCAGCCCATAGAGGGATGCTGCGTTGGAGCGCAGCATCTTGAGCAGAAAGCGGGGTTTTAGCAGGCGCCACAAGTGGCGCCCCATGTTGTCCGGTCCGACCGAGAAGAAGAAGCTCCCCTTGACCTGATGCTTGTCGAGCAGTTGCAGCAGGCGGGGCACCCCGTCACGGGTCCCCCTGAAGGTATCGACGTCGATCCGCAGACCTACCTCAGTCATGCTCGACTCCCGTCGTGACCGCCCCTTGCAGGAAGAAGTCCAGGGTGTTGCCGATGGTCTCTTCCATCTCGATGGTCGGTTCCCAGTCCAGCAGGCGGCGGGCATTGGCGATGCTCGGCCGGCGGTGGGAGACGTCCTGATAGCCGTCACCGTAGAAGGATTTGCTCTCCACCAGCTTGAAGCCGGCAAACGGCGGGAACTGGTCGCGCAGCGGGTGAGCCTCGAACTTGGCGAGCAGGATCTCGGCCATCTGCTGGATGCTGGCCTCGTTGTCCGGGTTGCCGATGTTGATGATCTGGCCGTCGCAGCGGTTCTCCTTGTTCTCGATGATGCGGAACAGGGCCTCGATGCCGTCCTCGATGTCGGTGAAGCAGCGCTTCTGGGCGCCGCCGTCCACCAGCTGGATCGGGGTGCCGTCCACCAGGTTGAGGATCAGCTGGGTGATGGCGCGGGAGCTGCCGATGCGGGCGGAGTCCAGGCTGTCCAGACGCGGCCCCATCCAGTTGAAGGGACGGAAGAGTGTGAAGTTGAGCCCCTCTTTCTTGCCGTAGGCCCAGATCACCCGATCCAGCAGCTGCTTGGAGACCGAGTAGATCCAGCGCTGCTTGTTGATGGGGCCGACGATGAGGCGGGAGCTGTCTTCATCGAAGCTGTGATCGTCGCACATCCCGTACACCTCGGAGGTGGAGGGGAAGATGATGCGCTTGTGGTACTTCACGCAGTAGCGGACGATCTTGAGGTTCTCCTCGAAGTCGAGCTCGAACACGCGCAGCGGGTTGCGGGTGTACTCGATGGGGGTGGCGATGGCCACCAGCGGCAGGATCACGTCGCACTTCTTGATGTGATACTCGATCCACTCGGTGTGGATGCTGATGTCCCCCTCCACGAAGTGGAAGTTGGGGTGACCGATGAAGCGGTCCACCGCGCTGGAGCCGATGTCGAGGCCATACACCTCGTAGCCGCCATCCTGGAGCAGACGCTCGGTCAGGTGGTTGCCGATGAAGCCGTTGACGCCGAGGATCAGCACCCGGGTCAGCCGCGCCTTGCGCAGGGCATTGCTCGCCTTGGCGCCGATCTTCATCCCTTCGACCAGCCCCAGTTCGCGGGCCAGCTGGGCGCCGCGCACATAGAGTCCGCCTTCGGCCTGACCGGCCACTATCTCCAGCACCCCTTCACCGCAGGCGATGCGCAGCGGCTCCTGGCTCAGGATGGTGCCCGGCTGCTTGTCGCTCTGCTGGGCCAGCCAGTGGCTCTTCCATACCGTCAGCTTGCGATCGCCGGCGAAGCTGAAGGCGCCCGGGTAGGGTTGGGTGACAGCGCGCACCAGGTTGTGCAGTTCGCGGGCCGGGCGGTGCCAGTGCAGCTCGCCATCGGCCGGGGTGCGGCGGCCATAGTAGCTGGCCTTGCTCTCATCCTGCGGGGTGAGGCGGATGTCGCCGGCGCGCAGCTTGGGCAGCTCCTGCTCCAGCAGTGCCCGGGCGGCGAGGCGCACCTTGCCGTGCAGGGTCAGCGCGGTGTCGTCGTCGGCAATGGTCACCGCCTGCTGGGCGACGATGGCGCCTGCGTCGGGCTTGGCGGTCATCTGGTGCAGGGTGATGCCGGTCTCGCTTTCACCGTTGACCAGGCACCAGTTGATGGGGGCACGACCGCGATAAGCTGGCAGCAGGGAGCCGTGCAGGTTGAAGGCGCCGACGGTCGGGATGTCGAGGATCGCCTGCTTGAGCATGTTGCGGTAGTAGAAGGAGAAGAGGGCCTGGGGCGCCAGCTCGCGAATGCGCTCGATCCAGAGCGGGTGGTTCACGTCCTCGGGGGAGTAGACCGGCAGGTTGTGCTCGGCGCAGAGCTGGGCGACCGAGCCGAAGAAGCGATTCTCGCCCGGATCATCGGCGTGGGTGAAGACGGCCTGGATCTCGTAGCCTGCCTCGAGCAGGGCCTCGATACCGGTGCAACCGATATCGTGATAAGCAAAGACGACGACTTTCATTGTTCAGCTTCCTGTTGCGAAGGGGTGGTGGCGCTGCGCACGATCTGGTGGATGAAGTAGCGGGGACGGGCGCGCACGTCGGTGTACATGCGGCCTATGTATTCTCCCAGCAGCCCCATGCCCAGCAGCTGCACGCCGACAAAGGTGAAGAGAATGGCAAAGAGGGTGAAGACGCCATCGGCGGCCCAGTCGGCGCCCAGAATGAGGCGCATCAGGATCAGCAGGATGGAGAAGGTAAAGCCGATGCCCGCCACCACGCTGCCGACGATGCTGAGCAGCCGCAGCGGGGTGGTGGTCATGCAGGTGACCAGGTCATACATCAGGTTGATGAGGTGCATCAGCCCGTATTTGGACTCGCCGTGGGCACGCTCGGCGTGGCCCACTTCCAGCTCGATGGTGCGGCGAGCGAAGTTGTTGGCCAAGATGGGGATGAAGGTGCTGCGCTCCTGGCAGCAGAGCATGGCGTCGATGATGTGACGGCGATAGGCGCGCAGCATGCAGCCGTAGTCGCTCATGTGCACGCCAGTGGCCTTTTGCACCGACTTGTTGATGAGCTTGGAGGCGGTTTTGCGAAACCAGGAGTCCTGCCGGTTGCGGCGCATGGTGCCCACCACGTCGTAGCCCTGCATGGCGGCTTCGACCAGGCGAGGGATCTCCTCCGGCGGGTTTTGCAGATCAGCATCCAGGGTGATCACCAGATCCCCCTTGGCGGTCTCGAAGCCGGCCATGATGGCGGCGTGCTGACCGTAGTTGCGGTTGAGCAGCACCCCGACCAGCTTGCTGCCCTCAACGGCGGCGGCGTCTCTGATGAGCTCGGTGGAGCCGTCGTGGCTGCCGTCGTCGATCAGGATCACTTCGTAATCCTGTGACAGCTGATCGCAGGCTGCGGTGACCCGGCTCAGCAGCGCGGGCAGGCTGGCCTCCTCGTTGTAGACGGGGATGACCACCGAAACCAGCTTGATGTCAGTGTTGTTCACGTTGCATTACTCCAATATGTCGATAAGGGCCGCAACCACGCGGTCGACGTCGGCCAGCGTCATGTCCGGGAAGAGTGGCAGGGTGCACAGGCGTGACGAGTTCCACTCGGTATGAGGCAGGCTGAGGGTCGGGTAGCGTTCACGGTAGTATTTCTGGGTGTGGGCCGCACGAAAGTGCAGACCGGTACCGATGCCGCGCTCCTGCAGTGCCTGCATCAGCTGATCCCGGTCGAGCCCGCAGCGATCGGGGTCGACCCGTACCATGAACAGGTGCCAGGCGTGCAGGTGGGGGTAGCCCGGCACGGCGAGCGGCGCCAGCGGCAGACCGGCCAGCCGCTCCTGGTAGCGTGCCACCAGTTCGGCCCGTTTGGCGTTGAGCTCGGGCAGGCGCGCCAGCTGCACCAGGGCGATGGCTGCGTTGATGTCGGCCAGATTGTATTTGAAGCCCGGGGTGATCACCTCCGCCTGCGGTTTGCGGCCCAGGCTCATGCGATCAAAGGCATCCACCCCCAGGCCGTGGAATTTGAGCATCCGAACCTTGTCCGCCAGCGCCTTGTCGTCGGTCACCAGCATGCCTCCTTCGGCGCAGGTCAGGTTCTTGATGGCGTGGAAGGAGAAGATGGCGGTGCCGCTGGCGCCGATCCAGCGCTCCCGGTAGCGGGTGCCGACCGCGTGGGCGGCATCCTCGATGACCGCAATGCCGTGGCGGCCGGCCAGCGTCAGGATCGGATCCAGATCGACCGGGGCGCCGGCGTAGTGGACCGGGATGATGGCTTTGGTGTTGGCGGTGATGAGCGGCGCGATCAGCTCGGCGCTGGTCATCAGGGTATCCGGGTCCACGTCGACGAAGACCGGCTCGGCACCCAGCAGGGTGATGATGTTGATGGTGGAGACCCAGGTCTGGGAGGGGGTGATCACCTCATCTCCCGGGCCTATGCCCAGCGCCAGCAGGGTGACGTGCATGCTGGCGGTGGCGGAGCAGAGCGCGACCGCGTGCTGGCAGCCGAATGTGTCGCAGAATTGCTGTTCCAGTTCATGATTCTTCGGGCCCGTGGTGATCCAGCCCGATTTCAATACGTCACAGACAGCACTTATCTCGGCATCACCGATGGCGGGCCTCGAAAATGGCAGAAAATCTTGCATAAGAGATCCAACGAAGAATATTAATCAGTGCCCGTAAAAGCGGGCAGCCCCAAAAATTGCACTCAACATAACGTATATAAAAGCGGGCCTGCAATGGTCCAGAAACAGCTGGTAACAATTAACTGGTGCGGTCATCTTAGGTAATGTGATAAATATTTATAACCCCCCCCAACTCTTGTTTTTCCAAATTACATCTTCTCTGACATTTTGGTTGTATCAATATGAACATTACTGTATTTGGAAGTGGCTACGTGGGCCTGGTTCAGGCCACCGTACTGGCCGACGTCGGTCATCAGGTTATCTGTGTCGATGTCGATGAACAGAAGGTGGCAGCCCTGATGGATGGCCAGGTGCCCATCTATGAACCCGGTCTCGAATCCCTGCTGCAGCGCAACATCAAGAGCGGTTCCCTGGTGTTCACCACGGATGCCGTGCTGGCCGTCAAACACGGCGATGTGCAGTTTCTGGCGGTAGGCACGCCACCGGGGGAAGATGGTTCCGCCGATCTGAGCCACGTGCTGACGGTGGCCGAGACCATCGCCCAGTATCGTGATCGGCCCGTCATCATCGTCAACAAGTCGACCGTGCCGGTGGGCACCGCCGACAAGGTGACCGCCAGGGTCAACGCCATCCTGCAGCAGCGGGATCAGTCGTTCGCCTTCGACGTGGTCTCCAACCCCGAGTTTCTGAAAGAGGGCTCCGCCATCCAGGATTGCCTGCGGCCGGATCGCATCGTGGTGGGCACCGCCAACGAGGCCTCCCGCCAGCTGATGCGCGAGCTCTACGAGCCATTCAACCGCAACCACGACCGCATCCTGTTCATGGATGTGCGCAGCGCCGAGCTGACCAAGTACGCCGCCAACTGCATGCTGGCCACCAAGATAAGCTTCATCAACGAGATGGCCGGACTGGCCGAGCGGGTCGGCGCCGACATCGAGATGGTGCGCCAGGGGATAGGCTCGGATCAGCGCATCGGCTATCAGTTCATCTACCCGGGTTGTGGCTATGGCGGCTCCTGTTTTCCCAAGGATGTCAAAGCCTTGCTGGCCACGGCCCAGGAGCTGGAGTACGACACGCCGCTGATCCGGGCGGTGGAGCGAGTCAATGAATTGCAAAAATCGCGGCTGTTTCAGCTGCTGTCAGCGTTCTTTTGCGCCGAAGGGGAGAGCCTGGCCGGCAAGACCATCGCCCTGTGGGGGCTGGCGTTCAAGCCCAACACCGACGACATGCGCGA
Organism: Aeromonas sp. S41-2; assembly: GCF_027705845.1. Lineage (NCBI taxonomy): Bacteria > Pseudomonadati > Pseudomonadota > Gammaproteobacteria > Aeromonadales > Aeromonadaceae > Aeromonas > Aeromonas sp. S41-2. The sequence goes on along the minus strand of NZ_JAPDCG010000001.1, from coordinate 853,078 downwards.
GGCGCCGAGCCGGGCCTTGATGGAGGCGCTGTGGCAGGCCGGGGCGACTGTGCAGGCCTACGATCCCGAGGCGATGCAGGAGGCCCAGCAGATCTATGGCAACTGTGACAAGCTGCGGCTGATGGGCACCAAGGAGGCGGCGCTGTTTGGTGCGGATGCCCTGGTGATCTGCACCGAGTGGAACCATTTCAAGGCCCCCAATTTTGCCGCCATCAAGCAGGCGTTGCGCCATCCGCTGATCGTCGATGGCCGCAACCTGTTTGATCCGGGCCGGATGAAAGATCATGGTTTTCATTACTACGCCATTGGGCGGGGCGAATCGGTAATGAAATAAAAAGACCATGCCACGCTGCCACCAAGTTTCAGTGCCATGGCAGTGCGGCATATCTTCACGCTGAACAAGACTATTTTCGTCACTATTGTCGGTGAGCGTCCTTGTCATATTTATTTAATATTGTGAGCTGATTCACTTTATTAATTTTATATTGCCGCTATGGCCAGGTTCTCTGCATGGCTCGCCACTATTAATTAAACCGGTATTTATATGGCCTATTTCCCCGCAGCATATTGCCGCGGGGCACCAATCAATGCATAACATCCGGCAGAGCGCACTCTGCTCACAATAAAAATGGCCCTCCGCCAGTGCGGAAGGCCATTTTTATTTTCTGAAAAGGGCGCGCCAGCCCGGCGGGAACTGTCGGGTTGGTGCCGCCATCGTGTCGGCCCGGCTGGCAAGACCCAGATCGGGATGGCAATGGGCCGGCTATTACGGTATATCGTCCACCTGAGCCCGGTCTAGGGTCGCCTTGGGCACTATGTTCACGCTTTCGTGCAGCTCGCTGTAAACGATCACGGCCAGCCCCTGCTGCAGCTGTGTCCTGACATCGGCGACCTTGTCGGCCAGACTGACATCATGTTCGCCGTACTCGGTGCCCTCTTGCAGCACGAAGTGCTCGAGCAGGTTGTTGAGGGTGTCTGCATCCAGCTCTTGCCAGGGGATAATCATGGTTTCATCTTCCGTTACCAGAGAGCGGGTATTGTCTATCTGTCGGCAGCAAGCGCAAGGGATTTATATGGCAGCAAGCAGGTATGAACATGCTCTCTGATGAACAACGTCGTCTCTCCAGCCACCTCGCTCACCATCTGTATGAGTCTCGTCGCCACGCCCTGAGCAAGGGGTTGCGCTGGTTCTGGGCCGTCAACCAGCTGGCGATCCTGTTCCTGCTGGCGCGCTTCTATGTCTATCAGGACGCCCATCTGGTGGTGGCCCGGGTACTGCCCTGGAGCTACGAGGTGCAGCTGGTGCTGATGACGCTGGCCTGCCTGTCGTTTCCGCTGTTCTGGCACTGGCTCTCCCGCCAGCCCCCCGCCATCTGGCAGCCCTGCCTGCGTGCCGGAGCCCTGCTGTGGGGGATTGGCTGGGCGCTGCTCGGCTACGCCATCGCCCTGGTCGAGCTGAGAGGCGGTTTCAGCCTGGCATTCGATCTCATCGGTATGCTGCTGATGACGGCGCTGGTGGCGCTCTATTGCGAGGTGCGGCTGTTCTACTGCTTCAGCACCCCGCCGCTGCTGTTTCTGCTGCTGGAAGCGCTGCTGGTCAAGGTGCCGTTTCCGGCGGTGCACTGGATGGCGGTGGGCTGTCTCATCATCATGCTGGAGACGGGCAGGCGCATGCTCAACGGCTGGTTCGAGCTGGCGGTGTCCCGTGAGCACGAGAATCTGACCCTAGCCCGCCAGCTCGATGCCATGGCCAAGCGGGATCCGCTGACCGGGCTGGCCAACCGGCGCCATTTCGACAACGTCGGCGAGCAGATCCTGCAGGAGGCGAGAGAGCAGCACGGCGAGTTTGCCATCCTGTTGCTGGACGTGGACTTCTTCAAACGCTTCAACGATCACTACGGCCATCTGCAGGGGGACAACTGCCTGATCGCGGTGGCCGACTGCCTGCGCGAGGCCATTCGCCAGCCGACTGACGTGGTGGCCCGCTATGGCGGGGAGGATTTCGTACTGTTATTGCCCGGTGCCGATGCGCTGGCCGCCAGCGCCATCGCCAAACGCATTGCCGCCGCGCTGGCCGGGCGAGGCATCCTTCATGCGCTGTCGGAGGTGTCGGATCGGGTCACCGTGAGTCAGGGCATCGCCCTGTGGCACGGGGGGCAGGATGGCATCGCCGACATGCTGGTGCGCGCCGACGAGGCGCTCTATCAGGTCAAGGAGGCTGGCCGCAACGGCTACCGGCTCGCCCCCTGAGTCTGCTCTCGCAACCACTGGCTGATCCGCTCCTCCAGCCAGAACCGCGGCCGCCAGGGCGTACCGTGCAGAAAGCCCACGTGGCCGCCCTGGCGGCTCAGCTCGTAGCGCACCATGGGTGAGAGCTGCTCGGCCTGCGGGATCACCGCCTCGGTCATGAAGGGATCGTCGGCGGCGTGGATCACCAGAGTGGGGATGGGGATCCGTGCCAGCATGCCCAGGCCAGAGCAGCGCTGATAGTAGTGATCGGCACTGTCAAAACCGTGCAGTGGCGCCGTGACCTGCTCATCGAAGTCGCGCAGGGTGGCGATGGCGCGCACCTGCTGCGGCTGCCAGCGGGCACCGGCCGCCGTCTGCCGCTGGATCTTCTGCTGCAGGTTGTGGCGCATGGTGCGCAGCAGATAGCTCTGATAGACCCGCGAGAAGCCCTGATTGACCCGATCGGCGCAGCTGTCCAGCCGCAGCGGCGCCGAGATCACCACCGCCGCCTTAAGCTCGCTCGGGCAGGCGCGCGCCAGCAGATTGACCAGCATGTTGCCCCCCAGCGAATAGCCGATGGCGACGAGCGGCTTGCCGGGAAAGCGGCGGCCCAGCTCGGCGATCAGCGCTTGGGCATCCTCGATGGCGCCGGAGTGATAAGCCTGCAGCAGCCGGTTCGGCTCGCCGCTGCAACCGCGAAAGTGCATCAGCACCGCCTCGTTGCCCTGGCGTTGCAGGTGGGCGAAGAGTCCCTTGGCATAGTGGGAGTGAATGCTCCCCTCCAGCCCGTGAAACAGCACGATGAGCGGCCGCTCATCCCGGCTGATCTCGCCGCTCCAGGCGAGATCGACGAAGTCGCCATCCGCCAGCTCGAAGCGCTCCGCCACGAAGCGGGCCGGTTGCCGGCGCAGCCACTTGGGCAAAATGGTTTGCAGATGGGGATTGCGCGCCCACCAGGGGGCGTGGAAGTGGCTTTCGATCAGCATGCTGGGTCCGCGGGGTGACAGGGACAGAAAAGGCAACGGCGAGAAGCCGGGCTTCTCGCCGTCGGGATCAGGCCGGCAGGCTGTCGTGGTGCTCGGCACCGCGCAGCATGGCCTGGATCAGTTCGTTGGCTTCAAACTTGGTCAGCGCCTCGTGAGCGCCCACCTGATGAGCCCGCTCTACGCTTATCTCGCTGGAGAGCGAGGTGTGCAGGATGATGTAGGCGCCCGCCAGTTTGGCGTCGCTCTGCACCTCGAAGGCCAGCTCATAGCCGTCGAGCCCCGGCATCTCGATGTCGCTCACCAGGATGTCGATGGGGGTCTTCTGGCTGGCGCGGGTCTGCATCAGGGTCAGCGCATCCTTGCCGTTGGTGCACACCTCGTAGGGGATGTTGATGTAGTCCAGTGCCGCCATCAGCTGGCGACGGGCGACCGAGGAGTCATCCACCAGCAGGATCCGCATCGGCTTGATCCGCTCCCGCTGCACGTCGGTCAGCACCGGGTAGAGGTGGCTGGGGTCGTCCGGATAGACTCGGGAGAGGATCAGCTCCACGTCCAGCAGCTGGATCAGCTGGTCATTGACCCGGGTCACGCCGGTGACGAACACGTTGTGGCCGAGGGTGGCGGGCGGCGGCTCGATATCGCGCCAGTTGCACTCGGTGATCTTGTCGATGCCGCGCACCAGAAAGCCCACCAGGGTACGGCGGCAGTCGGTGATGATGATGAAGCAGTGCGGCATCTCTTCCTTGCTGATCGGGCGATAACCCACCGCCATGGCCATGTCGATCACCGGGATGGTGGTGCCACGCATGCTGGCGGCGCCGAGCACGGTCGGGTGCGAGTGCGGCATGGCCGTCAGCTGGGTGTAGGGCACTATCTCTTTCACCTTGAGGGTGCCGATGGCGAAAGATTGCTTGGCCGAGAGATGAAACAGCAACATGCCCTGGGATTGGTTGGCCTTGCTTTTCATGGCAGATGTCCTGTGAGTCAAAACGGTATCAGTCAATTCAGGCCCCTAGCATAAAGGATTATAGAAGAAATGGCCTTGTGGTTATTAACGACCATTGGCCGCAAAACTGGACTCATTTCATCCATTTATTGCCGCAATCCGCACCTGTGCGCACTGCCTGGGGCCCTCATGGGCGGGGCGTTCAGCGCGTCTGCAACGCCTCCAGCGGGGTACCGAGCCACTGCTGGCAGGCGTGGGCGAGCGCGGCTTCATCACCATAGCCCAGCTTGCTCACCACCTGGGCGCGTTGGCTGCCGCTCTTGAGCTGCCGCACCGCCTGCAGCAGCTGCCACTGGGCGCGCAGCGCGTCGCCCGCCAGCGCCGGGTCGCTGAGGTCACGCTGCGCCAGACATTGCAGCCATGCCGCATCACTGCCCTCCTGACCGTTTGCCAACGCCTGCCAGGCGGCCTGCAGGGCATTGTCTGGCTGGGAGGCAATGGGGCAGGCCGGCAGCTCGTCGAGTATCACCTGCAAGCGGTGACCATAGGCACCTTGCCAGTCGCGGGGGCGCTGCCACTGGGCCAGGCCGTCGAGCAGCGCCGTCAGCAGCGGGGTGGGCTGCAGCCAGCCCGCCCGCTCTGGCTGCTCCACGCGTACCGAGCAGGTCAGCAGATCATGCTGGCAGCCCGCCAGCGGGGTGAATGCGGCCAGGGCATCGGCACAGAGCCAGAAGTGGCCTCCCGTCGGCATCAGCCACTCATGGGCGCCGAGTCGCAGCAGCGCCGCGCCCCGGGTGATCCGCAGCAGCTGACCCACCGGCACGCGCTTGCGGGCACCGACTTGCAGATGCGAAGTGGAAAAATGCTGATATTCGATGGCGTGATGCATGTAAAAACCCTGATATGATGCTGCCTGGAGGTAACGAAAATGGAAACCAGACGTAAAAAACGCTTCATTGCCGGTGCGGTCTGCCCGGCGTGCGGCAAAATGGACACTATGATGCTGTATATGGAGCATGGAGTCGAGAAGGTGACCTGTGTCGAGTGCGGGGATACCCAGGTACAGACCCAGGTCGAGGTGGACAAGGTGACCCGGGAGACGGAACAGGTAATCGGCGTGTTTCGTCCCGAGTGAGTGGCGGCCTCAAGGTGATGGCACGCCGGTCAGGCTGGCCGCTGTTGATGACTTTTTCATCACGCTGAAGCCGGACCGACCATATGCTTGTCTGCCTTTTTGAGGTATTCTGGGCCCGTTTTTTTCTATCCGCAGGATCCCTGACATGAAAGTAGCTCCCCTGAGCGTGGTTACGCTGGAATACACGGTCACCGACGAACACGGTGAAGTCATCGACACCACTGTCGGTAAAGAGCCTCTGGTGTATCTGCACGGTACCCGTTATCTGGTCTCCGGCCTCGAAGCCGAGCTGGAAGGGCGCAGCGTGGGCGAGGCGTTCGACGTCACCCTGACGCCGGAGCAGGCCTATGGCCAGTACGACGAGAACCTGGTGCAGGAAGTGCCCGGCGAGCTGTTCGACGGCATGGAAGTGTCTGAAGGGGATACTTTTGTGGCCGAGACCGACGACGGCCACCGCCCGGTGACCGTGATCGAAGTGTCCGAAGAGTTCGTCAAGGTGGATGGCAACCATCCGCTGGCTGGCGTAACCCTGGGCTTCAAGGTCGAGATCAAGGACGTGCGCGCCGCCACTGCCGAAGAGCTGGCCCACGGCCACGTTCACGGTGCCGGTGGTTGCGGTCACGATCATGGCCACGACCATGATCACGACCACGGTCATGAGCACGGCGGTTGCTGCGGTGGTGGCCATCACGGCCACGATCACGGCCACGATCACGGTCATGACCACGGCGACGACCACGGTCACGGCGGCTGCTGCGGTGGCGGCGGTTGCGGTGGCAAGGGCCATCAGCACTGATCACGGCATTGCCGATGATAAAAAAACCCGCGCCTGGCGCGGGTTTTTTTATGGCTGGCACTCATCAGTAGTGCGGTGGCGGGGTCTCTTCGGCCATGCTGGCGATCTGGCTCGGCTGCACGCTCTGCAGCTTGTCCACCAGCAGCTGGATCTGATGCTTGAGCCGATCCAGCTCGCGGCCCTGGGTGGTGACCTCGTCGTTGAGCTGCTCCACCGTGTATTCGGCGAAGGCGAGGCGGCTTTCCAGGGTTTCGAGGCGATCGTTTAATTGCTGACTCATGGGCCTTTTGGTCCTTACTTGATAGTCCAGATTTCGGCCAGGCCGCTGGAGCTGGCGCTGACAAGGTGGCTATTGTCGCGCAAAGCCACGCCGTAGACCACTGCGCTCGGCGGTTTCACCCTGGGATGGGGCGAGACGCGCCAGCTCTGCAGCAGGCTGCCGTCGCTCACCTGCCACAGGGAGAGCTGGCGGGAGGGGGCGCCGGTGATGAGCCACTTGCCGTCGTTGGCAAAGCGCGCTGCGGTGTAGACCTCGAAGCGGTGATCGAACTGCAGCCGGCTCAGCTCCTTGCCGGTTGTCAGATCCCAGATGCTGGCCTGGCGGCTGTCGGCGGTGAAGGCGAGTCGTCCGCTCGGGTCGAGCCGGGCCAGCACCACCCGACCGGCGTGGTTGAAGCGCCACACCACCTGGCCTGAGCGGGTATCCCACAGGTAGGCGCTGTAGTCGTTGCCGCCGGTGAGGGCGTAACGGCCATTGGGGGAGAGATCCACCGTGTTGACCTGCTCGGTGTGGCCGAGAAACTGCAGCCGGCGGCCGGTGCGGGTATCCACCACTTCCGCCTTGCCGTCTTCCCGGCCGATCAGCACCTGGCGACCATCGGCCGACAGGGCGATGTCCCTCAGCCTGGATTCAGGAAGCGAATAGTAGCCTTGCGACTGGCCATCCTGCAGGCGCCAGATCCCGAAGTTGTCGGGGGTGGCCGTCACGGCGTGGCTGTCGTCCGCCGAGAAACGGGTGATGATGATGAAGTTGTCCGGATTGTCGGACTGGCGCCAGCGCCAGCGCTCCTTGCCCTGTTCCAGGTCCCACACCACAGTGCCCTGGCTCAGGCTGGAGACGATGGCCTGCTTGCCGTCGCTGGTCAGATCGGCGCTCAGCAGCCCCTGGTTGGCGAGGGTCAGTTGTCGGTCCGGCGATGAGCTCTGTTCGCAGCCTGTCAGTATCAGGCAAATCGCGACGAGATAAATGGCACTTTTTATCATTTTTCCTGTCTCATGCTTTCGTTACCTGCGATCACGGCGTTAGTATAAGGCGCTTATCACGATAAACCTCTCATTTCACGAAGGAACCGAGAGCGGTATTTAGAGTTTTGGAGAAACTGATGAACAATTTTCTGAAGGTGTCCCTGTTGGCCGCGGCAGTTGCCGTGAGTCTGACTGCTTGCCAAAAAGACGAGAAGACTGCTGCGAATACCGCAGAGGTCAAGGCAGAAGCCAGCAAGCCGGCAGAGGCCCCCAAGGCTGAAGCCAAGAGCTTTGAAGAGCAATCCGGCTATGCAATTGGCCTCTCCATGGGTCGTTATATCGCCAATACCCTGGAACGTCAGCAGGAACTCGGCATCAAGCTGGACAACAGCGTCATCCTCAAGGGTGTGACCGATGGTCTGGGCAAAGAAGCCAAGATGACCGACGAGGAGATCCAGAAGGTTCTGCAGCAGTACGACGCCAAGATCAACGAGTTGACCAAGGCCAAGGCTGACAAGGATGCCGTGGAAAACCAGAAGAAGGGTGAAGAGTACCTGGCTGCCAACGCCAAGAAAGAGGGCGTGAAGAGCACCGAATCCGGCCTGCAATACCAGGTCGAGAAGATGGGTACCGGCGCCAAGCCGAAGGCCACCGACATCGTCAAGGTCCACTACACCGGCACCCTGACCGACGGCACCAAGTTCGACAGCTCCGTCGATCGCGGCGAGCCGGCCACCTTCCCGCTCAACCAGGTGATCCCGGGCTGGACCGAAGGCGTGCAGCTGATGCCTGTCGGTTCCAAGTTCAAGTTCTTCCTGCCGTCCAAGCTGGCCTATGGCGAACACGGTGCGGGTTCCATCCCGGCCAATGCCGTGCTGGTATTCGACGTTGAGCTGCTGGCTATCGAGAAGCCGGCTGCCGATGGCGACAACGCCAAGAAGTAAGCGGAAAACGTTGAAAAAACGGCTCCTTAGGGAGCCGTTTTTACTTGTAACTCCGCCCGAATGGCGGGATAAAAGAGAGTATCGCCAACTGTGCTAACATGGCGAACGACACCCGAAATAGACAACAAAATCAATTGCAAGGATGGCTCCCGTGGCTGAAAGCAAACCTCGAGTCCTGTTGGTGGAAGATACCCGCAGTCTGGCGGTGGTCTATGAACAGTATCTGGCCCAGGATGGCTACGAGGTGCTGCGGGCCGATTGCGGCCAGCAGGCATTGGCGCAGCTGCTGAGCAGCCCGCCGCCGGTGGTGCTGCTGGATCTCGAGCTGCCCGACATGTCCGGCATGGACATCCTGCAGCAGATCACCGAACAACAGTTGCCCTGCTCGGTGGTGGTGATCACCGCCCACGGCTCGGTGGACGTGGCGGTGGAGGCGATGCGGCTCGGTGCCTTCGACTTCCTGACCAAGCCGTTCGACGGCAAGCGGCTGTGCGCCACCGCACGCAATGCCCTCAAGCACCAGCAGCTCAGCTCACTGGTGGCCCAGTACCGTGAAAACTTCGAGCGCAGCTCGTTTGCCGGCTTCATCGGTGCCTCCATGCCGATGCAGGCGGTCTATCGCATCATCGAGAGCGCGGCACCGAGCAAGGCGACCGTGTTCATCACCGGCGAGAGCGGCACCGGCAAGGAGGTGTGCGCTGAGGCCATCCATCAGTGCAGCCCCCGTCGCGAGCAGCCCTTCATCGCCCTCAACTGTGCCGCCATTCCCCACGACCTGATGGAGAGCGAGATCTTCGGCCACGTGAAGGGGTCGTTCACCGGCGCGCAGGGGGATCGCAAGGGGGCGGCCAGCCTGGCGGATGGCGGCACCCTGTTTCTCGACGAGATCTGCGAGATGGATCTGGACCTGCAGAGCAAGCTGCTGCGTTTCATCCAGACCGGCACCCTGCAACGGGTCGGCAGCGGCAAGCTGGAGACGGTCGACGTACGCTTCGTCTGTGCCACCAACCGCGATCCCCTGCTGGAGGTGAAGGCGGGGCGTTTTCGCGAGGATCTCTACTACCGGCTGCACGTCATCCCCCTCAGTCTGCCGCCGCTGCGCGAGCGTGGCGAGGACATACTGCTGCTGGCGCGAACCCTGCTGCAGAGCTATGCCAAGGAAGAGAACAAGCGCTTCAAGGATTTCGATGCCGAGGCGGCGCGGGTGCTGCTCGATTACCCCTGGCCCGGCAACGTGCGCGAGCTGCAGAACGTGGTGCGCAACATAGTGGTGCTCAACGATCGCGAGCTGGTGAGCCCCGACATCCTGCCGCCCCCGCTCAACGGCAGTCGTGCCAGCCTGCTGGCGGCGATCCCCGCTGCGGCAGCGACCGGCAGCGGTGCCGTGGTGGTGGCCAATGCCCCGATCCGCCCGCTCTGGCTGGTGGAAAAAGAGACCATAGAGCAGGCCATCGCCAGCTGTGATGGCAACATCCCCAAGGCGGCGGCGCTGCTGGAGATAAGCCCTTCCACCATCTATCGCAAGAAACAGGGCTGGGAAGAGGCGAGTCTGGCGTGAGGCCGGTGTCGGGAGGGGGTTACCTTCCCCGGGATAAATGTGCGGGGCGGCCAATGGGCCGCCCCGCTGCGTTTGTGGGGGGCGCTCGCTAGAGCTTGGCGAGGAGCTTGAGGCGGGCCAGCCGCTCGGCCTCGTTGGCCTTGAGCCAGCGATCCTGCGAGAGCAGGAACCAGGCGCGGGAGAAGTATTCGGCCGCAGCCGGATCATCCAGTACCAGCGCATTCTCCCCCAGCTCCTCGAACAGATAGCCATCCTCCGCCACCCCGGCGGCCGCCATATCGCCCTTCAGTTGCATCAAGTCGGCCAGCGCCTGTTCGTGCTGCCCCTGGGCCCGCAGCAGGCGGGCCAGACTCCAGCGGGCGATAAACGCCTTGGCCTGGTTGTTGTGCTGCTCGTGCCAGGCCAGACATTTTTGCTGGAAGCCTCTGGCCTCATCGAAACGACCTAGCTCGAACAGGGTCCAGCCCTGGTTGTTGTAGAGGGTGGCGAGCCAGCCGCGCACCTTTTGATCGGTACTGCGTTCGGCCAGCTCCATCGCCAGCTGATGCCAGCGGCTCTGCTCTTCCAGCGGGGCGGCGATGGCGATCATGTGGGCGGCGTCGATGGCGAGATAGAGCTCCTTGTGCTTGAGCCCCAGCTGCCAGGCCTGCTCAAACAGCGTCTTGGCGCTGGCCTTGTCGCCGGCGGAGTTGAAGGTACGGCCGCGCTCCAGCAGGGCACGCAGGCGAGCTCGCGGGGTGGCGTCGGTGAGGCGGGGGCCTATCTCGTCGAGCAGCTGGTGCGCCTCGGCAAACTGGCGTTGCAGCGAATGGGTGCGGGCTATCTGGGTGAGCAGCTCCAGCTCGTACTGCAGATCGGCGGCGGCGCGCGCCTCGGGCAACAGGGCATGAAAACGCAGGGCGCTGGCGGCGGGATCCCGATAATCCCACTGCGCCATGAAATCGGGCGGATTGTCCATTTGGCCTCCTTGCTGGCTATCCTCCCCCCAAGATGCCTGCAGGCCATTGTTTGTACAAGGGGCCCCCGTCACAGAGTGCCCCTTGAGTCATGTTCGCATCAGGGGCGAGCCGGTCAGTAGACCATGGCCAGGCTCATCAGCATCAGGCCGAGGGCGGCGAAGGCTCCCTCCTTGATGGCGAGGCGCGGCACCAGCGCCTTGGGCAGGGCCGGGAACAGGCTGAGGGCGAAGCCGAGCCCCGGCATCAGCCAGTGAAAGGCAGGGTTGCGCAGGCTCGGGTCTGCCGCACCATTGATGATGATGAGCAGGATGAAGAGGGTGAAGGCCGGCAGAATAAACCAGCGGGCGCTGCCGGCCGCAACGGCGCGCAGCGGCGAGATGCGATAGAGCAACAGGGTCACGATAAACAGCACCAGGGGTGCCAGCAGGTAGAGTGGTGCCGGGTTCATAACGGGTATCCTGAAAAAAGGCGTGAGCAGCAGTGGCGGGATTTAATCAGCCCGGGGCGGGGATGACCAGCCACAAGGGCCCGGGCTGTGAAGCAGATCCCGGGCAAAGGTTTGTCGGCTAGGGTTTCAGCGCAGCCAGAACCAGGCGGCAAAGCCCAGCCAGCTGATGGCCAGCAACAGCCAGGGCAGCGGATGCTGGCGAGAAACCTCGACCAGCTCGACGATGTCGTCCGGTTCCTCATCCTGCGGCGCTGCGTGGGACTGTTTGGCCTTGGCCTGCAGTTTTTTCTGACGGCTGGCCTCGCGGGCCCGCACCTTCATCTGTTTCTTGTATTCGTCTATGCCTTTCTGGATCCCCTGCGCGATCAGCTGGGTCTGCTCCTTGGTCTGCCCCGGTTTCTGGTTGGCTCGGGCAATTTTCATCGCCTCCTGCTGGGTCTCGGGGGAAATCTTGTCGTACTTCGCCATCAAAGGGTCTCCTCGGCATCGATTGGCGGGGAGTATGCCATAAAAACGGCGCCCTCAGGCGCCGTTGCAACAGCTTGTGAGCCGGATCAGGGCTTGTAGTAGGTCACGGTCGCGTAGGGCAGCGGGTTGAGAGTGCCCTGGGACTCGGCGTACTCCATGAACATCTCGTTCTCACCGACACCAGAGTCGACGTAGTCACCCTTGTTGGGCAGCTCTTCACGCTTGAGCAGGCCGTTGTAGCCATCCTTGCCGGAAGCGATGTAGGTGTTGGCACCGACCCGGTACACCTTCTCGTCATCCAGCGGCTGCCACTGACCGTTGGCGTCCAGCAGTTCCAGCTTGGTGATGCGGGAGCCCTTGGCCAGCTTGCCGTCGTAGGTGTAGCTCAGGTGGCCGACGTAGGGGAAGGCACCGCTGGAGGCGGCGATCCCGGTCTCCAGACCGATGGAGTAGTCAACGGCGTACTCCAGGGTGGCCCGAACGTCCTTGCCCTTGAGGTTGAAGGCGGCGATCTTGTTGCCAAACGGCAGCAGGGTACCCATCACGTAACCGACCGAGAGCGGGCCCGCGTTCACGTCGGCGCGCACGCCACCGGCGTTCTGGATGGTGAAGTCGACCTTGGTGTTGAGCTTGTTGAGCTTCCAGTAGAGCGATTCGGCCACCAGGGGATCGATGAGGCCGGCGCCGTCCGGGGTGGTCGGCACGCGCACGTGGGTCAGCTTGGTCGGCACGTCGGCGATGATCTTGGCTTCGAGCTCGGCCACGGCCGGCTTGTACTCGGTGTCGATCACATCGCGCATGGCGGTGTTTTCCGGCACGATCTCGATGACCGGGGACTTGTTGATGAAGTCGACCACGTTGGTCTGCTCGGTGCCGCTGAGCGGCACTTTCTTCTTGGCCACTTCCTTGGTGAAGTCGTCGCCGGTCATCAGGGTGTTGCGGCCCTCACACTTGGTGAGCTGGCCTTCCTTGCTGAGGGAGACGTTGACCAGACCGTAGCCCTTGGCCCATTCACCGGCCTGCACGATACAGGTCTTGCCACCGTCCGGGTTGCTGACGATCTGGGCATAGGTATTGTCGTCGGCCGGGTTCTGGTTGTGGGCGGTGTAGCCGATGCTGTTGAGCTCGGTGATGTCGCCGAGGAAGGTCTGGGAGTGACCGCCGACGATCAGGTCGATGCCGTTGACGGCCTTGGCGACCGCCTGGTCATTTTGCAGGCCGATATGGGTGACCATGATGATCTTGTTGGCACCCTTGGATTTGAGGGTATCGACCATTTTCTGGGCGGTCTCAATCATCGGCAGGAATTTGGTGTCGGTATCCGGTGAGGAGATGTCATGCATATTTTCCAGCACCAGCCCGAAAATACCCACGCTCTCGCCATTGACTTCCTTAATGACATATTCGTGAATATTTTCACTGTCCTTCAGGGTGGCGCTACTGGATTTCACCATATTGGAAGCCAATACCGGGAAATTCACCCGTGAGACAAAGTCTTTAATAGCCTGGTTGCCCAGATCGAATTCGTGGTTGCCGAGCACCATGGCATCGATACCCATGTCGGAGAGCAGCCGGGACTCCTCTTCACCCTTGAACTGGGTGAAATAGAGGGTGCCCTGGAAGGCGTCGCCACCGTTGAGCACCATGAAGTTGCGGCCCTCGTTGGCAGCCTGGCTGCGCAGCTCGTCCAGCTTGAACTTCAGGCGCGGATAGCCGCCCAGCTTGGCGTTGAACTTGAACAGCTCCTGGCCGGTGGGCTGGATCGCCAGCGCATTTTCGGTCGGGTCGAGGTGGGCGTGGGTATCATTGATGTGGGCAATGGTCAGATCCAGCGGAATATGTTCCTTGCTGCTGTTTTCTGAATTGCAGGCGGTCAGCCCGAACAGGGTAATAGAGACGGTGACGGCCAGTAGCGTCTTCTTCATCGGTAATATTCCTCTTGTTGTTATAGTCCTGTATATCGTTCCTGCATGACAGGAGTGTGGCGATTCTAGGCAAAAAGTAATAATTGGAAATAAACAGAGCTGATTCCTTTGAGCTACTGCACATTAATAAAGCAAATAAACGTTTGCTCTATTTGGCAGAGCAGGGGAAGGTGCGGCGGGGATTTTCCGCCAGCATGGGTGTCAATGCAACCCCATTGAGGTCAGGGGCGCTTCAAGGCGCAGGCGTGGGGGTCAACTGCTGCAGAAATTGCTGTGGGGTGAGCGGGCGGCCATACAGGTAGCCCTGCAGGTAATCGACCTGCCGCTCGACCAGAAAGTCGGCCTGCTCCTGGGTCTCGACCCCCTCGGCGATGGTTTGCAGCCCCAGCCGGGTCGCCAGGCTGATGGTGCTGTCAAGAATATGACGGGAGAGGGCATTGGTGCCGATCATGGCGACGAAGCTCTGATCGATCTTGAGATAGTCCACGTGAAACTGTTGCAGATAGGTGAGGCTGGAGTGGCCGGTGCCAAAGTCGTCCAGCCCGATCCTGACCCCCATCTGCCGCAACTCCTCAAACAGCCGCTCGGTGAGGTGGTTGGGGGTGATGAGCTCGCGCTCGGTCAGCTCCAGCACCAGGGTGATCGGGTTGGCGGTGAAGGCGGCGAGAAAGCTGCGGCAGTCATCCAGCAGGCTCAGCTGCTGGCAGTGGCGGGCACAGATGTTGAAGCTGAAGTGGAAGCGGGGCGGCAGCGCCGCCGCGTGGGGGGCAAACTGCAGCCGCACCTGCTGCATCAGGGTTTGGGTCATCAGGATGATGAGTCCGCTCTCCTCCGCCAGCGGAATGAAGAGATCCGGCCGGATCAGCCCCTGGCGGTGGTGCTGCCAGCGCATCAACACCTCGCAGCCATGCAGCTGGCCGTTCTGGCTGACGACGATGGGTTGCAGATAGGGCACGAACTCCTGCTTGATGATGGCACGCCTGAGCTCCTGGGTCGGGGTCGAGATATGGCTCCACCAGCGGTAGGTGGCAAGCCCGGCCAGCCCCCCGAGGGCCAGGATCAGCAGCACCATGCTGCCCTGTTTTTGCAGGGTCATGGCCAGCACGGCACTCAGCGGGAACCCCTGGTTGAGGCTGTAGCCGAACGTGGTCGAGTCGAGCCGGTAGTTGAAACCCCGCAGCCTGGGCGGTTGGCCATCGTGCACCTTGCCCTGCAGGTCGAGCCACTGCTTGCCTATCTGCACCCAGCTGTGGGGCCCGGCGAGATGCCACTGCAACGGCTTGCTCAGATGATAGGGGTTGATGGCGACCACCACCGCATGATCCCCTTCGCTCAGGTGGTAGAACAGCAGCGACGGTTTACGTCCGAGCTGGGTGACCGCCTCCAGTCTGAGCAGCTCGTGCTGGCTGTTCTGCAGCCGGTCTTTGAGATCGATCTCGTCGAAGATGGAGGAGCAGTAGAGGCGACCGTTGCGGGAGAGGTTGACCGAGCGCACATAGGGGGAGGTGGCGACCAGCACTCGCAGCTCGCGGGCCACCTCGCGGCAGGGCCGGCTGGCCAGCGGCAGCGCCGCCTTGGCCGCCAGGGTCGAGTGGTGCAGCGCGCTGTCGATCTGCGTCATGGCGCGTTCGGCTGCGGTCTGGGCCTGCTGGCGCGTCATCGACCAGGTCTGCCAGTAGAGGGTGACGAGGGAGATGAGGATCAGGGTGGCGCAGCACAGCAGGCTGGCCAGGAGACGAGGCATGTTGCTGCGACGCAGAAAGGGAAGAGCCATGGGCCACGCCTCGATGAAGAGTCAATTGAACAAAAAAAGGTCGGTCATACTACACAATCACACCTCAATCTCATAGCCGGTACAAGGGGAGGCATGGGCGGGCGCAGGGGGTTGGAAATGCCACAAAGCAAAGACGGCCCGCAGGCCGCCTTTGTTTGTCATCGCAGGAAAAGCGCGTTTACAGCTGCTCGATGCCGACGATATGCCAGGGGGCATTGTCCTTGGCGAGGTTGCGCTCGAGGTGCCACACCTCCTTGATGTCCTCCTCGACCTGCTCCTGGCGATCCATGTAGCGGCCGCTGAAGCGCACGCTGACCTGTGCCCAGTCGCTGCCGTAGTCGGCACGCACCAGCTGGGTGTCCACATACATCACTTCGGTATGCTGCTCACCGGTGAGCTCGGCCCGCTCGGCCTTGAGCTGTTCGAACAGCTCCGGACTCACGTACTCGCGTACCTTTTCCAGATCGTTTTTGTTCCAGGCTTCCTGCAGGGTGCGGTAGTGATCGCGAGCCCCGGCCAGGAAACCGTTCATGTCAAAACCTGGCGGCAGGCGGAACGGCACGTCGCTGTCGGCAAAACCGGTGGCCTGCGGGGCGCTGTGGTTCTGCTCGAACTGCTGGGGCGCCGCGCTCTGGGGCGGCTGATAGCCGGCATAGGCCGTCTGCTGCTGTGGCGCCGCCATCTTGCCCTTGCGCAGGGTGCGGATCAGGAACACGGCCCCCAGTGCCAGCAGGGCGATCAGCAGGAAGTCCATCCCTTGCAGACCTTCAAAGGCGCCGCTGCCCAGCAGGTAGGCGAACAGACCGCCGGCCAGCAGACCGCCGAGCAGGCCGCCCATCATGCCGCCCTTCTTGGGGGCCTGGGCGCCCACGGTGGGGTTCTTGGTGTCGACGGGTTTGGCGGCCGGTTGGGCCGGAGCCGTTTTATAGCTCTTGCCAAAGGATTTGCCGCCGCCAAATTTCTTGGCCTCGGCAATGGGTGCCCCCAGGCCAATGGCCAGGATCACGGCAAACAGGGTCAGCATCTTTTTCATTTTGACTCTTTTCACTCTCATCAGTGGGTGGGGCATGCTCTGCTTTGGCAAGCTCAGCGAGGCGCATGGCAGGCTGCCTGTCCCTCGTTGTATTGCAGCTTGCGACTATGATTAACATGATTGGCATGAATTATTCATGAACAGATTGCCCCGATCGGGGGCGTTGCGAGGAGACAGGCCATGAAAAGTCGACGACCGAGCCGCAAGGAGCGCAAGCTGCGCAACAAGGCGAGAGCCAAACCGCAGGATCAGACCCTGGTCTGGCCCTTCATGATTGTATGAATGCGAAACGGATTTCATCGACAGGCGGCGTCAACAACCATCAGGAGGGCGGTTGTGGCTGACAGAAGTGAATAGCGTGCATTTGCACTCGCGATGACGGGGTTTCTTTTGTAAAATTCCCGTCCCCTTCCCGCTGCGGTTTTTATGTGTATGGCAGAGCAAGTGACGGCGAAAAAAGACGCCAAGACACAACAGCTGAAAGTACCTCCCCACTCTTTTGAGGCCGAACAGTCCGTACTGGGCGGCCTGATGCTGGACAACGAGGCCTGGGATCGGGTCGCCGAACGGGTGATCGACAAGGATTTCTACAGCCGCCCGCACCGCCTGATCTTCCAGGCCATGACCCGCCTCTCCAATGCGGGCAACCCCATCGATCTCATCACCCTGCAGGAGGAGCTGGAGCGCTCCGAACAGCTGGAAGAGGCCGGTGGCTTCGCCTATCTGGTGGAGATCGCCAAGAACACCCCGAGTGCCGCCAACATCAGTGCCTACGCCGAGATCGTGCGTGAGCGGGCGGTCGTGCGGGAGATGATCTCGGTCGCCAACGAGATAGTCGAAGCAGGCTATGAGCCACAGGGGCGCACCTCCGGCGATCTGCTGGATCTCGCCGAGAGCAAGGTATTCAAGATTGCCGAGCAGCGCAGCAGCGCCAACGAGGGGCCCCAGCCGCTCAAGCTGATTCTCGAGCAGACCGTCGACAAGATTGAAGAGCTGTTCAAGACGCCCCACAACGGGGTGACCGGGGTATCGAGCGGTTACGGTGATCTCGACAAGATGACCGCCGGCCTGCAGCGTTCGGATCTGGTGATCGTCGCGGCCCGTCCCTCCATGGGCAAGACGACGTTTGCCATGAACCTGTGCGAGCATGCGGCGCTCACCGCCGACAAGCCGGTACTGATCTTCTCCCTCGAGATGCCCTCCGAGCAGATCATCATGCGTATGCTCGCCTCGGTGGGGCGCATCGACCAGACCAAGGTGCGGACCGGTCAGCTCGACGACGAGGACTGGGCGCGGCTCTCCTCCACCATGGGATTGCTGCTGGAGAAGGGCAAGATGTACATCGATGACGCCTCCGGCCTCACCCCGACCGACGTGCGTTCTCGCGCCCGTCGTATCGCCCGTGAGCACGGCGGCCTCTCGATGATCATGATCGACTATCTGCAGCTGATGCGGGTGCCGGCGCTGTCTGACAACCGGACCCTGGAGATCGGCGAGATCTCCCGCTCCCTCAAGGCGCTGGCGAAAGAGTTGCAGTGCCCGGTGGTGGCGCTCTCCCAGCTCAACCGAAGCCTGGAACAGCGGGCCGACAAGCGCCCGGTCAACTCGGATCTGCGGGAATCGGGCTCCATCGAGCAGGATGCGGACTTGATCATGTTCATCTACCGCGACGAGGTCTATCACGACGACAGCCCCGACAAGGGGATCGCCGAGATCATCATCGGCAAGCAGCGTAACGGCCCCATCGGGCGGGTACGCCTCACCTTCCAGGGCCAGTTCTCGCGCTTTGACAACTACGCGGGTCCGGCGTTTGATGATGACTACTGATCATCGTCATCGCGTCCTGGAGAGAAAGAAAGTGGTGAGAGTCATCGCTGCAAAGCCGCGTAACGGTGCCAATATGCGGCCGGGTGCGCCTCACCTTCCAGGGTCAGTTCTCGCGTTTTGACAACTACGCGGGCCCGGCGTTTGATGATGACTACTAAGTAAGCCGGGAGCCTGCTCCCGGTATCCAGAAACAGTTTTCCCGGTTCGACAATTCTGCCGGTCCGGCCTTAGACGATGACAATTAAGGGCTGACACCCCCCGGTGCCTGGCGCGTTCGCGCGTTATCATGCCCTCGTAAGGGAAAACAGATGAAAGCGGCTATCGCCCAAATCAATACCGCGGCCCTGCGCCACAACCTTGCCGTGGTGAAACGCCACGCCCCCCAATGCAAGATCATTGCCGTGGTCAAGGCCAACGCCTATGGCCATGGGCTGCTGCCGGTCGCCCGCACCCTGGTGGATGCGGATGCCTACGCGGTGGCCCGCATCGAAGAGGCGCTGATGCTGCGCTCCTGCGCAGTGGTCAAACCCATCGTGCTGCTGGAGGGCTTCTTCAGCGCGGCCGACCTGCCGGTGCTGGCGGCCAACAACCTGCAGACCGCAGTGCACACCTGGGAGCAGCTCGAAGCGCTGGAGCAGGCGGATCTGCCTGCCCCCGTGGTGGCCTGGCTCAAGCTCGACACCGGCATGCACCGCCTCGGCGTGCGGGCCGACGAGATGCCCGCCTTTATCGAGCGGCTCGCCAGGTGCAAGAACGTGGTTCAACCGTTCAATATCATGACCCACTTCAGCCGTTCCGATGAGCTGGAGCAGCCCACCACCCGCGAGCAGATCGACTTGTTCAGCCAGCTGACCGCGCCGCTTTTGGGCGAGCGGGCCATGGCCAACTCGGCGGGCATCCTGGCCTGGCCGGATTCCCACTGCGACTGGATCCGCCCCGGCGTCATCCTCTACGGCGTCTCCCCCTTCCCCAATACGGTGGCGGCCGATTACGACCTGCAGCCGGTGATGACCCTCAAGACACAACTGATCGCGGTGCGGGATCACAAGGCGGGCGAGCCGGTGGGCTATGGCGCCAACTGGGTGTCGGATCGCGATACCCGGCTCGGTGTCATCGCCATCGGCTATGGCGACGGCTATCCGCGCATGGCTCCCAACGGCACGCCGGTGCTGGTCAACGGCCGCATCGTGCCGCTGGTGGGTAGGGTCTCCATGGACATGACCACGGTGGATCTCGGCCCCGGCGCCACCGACAAGGCCGGTGACGAGGCGGTGCTGTGGGGTGAAGGGCTGCCGGTAGAGCGGGTGGCCGACCAGATCGGCACCATCCCCTACGAGCTCATCACCAAGCTCACCTCCCGGGTCTTTATGGAATACGTCTAGGTGCGATGAGCGCCAAACGTCAAAAAGCCCCGCATGCGGGGCTTTTTTTATGATGTTGTCGCGACCTGCTGATTACCTGTGCATCCGCACGAACTTTTCCATCAGCTGATCTTCGGTTTCCACGTGAGCGGGATCCCGGAGGATGCAGTCCATGTAGAGCAGACGCTGATGCCGATGTTACTGCCGGTGCATCCGTACGAACTTTTCCATCAGCTGATCTTCGGTCTCCACGTGAGCGGGATCCCAGATGATGCAGTCGATGGGGCAGACGCTGATGCAGGTCGGCTTCTCGTAGTGACCGACGCACTCGGTGCAGCGACTGGGGTCGATCTCGTAGATCTCCTCACCGAGGCTGATTGCCTGGTTCGGACACTCGGGATCGCACATGTCACAGTTGATGCACTTGTCGGTGATGAGCAGTGCCATCTCAGGCTGCCGAGTGCGGCTGACGGGTATCCTGGCGCTCACCGAGGTTGCGCAGCAGGATGCCGTAGTCAACGTCCACTTCCTTCGGCACCGGCACATAGACCACATGGCCGTTGCCCGGCGCGGTGTCGATGAGCTCGCCCTTGCGGTTTTGCATCTGCTCCAGATTGAAGCTGAGGTTGCCCTGCGGGGTCATCAGTTCCAGGCTGTTGCCCACCAGGAACTTGTTCTTCACCTCGACTTCCACCATGTCACCGTTGCGACCGGTGATTTCGCCGACGAACTGTTGGGTGTCGGAGACGGAGTAGCCGTAGTCGTAGTTCTGGTATTCGCTGTGGTTGTGACGGCGCAGGAAGCCCTCGGTATAGCCGCGGTGGGCCAGATTCTCGAGGGTGCCCATCAGGCTGCGGTCAAACGGGCGGCCGGCGACCGCATCGTCGATGGCCTTGCGATAGACCTGGGCGGTGCGGGCGCAGTAGTAGAAGGACTTGGTGCGGCCTTCGATTTTCAGCGAGTGAACGCCCATCCTGGTCAGTCGTTCGACGTGCTCGACCGCGCGCAGATCCTTGGAGTTCATGATGTAGGTGCCGTGTTCGTCTTCGAACGCGCTCATGTACTCGCCCGGGCGGTTGGACTCTTCCAGCAGCACCAGCGCATCGGTCGGTTTGCCCAGGCCCAGGGTGTTGTCCGGGCGGATGGCGATGGGCTCCTGACGGTGGACGATCTGGCCCACGTCATCTTCCTTGCCTTCGTGCACCTTGTACTCCCAGCGGCAGGAGTTGGTGCAGGTGCCCTGGTTGGGGTCGCGCTTGTTGATGTAGCCAGAGAGCAGGCAGCGGCCGGAGTAGGCCATGCACAGCGCCCCGTGAACGAACACTTCCAGCTCCATCTCCGGCACCTGCATGCGGATCTCCTCGATCTCGTCCAGCGACAGTTCGCGGGAGAGGATGACCCGGGTCAGGCCCATCTGATGCCAGAACTTCACCGTGGCCCAGTTGACCGCATTGGCCTGCACCGACAGATGAATAGGCATATCCGGGAAGGCTTCGCGCATCATCATGATGAGACCGGGGTCGGACATGATCAGCGCATCCGGCTTCATCTCCACCACAGGGCGCATGTCGCGGATGAAGGTCTTGAGCTTGGAGTTGTGGGGCTGGATGTTGGCCACCACGTAGAACTGTTTGCCGAGGGCATGGGCTTCGTTGATGCCGAGCTGCAGATTCTCGTGATCGAATTCGTTGTTGCGTACCCGCAGGCTGTAACGGGGCTGGCCGGCATAGACGGCATCGGCGCCATAGGCGTAGGCGTAACGCATGTTCTTGAGGGAACCTGCGGGGGAGAGCAATTCTGGTTTAAACATGGCGGACTCTTCGTATCTGATTGCAAATCAGGACGGCGCCACCTGATGGCGCCGTATGGGTTGAGCTGCGCCGGGAGTGGATACTCGCTCGGCGCGACCCGATAACGGCATATCCGGGCTGCAGCAGTATGCACCGGATAAACGGGGTGCGAGATTGTACTCGCCCTCACCGCATCATGCAATTTGGCAGGGGAACGTCCCCGGCGCGAGTCGGCGGCCAAAAAAGGGGCGGTTCAGGCCCAGCGAGAGAGGGGGGAGGGCATGGCGTAGGCGTAGCCTTGCTGATAGTCACAACCGAGCCGGTTGGCGATTTCGATGTGCTGCAGGGTCTCGACCCCTTCGCACACCACCTTCATGCCGAGCCGTTGCAGGTACTCCACCAGACCGGTCAGCATGCGCAGGGCATGGGGTGTCTTGCTGGCTTGCAGCAGCAAGGAGCGATCCAGCTTGATGACCTCGTAGGGCAGCGCCAACATACGCTGGAAGTTGCACTCCAGGGTGCCGAAGTCATCGCAGGCAATATGGGCACCATGGCTGCGCAGTACCTCGATCAGCGCCCTGTGCTGCCGCTGCAGCGGGGCCTGTTCCAGTACCTCGAACCAGACCTCGATCCCCAGCTTGCGCGCCTGCATCAGCACCAGCAGCAACAGGTTCTGATAGGTGGGGCTGTTCAGGGTCGGGTTGAGATTGATGGAAAGAAAATAGGGTCCGGCCTGCGCCAGGGTCGGCAGATCTCGCATGATGGCCCTGAGCATGACGATATCCAGATGGAGGGATTGCTCCTCACTGAGGGAGGCAAAGTCGATGCCCTGATAGCTCTGCTGGGCCGGCTCCCAGCGTCTGGCCAGCACCTCATAACCCTTGACCTGATGATCCCGACCGATGATCGGCTGATAGAAGGGCACGGCAAGATCGGCCACCGCGATGCTTGCCATGTCACTTATTGGGTACTCTTCTTGAAATGCAAACACGGCACTCACCTGTTGACGGATATGGCTGCGGATAATACAGCAGAAGAGATCGGAAAAGCCTGTAGGAATCATCTGATAATTGACGTTAATTAATGCCTGCAATATAGGACTATTCCGATTAACGCTGACTCGTTTGCGTCATAGACTGGCCCTGAAAATATACGGTGGAATGATTTTTTAAATAACCTCAACACCTCTCGCCATGTTGATGGCTTTATTCATCCTGTCCGTATAGGTAAACGCCTGGGGTAGTAATGAGAAAAGTATATTTAATCTTGTTTTTGCTGTTCAGCGGCAATGCTTCTGCATCGGCAGAAATCAGTATCGGCACTCTATATGATTATATGTCTGGCCAGCAGAGCACTTATTTGAAACGGGTTCGTAATCAAGGCGATGCAACAGCCTTTGTAAAGGTGGCGATCCACGAAATCACCTATGACAGTGAAGGCCAGCCAAAGGAGTCTCCTGAGCTGACAGAAGGTAACAGGGCGCTGGTTGCTAGCCCCTCCAGGCTCATTATTCCAGCCAATGGAGTGCAGGCAAGCCGCTTTCTGTTTATGGGAGAGCGCGATAAAGAGCGCTACTTCAGGGTACGTTTTATACCAGTTCTGCCCAAGGCCGAGGATGGTTTTGATATTGATGCTGCAACTATCCAGGAAGAGCGGGAACAAGTATCTGCTGGTGTAAATATATTGACGGGCTTTGGTTCAATTCTGTTCGTGATGCCTAGACAAAGTCACTTCGATACTCAAATTATCGAAGATGAGAAGATGACCACCATTGTCAATAAAGGCAACACAACACTCATGCTGGATTTTTTTGAAGAGTGTGATGGACGGAAAAAGAATTGTTCCAGTCCGGCCAAGATGCATCTGTTGCCAAATATGAAGAAGCAGTTGATGAAGAAGAGAGATCGCCTCTATCGATTTGTGCTGATAGAGGGTGACAAGAGTAGAAACATGGTGATTGGTCACTGATGTTTCGTATTTCAAAAAAGGAGAAAGAAATGAAAGTATGGATAGCAGCGCCCTTGGCCATGCTGATGTCGGCCAATCTGATGGCTGCCGAACGTGTCGAGCATCAGGTCACCGTGACCGCCCAGATCCCGACCGAGGCGTTCTATGTG
The DNA here is from genome assembly GCF_027705845.1 of Aeromonas sp. S41-2. Lineage (NCBI taxonomy): Bacteria > Pseudomonadati > Pseudomonadota > Gammaproteobacteria > Aeromonadales > Aeromonadaceae > Aeromonas > Aeromonas sp. S41-2. The sequence goes on along the minus strand of NZ_JAPDCG010000001.1, from coordinate 829,537 downwards.
CAGCCCATCGGTGGTGACAACTGGATGAGTACCCCGCAGAAACTGAGCTACAACCCTTACACCAAGAAGCTGGACAAGCTGAGCAAGCAGATGGAAGCCAAGAGCACGATCGGCGCCATCACCGGTTATCTGACCAACCCGGCCGTGATGGCCAGCGGCAGTGACAACATCGCACTGAGCGTCAAGCTTGGCGGTGTCGCCCTGTCCACGACGTCTGCTGAAGTGATCAAGGCTGACGATGCCAAGACCGGCAAGCTGCTCGAGCTGGAAGTGATCCCTGCCGATGCCCCCGTTACTGGCTACAAGCCAGGTAATTACCAGGGCGTAGTGAACATGATTTTTGAATCAGAAGCACCTAAGGCTGGCGCATAAGCCTTCCTTTCAAGGCTCCCTGCGACAGGGAGCCTTTTTGTCTGCATCGAGAAGAGTGAGATGAACAGTGTTGTATTCTCCGTTCCTGTTAGTCCTGGTGGTGTTGTGCTGGCCGGCCTGGGCCAATGAGGCACGTGTAACGCAGCCGCTTGATCTTTTGCAGCAAGCGGAGAGCTTGCCGGATGACTTTGCCGATCACTTCTTTGGCGTTCCGCTGGCGGTGCGCATTTTATTGGATGGGCAGTTGCTGGGGGAAGGTGAGGTAGTGCTGGGCAAAGATACCAGCGTGCAATTATTGACATTGACGGACAGCTACGAGTCCGAATTGAGTGAGCGAGATCGCCAGCACTGGAGCCAGATTTTATCCAGTTCCCATCAACTGGGGCCTTGTCAGCAAAAATGCGAGGACGGTGTTCTGGCGCTGGAATACAGCCTGGAAAACTCCCAGCTATCCATCTTGACCGCCAACGTGGAGAAGGGCCGACTGTCGACCCGCTACCATTCCCTGCCCGAGGGGGGCAGTTACGGCGCCTTGCTGCGCCATCAGTTGAACCTCAGTCAAGGAGAAGGTGAACAGCGTAGTGGTCGCTACAACTTGACGGCGCAGGGCAGCATGGGCGAGTGGAGTCCACTGCTGGAGGGCGAGTTAAGTCAATCTGGTGACGGTCAGGGGACGTTGCACCATATTCAGCAACTTTATGCCGAGCATGAGGGGGCTGGCCGCTTCTACCGACTGGGGTATTTCTCACCTTATGCCCAGGGATTGGTTCGTCAGCCGGCGCTGTTTGGTGGACGTACCCCTACCGTGCTGGGGGTGATGCTGGGTGATTCCGATACCTTGTTGATTGAGCAAGGGCAGGCGAGCGCTACGCCTGTTTACGTGACACCAAGCCGGCCCGGTATGGTTGAAATATACCGGGATGGACAGCTCATCAATTCGCAGCAAGTGATCGCCGGGTTACAGGCGCTGGATACCCGAGTGCTGCCAGCCGGTATCTACGAAGTTGAGTTACGGGTATTGGAAGATGGTCAAGTCACCGAGCGGCGACGTGAGACGATCTACAAGCCGATGAATTGGCAGAATCCGGACGAGACTTGGCGGTTCAACCTGTTTGCCGGTCAGCAGACCCGCTTGCTCAGCAATTGGGATGAGAGTGACGTCAGCAGCTTGAGCAGCGGGGTCATGGTCAATCATCTGCTGGCTTCTTCCGTCATCATCGGCGCTTCCAGCCAATATATCGATGAGCGATGGCAAAACGGTCTGTTAGCGGATTGGGGCCTGACTGAGCAGTGGCGACTGCTTGGCAACCTGATGACCACTCAAGGGCTAGGACATGGCTTCGATCTGCAACTGCTCCATCACTATGGTTCCGGCAGTCTGGTCGTCGGCCATCAGCGGCAATATTTGAGTCAGAGCGAGGCATCTGACAGCAATACGACCCAAAGCACACTCTCGCTGCAGCAGCGTCTCAGTGACAGCCACTCTGCCAATCTTTATGTGTCGCATCAACCGGGCTACGGGACCGGTGCTGACCTCGGATGGCGTTATAACGGCGAGTTGTTCAGTCAGAACATGAGCTGGAGCCTGACGGTGTTTGACCGACCAGGCAGCATCAGCACGGCCCATGCCCGTGATCGGGGTGGCATGCTTTCCCTGAGTATGAATCTGGGTGGTGAGCGCAGCCTGCTGGCCATCGGTGTCGGTAGTCGGACATCCCGCTCCGGTGGGCAGGAACGTAATGGATCCCTCAGTTATCAGCAGTTGCTGGAATGGGGGGCGTTGCAAAGTGTCGGTGCCAGTTTGACGTCCGATAGCTACGGGGTTGGGACGGCTGGATATGCCCGCTTTGAGGGGGAGCGACTGAGTGGTGATGCCCACTTGCAATCTTCCTCCTATAACCAGGTCGTCAGTGGTGGGCTCAATCTGGATAGCACCATGGCGTTGGGGGACGACGGGAGTGTCGCCATGACTGGACAACCACAAGGGTATGAAGCAGGGATGATCGTCGATGTGGAGTCTGATATGCCTGAGCTGACCCTGCGAGCTGATGATGAACAGGGGCGTTATACGGTGCTGAAACCCGGGCGTAATCTGGTTCCTGTGACCGCCTATCGTAGCAGTGCGGTACAACTGGATCTCGCCGGGCACGATGCTCCATCGATGAACATCCGACCTAACGTGCTGCCCTATCACCTCAACAAGGGGGGCGTGGCCTATCACAAGGTCAAGGTAATGAAGACGGTGACAGTCATCGGACGCCTGCTGAATGGGGAAGGTTCTCCCATAAAGGGGGCCATGGTTATTAACCACGCCGGCCGTACCGTGAGTGAAGCTGACGGTTTCTTTGCAGTCGAGATGAGCGAGCACAATCCCAGTTTGCAGGTGGAGCACCGTGGCGGTCAGCGGTGTGATCTTTCTCTCGACATGAACCGGGTCGAGCGCCAGCGGGAGGTGCTCTTGCTGGGTGATTTGACCTGCATATTGCAGGAGTTGGCTCGTCAATGATATTAGGTAGGAAAAGAGTATGAAGGCAGGAGCACTGAATCGTTACGGCTGGATTTTGCTGTTGTGTCTAACGGGATTGACCCAGGCGGCCACGCTTAACATTACAGCTGAATATAATCCTGCCAATTACTTGGAAGAGGGCGCTAAGTTTATCAACACCACCCCCTGTACCCAGTCGCTGGTGAATTGGTGTTCGGGAACGGCGACGGTCGATAAACCACAAGCAATTTACGTGAGTACTTATACCCAGCGAGCAGTCAAGGACACCGAAGATAAACGTTTTGGTATTCATTATTTGTCATTTCCGCCGGCTAGAGAGGTGATTCTGACTAGTACAACTGGGGGGGGCGCATTTCCATTTAAGTTTATACTGACTGATATTGGCTCTCAGATCATTATGGATAATCAAAATAAACTGCAGGAACAGGGCGACTGTATCAATGACAAGTATTCATGGAATAATGTAGCAACTTTCCAGTTTAGCAAAATAAAAGAGTCGATGCAGTCATCCGGCGGTGTCTGCTATAGTAATCAAAATAACTTAAGCAAAACTGTAAAAATTGCCAGCCTGTATCTTGGCTATAAACTCAAGACGCCAAATCCTTTGACCATGCCAAATGGTACCTACGTTGGAAGGACCACATTCACTGTCGGTGCGTATAAAGACTTTGATCTGGGAGGGGGTACTTATTCTGACAATTCAATAACGATAATTTTCACCGTAAAAGTAATGCATCAAATAAAAGTAGAGTTTACTACCAGTGAGAGTGAAGTTGAGTTGAAGCCACCCTATGGCTGGACAGAATGGATGCAGACCGGCAGAGTTCCTGTTTATTTAACCGGGGAGTTACCATATAAATTATGGGCTACGTCTACTTATGCCGCATTTTTGAAATGTGATAATGCTGATGGTCTAAGCTGTCAATTGAAAAATACGCAGACAGGCCATAAAGTGAGGCTAACCGTATACAATATGAGTACGTTAGGAGAGCAAACGATGCTTTCTCTAGCCGGCATTACCAAGTTCCCTGTTAATATTGATGGGGCAGGAGTTATCGGTAGAGAACAAAAAGTTATTTTTAAAATAGAGAAATCCGAATTAGGTAAGATACTAAAATACCCGGGAGGAACTTATAAAGGAACGGTAACCATTGTATTTGATGCACTTCTATAGGTCGTCTGATATTGGTGAAAAGGGTTAAACTAACCCTTTTTCTTTGGCATATTGAAACAGAGCGCTGTCACTGTGCAGACCGAGCCGCTGCATGGCGCTCTTTTTCTGGGTGCTGATGGTCTTGATGCTGCGATTCAAATACTCCGCAACTTGAGAGACGGACATGCCGCTGGCCAGTAGACGTACGACTTCATTCTCTTTTGGTGTCAGCTGCAGCGGTTGAGTTGTGTCAGGCATACCGCTTTCTGCCAATAACAACTTTACAGAATGACCAAGATATTCTTGACCAGATAAGACATGGCGGATCGCATCAGATAGTTCACTGATGACGGCTTTTTTCAGTAGTATCCCGCTGACGCCAAGTTGCAGCAAACTTTGCAGTATTCCGGCATTTTGTATTTGTGTCAGTACGATAATGGATAGCTGTGGGTAATTCCTTTTTAAACTCTGGATCATGGCCAGGCCATCGCTACGTGAGTCACCCGGCATACTGAAGTCAGTTATTAAAATATCGCAGTGATGTTGCTGCAATGTTTTGAATAATTCAGAAACTTGGTGTGCTTCAGCAACAATTTCGCAACCGGTCTGATGTTGTGCAATAAGGCTGCGGATCCCGGTCAGTATCAGCGGGTGATCGTCGGCAAGAATGATCTTGGAAGACATATATGAGCCCTATATGAAAGCTTGAGTAATATTTACACTAGCAAACATTTCATTTCTATACTACTTTGCACGACCATTTTTTAGTACTTAGATAATATCCACTCCTTCAGAATTGGCATAGTGAGATGTCTCCATATGAGCGTATATCGATGCATAATCGTTATAATGGTATTTAATTTATGCATATTTCCAAAGTTATCATTCGCTCATAAAGACAACTCATTACCAACAATAAAAGTCGGGTTATTGACTGGTGGCTGGGGGCCATTTCAGCGGTGGGATGGACATAATGCCAGCGGCTTCAGTGTCGAGTTGATTAGCATATTGGCCAAGAATCTTGACTATCGCATTGAATGGAAAGCCTATCCAGATTGGAACCAGTTATATATGGCGAGTTGTGCGGGTCAGGTTGATATTCTGTTGGATGCCTTTCGTGCAGATGAACGAGAGTGTGTTACCTACAGCCGCCCCTATTATTCTTCACCAACAGTGGTGGTGGTGCGCCATGATGCACCTTTTTTTAGAGATGTCAGTGGTTTAAGTAAATCTCGAATGGCTATAGAGGCAGGTTTTTTAACCGAGAAGCTGGTTAGAGCCTACTATCCGGATGTATTGCGCCTGTTGTTTCGAGATACCGACATGGCCCTGCAAGCCGTTTTGGATAAACGAGCCGATGCCTATATCGGCAATTTGCATGTCACGAATCAGTTTATTGCCCAGCATCCAGAACTGGCCGTGGTCGCTCAGGCCCCCTTGTTGATGGAGAGCCTGCACCTTGGTATCAGCAAACATAAATCCAGACTGGGAGTCCGGTTTGATACCGCGATTCAGGCGCTGACGGTGGAAGAGCGCAGTGCTCTTGAACAGAGCTGGTTAAGTGATGGCAGCTTGAGTTTTCAGGGACACAGCGGTTTTTTACTGCGCCCTGATGAGCGTGAGTGGCTCTCCCGTCTGCCTCCCCTCAGGCTGGGTTTTATTCCTGGGTGGGTGCCGTTTTCCTATGCGGATCACGAGGGTAAATTGACGGGGTTGATAGGCGATTATCTGGATGTGTTCAAGGACAAGCTGGGCTTGGCCTATCAATACCGTGTTGATCAGAGTTGGCCAGAGTTGCTGCAGGCATTGCTCCATCAAGACGCTGATATTGCGGTCATTCCTATTCGAATCAGCCAGAGGGTTGCGGGCTGGCAGGTGAGCCAACCTATTGCGTCCTTTCCCGTGGTCATTGCCATGTCTCGTGGCAGCAGCACTTTTGGGGGATTTGCAGAGCTGGCGGGCAAGCACTTGATCGTCACCGACAGCTTGCTGATTACCGAGTTGAAGTCCCGGATCCCTGACATACAGACCACGGTTGTTTCCAGTCCAAAAGAGGGGTTGGCGATGGTGGCCTCCGGCAAAGGTGATGCCTATATGGGCAATCTGGCGGTGATATCACGGCTCATCAACGAGCATTTTGATGACTCGCTGCATATTGTCGCGCCCACTCCTTTCAGGGATGAGCTCGCGGTTGCCGTACGAGAGGTCTATGCCCCCTTGCTGCCACTCATTAACCGGGTGTTGGACAGCATGAGTGACAAGGAGAAGCGGCAGATCCGCAACAGCTGGCTGGCGGTGAACTACCACGAGGGTATTTCATGGCACAAGCTGGTCAGTACCCTGATCCCTGTCGGTGCCGGTATCACCCTGTTTATTCTTTCACTCTCTATCGCTTACTTTCACCTGCGCCAGGAGATAACCCGCAGGCGTCAGGTGGAGGCCGATCTGGCTTTAGCCAAGGAGGCGGCTGAGCTGGCCGCCAGGCAGAAGGCCGACTTCCTCGCCACCATGAGCCACGAGATCCGGACCCCCATGAACGGCATCATCGGGATGGCGGAACAGCTGCGTTTTACCCCGCTCGATCCGGAGCAGCGCCAGATGGTGGGCATCATCAATCAGGGGGCGGAAGGACTGCTCCAGCTGATAGGCAATGTGCTGGATTACTCCAAGCTGGATGCCGGCAAGATGGAGTTGGCACCCACCAGCTTTCTGCTGCGTGAGCTCATCGACAGCGTACTGACAATGACCAGTAGCGAGTTGCAGCGCAAAGGGTTGCAACTCTATCTGCGCGTTGATGATGAAGTGGGGGCCCGTTTCTATGGTGATGTGCTGAGGCTCAAGCAGGTGCTGTTCAACCTGGCCAGCAATGCGATCAAGTTCACCGAGCGCGGCTTCATCGAACTGTCGATCAGAGTAGAGGGAGAGACGGATGAAGAGCAGTGGCTGTTGCTTGGGGTGCAGGATACCGGCATCGGCATGAGCGAGGATGTGCAGGCCCGAGTTTTCAATGCCTTCGAACAGGCGGATGGCGCCACGACCCGCAGTTATGGGGGGACCGGACTTGGTCTCAGTATCAGTCAGACACTGGCGACCTTGATGGGGGGGCGATTGAGGCTTGAGAGTGCCCCAGGGCTGGGTACCCATATCGGCTTGTCTATCCCCCTGGCACTGGAAGCACGTCATGAACCGGACCCCAAGCTGGCGGGGCTGAGCGTCTTCATGGCATTGCCGGATGGCAAACTGCACCACACGCTACGGTTGCATCTGCTGTCGCTGGGGTTGCGGCTGTGTGGAGCCCCACAGGGCGCACACTTGTTGTTTGGTGACCTGAATGAGCCGGCCGCCATCCGGGTCGCGCCGCTTGGCAACGTGCTGGGTTATCAGCTTCGTGATGATGGTCATTATTGCCTCAACAGTAATCCCCTGACCTGGCAGGCCGTGAGGGATGTCTGTTATCGCCAGCTGGGCCTGGCCGAGCAACTGCCGTCCGATTTTCCGTCAGTTGGAGCGGATGAACCACTGTTGCCACAGCGATTGCTGGTCGTCGAGGATCACCACCTGAATCAGGTTTTGGTGCAGCGCCAGCTCAAACAGCTCAATCTGCAGTGCGATCTGGCTGAGAATGGTCGACAGGCGCTCGCCATGCTGACTTTTCATCGCTATGACCTGATCCTGTGCGATTGCCAGATGCCGGTGATGGATGGTTATGAGTTTACCCGTCGGGTGCGGGCCACAGAGGGGTTGGCACAACTCCCCATCATTGCCATGACGGCCAACGTGTTGCCGGAGCAGGCACAGCGTTGTCTGGCGGCCGGTATGAATGATGTACTGGGCAAGCCCGTACTCATGGACGGACTGCGCCAGATGCTGATGAAGTGGCAGATATTGCCGGTACCCAGGTTGCTCGATATCAATCTGTTACAGGCAGCATTTGGTTCTTCATTTGAGACAATGCTGGTGTCGTTTCGTCAGGAGCTGGAACAGTCCCTTGGCTTGAGCCATGAGGATGACAAGGCGCTTGCAAATTGGGTGCATCGACAGGCGGGAACGATAGCCATGATGAGGGTTGACGGAGTAGCAGAACAGGCATGGCATCTGGAAGAACAAATCCGCAAAGATGGGCGTGCACGATGCGAGGGGGAGTTGATGAAATTTCGCGATGTTTTGCAACAACTTGTCGATGAACTAGCGGCACTATCCCGAGACTGTCGTCAGCCTGCTGTGGCTATCTGATGACAACGCAGGGTGACCGGAGGAGGGGACGGGCTGTACGGCCTGTGCCAGCCAGGTCCAGTCGAGCAGGGGGGTATCGGCTTTGAAGCGCTGATAGGCAAGGCCCTGGTCGACGGTCAGAAACAGGGTGGTCGGCAGGCCGATGCGGTTGGTGTAGCGCACCATCACTTCACCCCGATAGGAGCTCAGTCGTTGCTGCAGCTGCGGCAGACTCAGCCCGGTTGCCTGTCCCTTTTCATCCCAGATCTCGAACATGGTCATGTCTCTTGATGCGATGGCAATACTGTTTCCAAAAGCGGGCCGGCAGGCAATTGTCAGATCTGACAGTGTCAAATGGATAGAAGCGTGAAAAGCGAAAACCCGGCACTGGGCCGGGTTTTCTTGAATGATGGTGGAGGGAGAAGGATTCGAACCTTCGAAGGCAGAGCCGTCAGATTTACAGTCTGATCCCTTTGGCCGCTCGGGAACCCCTCCACAGGGGCCTTGCATATTGTGTTCAGGAAGATGGTGGAGGGAGAAGGATTCGAACCTTCGAAGGCAGAGCCGTCAGATTTACAGTCTGATCCCTTTGGCCGCTCGGGAACCCCTCCACGGGGTATTTTCCTGATTGTTGCACTTGAATGGTGGAGGGAGAAGGATTCGAACCTTCGAAGGCAGAGCCGTCAGATTTACAGTCTGATCCCTTTGGCCGCTCGGGAACCCCTCCCCAAGTGCGAGGCGCATACTATCAGATCTTCGCTCTTTGTGAACCCCTGGTGGGCCTATCTGGCGATAAAAAAGTGCCATTCGGTCATTTTTTGATATTTGTCGCTCATTTTTCACGCTTATCAACGACTTCCCTGTCGCTGTCATACCGGATCCAGGACTCATCGCGGGTGTGAAGCACCATCAGACAAGATGCGCCGAGTAGCGTTTTGTACTGAAAAAATCACCTTCTCTTCTAAGTGTGATGGCTGACCGCTTCCTTGATGGACATTGCTGCTGCCGCATTTTACTCTCGCCATGTTATTCAACTGTTAACATGGATTGTGGACTCTCCCTATGCAGGCTCTCGATATCGCCGTGTTGCGCGGCCAGTTTCCCGCTCTCAATCAGCTGGTTGAGGGCAAAGCCCCCATCTTCTTCGACGGCCCCGGTGGCGCTCAGGTGCCACATGCCGTACTCACCGCCATGACCGATTACCTCGGTCACTTCAACGCCAATCTGGGCGGCCCCTTTTTCTCGGCCAGGGTGACCGAGCAGCAGGCGCTGCGGGCCAGGCAGGCGGTGGCTGCGTTGCTGGGGGCTGAGCGGGCAGAGGAGATAGTGTTCGGCGCCAACTTCACCACCCTGACCTTTGCGCTCAGCCGAGCGCTGGCGCGGGAGTGGCAGGCTGGTGACGAGATCATCGTCAGCGCGCTCGATCACTACTCCAACGTTTCCAGTTGGCAGCAAGCGGCGGCGGATCGCGGTGTGGTGGTGCATCAGGCAAGAGTGGACGTGGCCACCGGCGGGCTGGACTATGAGCATCTGTTCAGCCTGCTGGGGCCCAAGACCCGGCTGGTGGCGGTGACGGCGGCCTCCAATACTACCGGCACTCTGGTCGACATCCCTCGCATCGCTGATGCGGTGCACGGGGTAGGGGCGCTGCTCTATGTGGATGCGGTTCACTTTGCTCCCCACGAGCGTATCGATGTGCAGGCCTGGGATTGCGATTTTCTGGGGTGTTCCGCCTACAAGTTTTTCGGCCCGCACCTCGGCATTCTCTACGGCAAGTATCGTCACCTGGCGCATTTCACTCCTTACAAGGTTGAACCGGCCAAAAATGTGGCGCCCTACAAGTGGGAGACCGGCACCCAGAGCTGGGAAGCACTGGCCGGGGTGGAGGCCACCGTCGAATACCTGGCCTCCCTGTCCGGGTTGGATGGCGCAGAGAATGAGCTGGAAGCTCGCCTCGATCTGGCGTTTGCCCGCAGCCAGGCCCATGAACGCCAGCTCAGCGAGCACCTGCTGGCCAAGCTGGCTGAGCGGCCCTGGTTCACCCTGCACGGCATTCACGGCAGCCAGGGGCGTACCCCGACCTTCGCCCTGACGTCAAACCGTCATACTCCGGCCGAGATGGCCGAGTTTTTGGGACTGCATCAGGTATGCAGCTGGGCTGGCCACTTCTATGCCTTGGCACTGGTTGAGCAACTGGGAGTGAGCGATGGGGTGCTGCGCATAGGTTGCATGCACTACAACACCTCGGCCGAGATTGACCGTCTGTTTGCCCTGCTCGACGATATGCCGCATTGAGATAAAACAGCCCGGTCATGCCGGGCTGTGTCGTCTCATCTCTCTGTTGCCTGCTAGCGGCCCACGATGGCGTGATGGATATCCTGCAGCGGCAAGACATGGCGGGCGGCGCCAAGCTTGATGGCCTCCTTGGGCATGCCGAAGACCACGCAGGAGGCCTCATCCTGGGCGAAGGTGTTGGCGCCCGCCTCCAGCATTTCCCGTAATCCGCGGGCGCCGTCATCCCCCATCCCGGTCATGATGATGCCGGTGGCATTGCCGCCGGCAAACTTGGCCACCGAGCGAAACAGCACGTCTACCGAAGGGCGGTGGCGGTTGATGAGGGGGCCGTCCATCACGTCGACGTGATAGTAGGCGCCGCTGCGTTTGAGCAGCATGTGCTTGCCGCCGGGGGCGATCAGCGCCAGCCCGGGGATCACCCTGTCATTGCTCTTGGCCTCCCGCACTTCTATCTGGCACAGGCTGTTGAGCCGCTCGGCAAATGAAGCGGTGAACTTCTCCGGCATGTGCTGCACGATGACAATGCCGGGGCAGACCCGGGGCAGGGTGGTCAACACGGCTTCCAGCGCCTGGGTGCCGCCGGTGGAGGTACCGATCGCTACGATCCGCTCGGTGGTCTGGGCCATGGCATGCTGGCTGGCGGCGGGCATGATGGCGTCGGCGTTGAGCTTGGGGGCGACGCTGGGGGCGGGCACTTTGGCCAGTCGTCTGACATTGGCCTGGGCGGCTGCGCGTACCGCCATGGCCAGCTCCTGCGCCGACTCCTGCAGAAAGCTTTTCAGGCCGACGGTGGGCTTGGTGATGATGTCCACGGCGCCGGCGGCCATGGCTTGCAGCGTGGTCTCCGCCCCTTTTTCGGTCAGGGAAGAGCAGATGACCACGGGAGTGGGGTGCTCGGCCATGATCTTGGTGAGGAAGGTGATGCCATCCATGCGCGGCATCTCCACGTCCAGCACGATCACGTCCGGCCACTCCTTCTTCAGCTTCTCCAGTGCAAACAGCGGATCAGACGCGGTGGCGATGACCTTGATATCCGGCTCCTGCTCGAGAATGGCCTGCAATACCTGCCTGACCACGGCGGAATCATCCACCAGCATGACCTTGATCTGTTTCATTCCCGTCCCCTTAGCGATGTGGCAAGCGGTGATGACGCACCCAGACATTGCCGTTGGCCAGCTCAAAAATCAGGCTTCTGTGTCCCGCATGGCCAAGATGGTGGGCCTTGATGGTGAGGCCCAGATGCTGGGTCAGTTGCCAGGCGGCCTTGATGTTTCTGATGGCCACATTCATGGTGTTGAGCGTTTGTTGTTCGATAAACATGTTGCCGCCGCCAAAGAGCTTGACCTCGTATTCGTGGATGGGAGCGGGATATTTGCTTATCTCATTGATAAATAGCTGAATTGCTTCATCGGCATAGCGACCGTCCAGACTCATGGTGTTGTGACCTCGGCTGGGCAGCATGTAGTGGCACATGCCGCCTCGCTTCTGTTCCGGGTGCCACATGGTAATGGCCACACAGGAACCAAGATGGGTGCGAATGATGGTGTCATCCTGCCCAAAATAGAATTCTCCGGGTTGCAGCGAGACCTCTCTCATATTGAAACCCTTATGGTTTCAGATAGATGGAAGGCGATACCAGTTGCAGGCCATGAGGCAGACCGTTCAGGCTCTCGGCATGACTGACGATGAGATAGCCCCCTTTGCGCAGGCGCGGCACCAACCGTTGCAGTACCTGGGCCTTGGTCTCCCGGTTGAAATAGATCATCACGTTGCGGATCAGGATGACGTCGAACAGCCCGATGTCGGGTAGTTCCTGATTCAGATTGATGTGATGAAACTGCACCTTCTCGCGCAGCTTGCGATCGATGATGAAGGTGCCTTCCTGAAAACCGACCCCTTTCAGGCAGTACTTCATCAAAAATGGTAGCGGGATGTTGTGGGCCCGCTCGATGGGATATTGCCCGGATCTGGCCTGCTCCAGCACTCGGGTCGAGATATCCGAGGCGATGACCTCCCAACTGCCATGGTTCAGATTGTCGGCCAGGGTCATGGCCAGGCTGTAGGGCTCTTCACCGGAAGAGCTGGCCGCGCTCCAGATCCGTACCGCCCGTTCTTTTGGCAGTTGTGCCAATACCTTGTTGCCGAGAAATTCAAAGTGCTTGGGTTCGCGAAAAAAATAGGTCTCGTTGGTGGTGAGCAGATCGAGTGCGACCTGCAGTTCTGCCCCCCGGTTATTCATGATCAGGCTGAAATAGTCGCCGTAGCTCTCCAGCTCGTAGTGGCAGAGGCGCTTTGACAGGCGGCTGGCGACCAGGGCCTTTTTGGCCGGTGACAAGTCGATACCCGCCGTCTGGTGGATCCAGCGTTGAAACTGCGCAAACTCATCATCATGCAACTGGGTCTGATACACGCGCAAACTCCCTGCGGTGAGCGGGATGCGGGTGAGCTTGGCCCACCCGCATCAGGCTAGAAGCGGATAAAGTCGGCGTCATTGTGAGGGCGTGGCGTGGTGCCTACACCTTCCTGGCCGTTGCCCTCGTGCATGAAACGCCCCCGTGGGCTACCACGGGCCGGTGCCTTCTGGTTGGCGCCGTGCTTGTGCTGTTCCAGCGTGAAGAACTCCATCGCCAGTTGTAGCTGTTCTGCCTGGCTGCTCATCTCCTCGGCGGTGGCGGCCAGCTCCTCACTGCAGGAGGCATTTTGTTGAGTGACCTGGCTCAGCTGATTCATGGCGATGTTGATCTGGCTGACGCCGGTGGACTGTTCGGCGGAGGCGGCGCTGATCTCCTGCACCAGATCCGAGGTCTTGTTGATGGAGGGCACCATCTGATCGAGCAGACGGCCCGCCTTCTCCGCCATGTCGACACTGCTAGAGGCCAGCTCGCCGATCTCCTGGGCTGCGACCTGGCTGCGCTCCGCCAGTTTGCGCACTTCGGCGGCTACCACGGCGAAGCCCTTGCCGTGATCCCCGGCCCGGGCGGCCTCGATGGCGGCATTGAGGGCCAGCAGATTGGTCTGGTAGGCGATGTCGTCGATGATGCCGATCCGTTTGGCGATCTGCTTCATGGCATCGACCGTGAGCTTGACGGCCTCACCGCCTTCCATGGCCTCCTTGGCGGCCTTGCTGGCCATGCCATCGGTGACTTGGGCATTGTCGGTGTTCTGGTTGATGCTGGCGCTCATCTGCTCGATGGAGGCGCTGGTCTCTTCCATGCTGGAAGCCTGTTCGCTGCTTGACTGGCTGATGGATTGGGCGGTGGCGCTGACCTGTTCGGCCGCGCTGGAGAGATTGTCAGATGCGCCCCGTACTTCGGTGACGATATTGGTCAGCGAGACGATGGTCTGGTTGAGGGAGTCCTTGGTGGTGCCAAATACACCGGGGTAGTCGGCTTCGACCTGTTGGGTCAGGTCGCCTCTGGCCAGGGATTGCACCACCCGGATCACGTCGTTGAGGCTGGTATCGATCACCTCAGCGATGCGATTGATCCCCTCTCCCAGGGTCTGGAAGAAGCCATTCTTGCCGGTCAGGTCCATGCGACGGTGCAGTTCGCCGTTGATCACCGCCTGCACTATTTCCGACATCTCCCGCTCGATGGCGACTTCTTTGGTGCGATCCGACCACTCGACCACGGAGCCGAGCCGTTCGCCATCGTCGCTAAACACCGGGTTGGCGATGAGCGAGAAGGTGCGCCCGCCGAGCAGGATCTGGGTGCGATAGGTGTTGTTCAGCTTGGCCAGCATGCTGCGCTGATGGCCCGGATTTTTGTGGAAGCTGTCGATGTTGGCCCCCATCAGGGTGGCTGAATTGAAGTTGTAGAGTTCTTTGCGAATATCCGCTTCAGCCAGGCTCAGCATCTCTTTGACGGATTCATTCATGTAGATGATGTTGAGATCGGTGTCGGCGATCATCACGTTGGTGCTGGCGCCATCGAGCGCCTTCTTGACGCGCAGGCTCTCTGCTGCGGCGATCTTGGCCGCGGCGCTGGCAGCCTTCATCTCGTTCTCGATGGCGATCTCCTTGGTCCGGTCTGACCACTCGACAACGGAGCCAAGCCGTTCGCCGCCATCGTTGAAGACCGGATTGGCGATCAGCGAGAAGATACGCCCCCCGACGGTTATCTGGGCGCGATAGGTGCTGTTCAGTTTGGCCAGCATGCTGCGCTGATGGGAAGGGTCTTTGTGGAAGGTATCAATGTTCTTGCCCATCAGCTGTCTGACATCAAAATTGGGCAGATCCTTGCGAATGTCCGATTCGGCCTGGCCCAGCATGGCGAGCACGGCTTCATTCATATAGACGATGTCGAGATTGGTATCGGCGATCATCACATTGGTCGAGGCCCCATCCAGCGCCTTGCGCACTCGCAGGTTTTCATCATACAGGGTCTGGTTGGCACTGATGGTGGCGAGGGTGTTGCTAAGGCGCTCCCCCAGCAGTGCCAGTACGGTATTGAACTCCTGACAGAGTTCCCGCAGCGGGCCGCTGAGCGAACCCAGCTCAAGCTGGGCTGACTGGTCGCCTTGTCTGATCCCCTGCTGGAGCGATCGGGTTGCACCAATGAGCTGGAGCAGTTGTTCCTGCAGCAAGGCATGAGCGCTGCCGTTGCCGAACAGATTACCAAAAAATGATTGAGTCATGAGCCTTATCCTTGTGCGACATGTCATTGCTGTGTGGTGTGGTGAGCGACACTCTTGTTGCTTGCTACGCCTGAATCACGGTGTCTGTGGCTTCTGTTCCAGCAACCGTTCCTGCTGCTGGGTCAGTTCGCTGAGCTGTGCCATCTCGTCGATGGAGAGCACCTTCTCGGTATTGATGAGGATGACGAATTTGCCATTTACCTTGCCCATGCCGCTGATAAAGTCGGCCCGGATGCGAGCCCCGAAACTCGGTGGCGGCTCTATCTCATTGCAGGGAATGGTCAGTACTTCGGAGACGGAATCCACTACCACGCCGATGTCCTGATTGCCGTGTTCCGGGTCGTCCGGATGCACTCCCTCGATAATGACGATGCAGCTGCGGCGGGTGATGCTGGAGGGAGCATTGCCAAAGCGAGCATTGAGATCCACCACCGAGACCACGGCTCCCCTGAGGTTGATCACGCCGCGGATGAAGCTCGGCATCATGGGGATGGGGGTGATGTTGCCGTATTCGATGATCTCCTTTACCCCGAGAATGTTGATGGCAAACATCTCGCCGTTGATGAGAAAGGTCAGGTACTGGGCATCGCCCTGGTTATCAGGGGCCAGCGTGCCAGGCTGGACGGCCACTTCGGTAGACATGCTCATGGGGCTCTCCGGTTAAAAACGGACAAAATCGGCCTCGTCAACCTGAGGTTGCGCTGCCGTATTGCCGTGCAGTGGGTGCTGGGTCGGCATGACAAATTTGCCTCTGGGGGGCAATCCTTTATGTCCGCTCTCGTGGGTCCTTGCCGGTTTGCTCAGGTTCTCCAGCGAGAAAAAATCCATGGTTTGCTGCAACTCATTGGCCTGAGAGCTCATCTCTTCGGCCGTGGCTGCCAGCTCCTCGCTGCTGGCGGCGTTTTGCTGGGTCACCTGATTGAGCTGGCTCATGGCGAGGCTTATCTGGTTGGCGGCGCTGGCCTGCTCACCGGAGGCGGCATTGATCTCCTGCACCAGATCGGAAGTCTTGCGAATGGAGGGCACTATCTTGTCAAGCAGGCTGCCGGCCTTCTCGGCAGTATCGACGCTGCTCGATGAGAGCTCGCCTATCTCCTGCGCCGCTATCTGGCTGCGTTCGGCCAGCTTGCGGACCTCGGCGGCTACCACCGCGAAGCCTTTGCCGTGTTCACCGGCCCGGGCCGCCTCGATGGCGGCGTTGAGTGCCAGCAGATTGGTCTGGTAGGCAATGTCGTCGATGATGCTGACCTTGCGGGCGATCTGCTGCATTGCGGCCACCGTCTGCTGGACCGAGCGGCCACCTTCGGTGGCTTCAAGCACGGCACTGCTCGCCATGTTGTCGGTGACCTTGGCGTTGTCGGTGTTCTGGTTGATGCTGGCGCTCATCTGCTCGATGGAGGCGCTGGTCTCTTCCACGCTGGCGGCCTGTTCGCTGGTGGCCTGGCTCAGGGACTGGGCCGTGGTGCTGACCTGGTTGGAGGCATTGGTCAGGTTGTCGGCGGCGTTGCGCACTTCTTCGATGATGGCGGTCAGCGCCTCTATGGTGCTGTTGAGGCCATCCTTGGTCTGGCCAAAAATACCCGGATAGGGTTGTTCTATCTTCTGGGTCAGATCACCCCGCGACAGGGCGGTGGCGATGCGCATCACATCGTTGAGGCTGGTGTCGGTGACGTTGGATAGACGGTTGAGCAGTTCGGACAACCGCTTGATGTAGCCCTGGCGTCCATCCAGTTCGATCTTGTAACTGAAGTTTCCCTGCTCGACGGCGGCAGTCACCAGGGTCTCGATGTCGTTGATGAGTGCGGTCAGCTTGTTGACCATGTTCTGCATGGCCAGCAGCAGTTGTCCGGCTTCGTCGTGGGCTCCGATGTCGATGGTCACGTCGAGGTTGCCTTCGGCCAGGTGGTTGGCTACCTGCAGTGCTTGGTTGATGGGGGAGATGATGCTGCGGATGAGGACGATGCCAAACCAGGCGGCAGCCACCATGCCCGCGGCAACGACCGCCAGCATGGTGAGTAGCATGACGTCATACCAGGCCTGCGCCTGCTCGTACTCGGATTTGGCTACGTCGAGCTGCAGGCTGACCAGCTCGGTTATCTTGCCGCCGATGGGATCGATGGAGCTGTAAAGCTTGCCGTCAAATTCGTTGAGCATGCCGGTGACGACACCGCGCTGGGTCGAGAGAAACGCTTCCAGTCGGGTGATATCCCGGTCCGCTGCGCTGAACAGGCTGTTGGCCTCGGCTGACAGCTTCTGCTCGGCTTCGGTCAGCTTGGTGGCCTGGTAATGCTGCCACTCCAACTTGATCTGCTGCTGGGCATGCTGGATCTGTTGTCGCGCCTCTTCGGCACTGATGAGGCCCGCATTGGCCTTGTTGACGTTGTCGATGATGGCGACGGCATAATTGTCTGAGATGGTCTTGAGCTGTTTGAGCGGCACCACCCGATCGTTGTAGACCCGCTGCAGACCCTTGTTGCTGCTCTGCATGTTGTAGAGTCCCAAGGCACCCACTCCCAGCAGCAGTGCGCAGAGCAGGCAGAGTAGAATGGTGAGTCGCAGCTTGATGGTGGAGTTTTTGAACATGACAGGCTCCTGGCGTTAATTGACTCTAGGTTGGGTTTGCAGACGTGGAATGGCGTACTGGCTCAGCTGGCCCAGCTCCTGCTCGATGGCGTGCTGAATGAGAGAGGGGATATCCAGAATGAGGGCAACTTCACCGCCTCCCAGAATGGTGGAGCCGCTGATCCCCTGCAGGCGCTGGAACAGCTTGCCGAGCGGCTTGATGACGGTCTGGAATTCACCCAGCAGCTCGTCGACCACCAGGCCGGATTTCTTGCCGCCATGGCTGACGACCACGATGTTTTCCCGGCGCCCTCTGGTGCCCTCGACGTCGAAATAGTGCTGCAGCCGGACAAAAGGCAGCACTTCGCCGCGCAGATTGATGTAGTTGCGCCCCTGGGTATCGGCCAGCGCGCTCTGGGTCAGCTCCACACATTCGATCACCATGTCGAGGGGGATGACGTAGTGGGTCGTGCTGACGCGCACCAGAAAACCATCGATGATGGCCAGAGTGAGCGGCAGCCGGATCTGGACCCGGGTGCCGAGGCCGGGTTTGCTGTCGAGCTCAACACTGCCGCGCAGGGCCTGGATGTTGCGTTTGACCACATCCATGCCCACCCCGCGGCCGGAGAGATTGGTGATGGCCTCCGCCGTGGAGAAGCCGGGTTCGAAGATGAGCTGGTAGATCTCCTGATCCGTCAGGGTGGCATTGGTGGTTACCAGGCCGCGTTCTTGCGCCTTTTGCAGGATCCTGGCCTTGTTGAGGCCGGCGCCATCGTCCTGGATTTCGATGACGATGCTGCCGGAGTCGTGATAGGCGTTGAGAGTCAGGGTGCCCCGTGCCGGCTTGCCGACGGCCACTCTTCTGTCAGCCGATTCGATGCCGTGGTCCATGGCGTTGCGTACCAGGTGCATCAAAGGGTCGCCGATCTTCTCCACCACCGATTTGTCCAGTTCGGTATCGCCGCCGGTGATGACCAGCGCGATGTCTTTGTCCAGTTCATGGCTGACATCCCGCACTACCCGCTGGAAGCGGTTGAAGGTATCGCCGATGGGCACCATGCGCAGACGCAGCGCACCATCCCGGATCTCTTCGACCAGCATGGCAATGGTGGAGTTGGCCTCCTGCAACTGGCTGTCCCGGGAACGCTGGGCCAGCAGGTTGGCCCCCGAGCTGGCGACCACCAGTTCGCCCACCAGATTGATCAGGTCATCCAGCTTGTCGGCATGGACCCGGACATAGCGTCCCTCCTTGTTTTTGCTCTCCTTGTTCTGGCTCTGCTTCTTGAGCGCGGCATCCACCACCACCTCGCTGACGGCACCCTGGGCAATCAGGATCTCTCCCAGCTTGCCGGCGTCGGTCTGCGGTTGTTCATGCTGGGCTTGCAGCCCGAGTACCAGCTCGCTGGCAGTCAGGGCGCCGGTCTTGACCAGCAGCTGCCCCAGCATCTCGTTGTCTTCCGGCAGGGCATTGATGAGGTCGATGTACTCGGCCAGCTTGCTGTGGGGTGGAATGATGGTGATACGGCAGTCATCACGCACGAATTCGAACACATCGCTCAGGGCATTCTTGTCGGCCTGGGTATCCAGATCGAGTTCGTAGCCCAAGTAGCAACTCTCCGGATCGAAATGTTCCCAGTCAGGCAGAGCATGGTGAATGGTCTCGATGGCGCAGAGGGTACCCATGGTGCCGAGGTAGCGCAGAAAAGAGGTGGGATCCATGCCGTTGCGCAGCACATCCGGGCCAAAGCGCAGGGAGATGTGCCACAGAGACGTGGCGCTGACATGACCCTCCTCCTTGCTGACCGGGCTGGTCTCGGCTGGCGGGTTGTGTTCCGGCAGGCCGGTTTGGCTGGTGGTTTGATGGCGTGCCAGGTTGCTTCTCAGCTGCTCATCCTGAGCCTGTTCATCCGCACCGAGGGCTTCCCCTTGTTCTGCCACCAGGCTGACCAGACGTTCGATGTGATCCCGGCTCTCCAGCAGATCCTTGATGAGTGCTTCACTGATCGCCAGCTGCTGGTTGCGCACCTGATCGAGCAGATCCTCGACGATGTGGGTAAAGCTGACGATGGGTTGCAGGCCAAACAGGCCGGCGGAGCCCTTGATGGTGTGGGCCGCCCGGAAGATGGCGCCGATGAGCTCGCTATTGTCCGGCTCGTTTTCCAGCGTCAGCAGTGCGGACTCCATCTCCTCGAGCAGCTCACGTGCCTCGGCGATGTAGGTTTGCAGGGCCTGATCAAGATTGATGCTCACGAATGACTCCTTGTCCGCGGAACCGGCTAGGCGTGATCGGGGTGGGGGATGAGGGTGGGATCGCCGAAGAAGGTTGCCAGCTGGCACAGCTCAAGGGCATCGAGTACCGCATGGCTGTGCATGACCAGATGCAGCGGATAGCCGCCCTGCAGCGCCGTCTTCTTGGCGGCCAGCAGCAGTTGCAGGCCGGCACTGTCTATTTCACTGACCTGGGAGAGATCCAGCTCCAGCTCTTGCTGGCGATAGAGCAGGGGAGTGAGCGCCTGTTTGAGTTCGGCTGCGGTATAGATGGTCATCTCACCCGCAATGACCACAACAGTCTTCTCTTCGCCCGTTTCGATATGCAGCGGCATGAATGCCTCCTGACTCAGGGCATGATGAGCTTAGCAACGGCAGCCAGCATCTGGTCCGGCTGGAACGGCTTGACCACCCAGGCCTTGGCTCCCGCAGCCTGCCCTTCCTGCTTCTTGCTGTCCTGGGACTCGGTGGTCAGCATGATCACCGGGGTGAACTTGTAGCTGGCCAGTTTCTTGGCCTCCTTGACGAAGCTGATGCCGTCCATGTTCGGCATGTTGACGTCGCTGATGATGAGGTTGATCTTCTTGCCGTCGAGTTTCTTGAGGGCGTCCTTGCCGTCACAAGCCTCCATCACCTCGTAACCGGCGCCCTTGAGCGTCATGCCGACGACCTGGCGTATGGTTGCCGAGTCATCCACGATCAGGACTGTTTTGGCCATATCTCTCTCCTAGAAAAAAGTGACATCAGCGTTGCTGGATGGGGTTGCCGTCGTGGTTTTGCGACCGTGATGGATATTGCGCTGCTCATCGGTGGCATATGAGAGTTCCATGTCTGCCAGCCAGCTTTCCGCATCAATCTGGATGGGGCCGGACTGGTGCGTTTTGGTGCGCGACGAGATCAGGTGATCGTTGAGGCTGTCCATGTTCTGACGAACATGGCCAAGGATCTGACTGACTCTATCCTGGAACTGTAACGAAACGATGACATCGGAAATCTCACGGTGGATCCCGGTACTCTCGCTCTGCAGCAGGGCTGCCGATTCGGCCAGGCTGGTGGTGGCCATCCGAAAGCGCTCCAGTACCTGTTCGATGGCGTGTTCGGCGTCGCTGACGGCGGCCTGATCCCGCCCTGCCGCACTCTCGGCAATCTGGAAGGCTCGGCCGATGCCGGTGTTGATGGTATCGACCTTGTCGGTCATCTTCTGGGCGGTCTCGCTGGAGAGGCGCGACAGGGTGCGCACCTCGTCCGCCACCACCGCGAAGCCACGACCCGCTTCACCGGCCCTGGCCGCCTCGATGGCGGCGTTGAGGGCCAGCAGGTTGGTCTGGGAGGCTATCTTGGCCACGTCGAGCGCCATGGTGTTGAGTTCGATGGTGTAGGCGGTGAGGGTTTTTATCTCTGCCAGCATGGCGTCACGGTTGGCCTGGGTGGAGTGCATGATGGCGACGACCTGGTTGAGCTGGGCCTGACTCTCGGCCAGCACGGCGGCCATGCCGGCGGATTTCTCGCCGCCCAGATCACCGGCTGCGTTGTGGGAGGCGGCAACCGCTTCTTCCAGCTTGGTGGTCAGCCCGGCAAAGCGCTGGGTGAGGTCAATCATGGCCCCTTCGGTTTGCTGGCGAGAGTTTTCAATCTGTTGCGACCAGATGGGCACGGCCTTTTCGCACACCTGCTCGAGCCCGATGATGGAGTGGTTGAGCCCGGCAGCGGACCATGACGGAGTCTGTTCTTGTTCATCGGGCTTGCCGGCAGGTTTGGCGTGGTAGTGGCGGGCACTCCACAGGGTGGTAGCCACGGCCAGCACCAGGTTGGCCAGCAGATACGGCAAGGGGCTGCCTGCAAGTACCAGCAGCAGGGTGCTGAACAGGCCCAGGCCAAGGCCGCAGGCCCAGCTGACAGGCTCCCAGAAAGGGGAGGAGTGTGCCCTTGTGTTGTCTGTCATACGCGAACTTGCCCCTGCATATGGATGGAAGAAGGTGAACCGCCGTCCCCTCAGGTAGGGACCCAAGCGCCAACTTGCTAGTTATCAATAGCTCAGTAAGGTTAGCGCAAAAAAATGGGCTGGTTACAAATTGGTCCTATTCGGGGGGCGCTACTGAGAAAACTGGAATATGGCGACTGTCACAGGGCCATCGGCGGGAGACACAGCCGTGAGAGGGCCGGAGCCTGGGAGGAGGGAAGAAGTGCTGGGGGAGGCAATAAAA
This sequence comes from Aeromonas sp. S41-2, assembly GCF_027705845.1. NCBI lineage: Bacteria > Pseudomonadati > Pseudomonadota > Gammaproteobacteria > Aeromonadales > Aeromonadaceae > Aeromonas > Aeromonas sp. S41-2. The sequence continues at coordinate 807,330 of NZ_JAPDCG010000001.1, read as the reverse complement.
AGAGCCTGCATTGGCAGGCTCTTGGTGCTGTATGTGTAGATTTACGCTTCGGCGGCGTGGGCCTTCTGGCACCCTTCCACGGCATGGGCGATAAGCTCGAGCGCGCTCTTGTCGCACGGCGGCAGCTCGGCCTCGCATGCCTTGATGGGCGTCACGCGATCGCCCCACTTGATGATGGCGGCGCCCCAGGTCAGGCCGGCACCGAAGGCGGCGGTCAGCAGATAGCTGTTCGGCTGGACGCGGCCTTGTTCGAGCGCCTCGCACAGGGCGATGGGCACGGTGGCGGCGGAGGTGTTGCCGTAGTGCTCGATGTTGACCATCACCTTCTCCATCGGCGCGTTCATGCGCTTGGCGAGGGTCTCGATGATGCGGATGTTGGCCTGGTGCGGCACGATAAGATCGATCTGCTCCGGAGCGATGCCGGCCTGTGCCAGTACCGTGTTGGTGGCTTCGCCCATGCCGCGTACGGCCCGTTTGAAGATCTCCTGGCCTTCAAAGTTGAAGGTAAAGAGGCCGTCGATGTCGGCAAAGCGCACCCGGTCGGTACCGAAGTTCGGCACATGCAGGATCTCGCGTGCCTCGCTGTCACAGCCCAGCTTGTTGGCGATCAGGCCGCTCTCCTGCTCGCTCGCCTCGATGACCACGGCGCCGGCGCCGTCGCCAAACAGCACGGCGGTGTCGCGACGGGCCCAGTCCAGCAGATAGGTGAGTCGCTCGGCGCCGATCACCAGCACCTTCTTCATCATGCCGGTCTGTACCAGCGAGGTGGCGACCGATAGGGAGTAGACGAAACCGGTGCAGGCGGCGTTGAGATCGAACACGGCGGCATTGACGGCGCCCAGCTTCTTCTGCACCGCGGAGGCGGCGCTCGGCAGCAGGTTGTCCGGCGTGGCGGTGGCCAGGATGATGCCGTCGAGGTCGCTGGCTTCCAGCCCGGCGCAGGCCAGCGCGCGACGCCCGGCCAGGGTGGCCAGATCGGAGGTGCTGACGTGGGAGATGCGGCGAGCCTTGATGCCGGTGCGCGGGTAGATCCACTCATCCGACGTATCCATGATGGTGCTGAGGTCGTCGTTGGTCAGTACGGAGGGAGGCAGGCATTTGCCCCAGCCGGTGATATTGGCGTATTTCATCTTGTTACCGCTTCTCAAGTGGATCGCCCGCGGGCGGAAAATCGCGCAATTATGCCGCACGGGGCAACCACTGTCATCTTGTGGTCATGGTTATCTGGCAGCAGGGTCACGCCAGATTGCGGGAGTCGCCGGGAAATTTCGCTTAAACCACAGGGCTTGGCTGCCCTAAGATAGGGCTTTCGCCACTGGATGGAATCACCCCTTGCACAAAGCCAATCTCAACCTGCTGCCCACCCTCAAGGTGTTGCTGGAGACCCGCAACATCAGCCGGGCGGCGGAGCTGATGCACCTGAGCCAGCCCTCCATCAGCAAGCAGCTGGGCCAGCTGCGCAGCGAGTTTGGCGACGAGTTGCTGGTGCGGGAGGGGCAGCGCTGGCTGCTGACGCCACGGGCCGAGGCGCTGGCTGCCCAGCTGGCGGACTCCCTCGGTGCGCTGGAGCGGCTCTACGAGGCCCCCGGTTTTGACTCGAGCCGCTGCGAGCGGGTGTTCCGGCTCGCCTCCTCCGATTACGTGGCCCAGCACATCCTGCCGGATATCTGCGCGGCGCTGGCCAGGGAGGCGCCGCTGGCGGCGCTGGAGTACAGCCTGTGGGACAAGCGCCTGCTGCCGCAGCTGTGGCAATCCGAGCTGGACATGGTCTCCACCATCACCGAACTGGTGCCGGATCAGATCCGTGGCCTGCATCAGGGGGAAGATCGGCTGGTGGTGTTGATGGGGAGCCACCACCCGTTGGCAGGGCGCTCGCTCAGTCTCGATGACTACCTCGCTTGGCCCCATTTGCAGGTGAGTGGTGGTGGCGACAAGGACAGCCCGGTGGAGCAGGTACTGGCACCGCAGGGGTTGTCCCGGCGCTGGTTTGCCCGGGTGCCCTTCTTTCAGGCGGCGGTGGAGGTGTTGCTGCGCACCGACTGCCTGCTGACCACTCCGGCCCACATTGCCTGGCAGCTCTCCTGCGAGCACGCCCTGCACTTTTGCGATCTGCCGTTTGCCAGCCGTACCCAGCAGTATCATCTGCTGTGGCACCAGCGCCATCACCAGGATCCGGCCCACAAGTGGTTTCGCGAACTGGCCTATCCCTTCCTGCGCGAGCACTTGCAGCGCACGGTGGCGGCGAGCCGCAAGGTGTTGAACCCGCCCCGCTAGCAACAGACGCTTGTGTTGGTCTATAGCCGTTGGCTATGGGTTCTATTCCCAACTTTCACTTCTGGCATAACCAGAGGCCCTTTACCCTGAGCGCAGACATTCATATTCCGCTTGAGACAAGGAACACCATGGAACTGACGAGTTGGCTGGCACTGGCTGCAATCTGCGTGATGGGCGCCATCAGCCCGGGGCCGAGCCTGGCGCTGATCATCCGCAACACGGTGCAGGGAGGGCAGGGGCACGGCGTGGCCACCGCGCTTGGCCACGGCTTCGGGGTTGGCATCTATGCGCTGATCACGGCGCTTGGCCTCGCGATCCTGATCACCCAGACCCCGCTGCTGTTTGATGTTATCCGCTACGGCGGCGCCGCATTTCTCGCCTGGCTCGGGGTCAAGGCGCTGCTGGCCAAGCCTGCCAAGGGGGAGGCGAGCGAAGAGGTGCACCAGCTGCGCGGTCGGCAAGGCGCCTTCGAAGGCTTTATGGTGGCCTTTCTCAACCCCCAGCTCGCGGTCTTCTTCATCGCCCTGTTCAGCCAGTTTGTACATGCCGACACCGGCTGGCGCGAGGGGGGCATCATGATGCTGACCGCCGGCGGGATCGACGCGGTCTGGTACGTGCTGGTAGCGCTGGTGCTCTCTCGTGGCCCCGTGCTTGCTTGGCTCAAGGCAAAATCCTTCGTCATCGACAAGGTGAGCGGTCTGGTGCTGCTGGGGCTGGCCCTGAAGGTGGTGCTCTGATCCAATCCTGTATTTTGCGGTGATCTTAAGCGGGATCAAGGCGGGGAGGGTGGCAATGCCATAGAGTGGCGCCCATTTGCTGTCCGCCCTGATCCCGAGACCATGCACCAGAACAAGCACCCGTTAAGCCACAACAACCGGTTGGAGCTGCTGGCTCCGGCCAAGAACCTCACCTACGGCATCGAAGCCATCAACCACGGTGCCGATGCCGTCTACATGGGCGGCCCCGCCTTTGGCGCCCGCAGCGCGGCGGGCAACTCCCTCGAGGATATCGAAGCGCTGGCGCGCCATGCCCATCGCTTCGGTGCCCAGGTCTTTGTCGCCTTCAACACCCTGCTGCACGATCACGAACTGGAGCAGGCCCGGCGGCTGACTCACCAGATCTACGAAGCGGGGGCCGATGCGCTGATCGTGCAGGACATGGGGTTGCTGGCGCTCGATTTGCCCCCCATCGCGTTGCACGCCAGTACTCAGACCGACAACCGCACCCCGGAGAAGGTGAAATTTCTGCAGGATGTGGGTTTCTCCCAGGTGGTGCTGGCGCGCGAGCTGTCCCTTGCGCAGATCCACGAGATAAGCGCCGCGACCAATGTGCAGCTGGAGTTCTTTATCCACGGCGCGCTCTGCGTCTCCTACAGCGGTCAGTGCAACATCAGCCATGCCCGCACCGGCCGCAGCGCCAATCGTGGCGAATGTGCCCAGCTCTGCCGTTTGCCCTGCTCGCTGCAAAAGCCGGATGGCGAGGTGCTGGTGGCCGACAGTCACCTGCTCTCCCTCAAGGACATGGATCAGACCGACAACCTGGAGGCGCTGATCGAGGCGGGGATCCGCTCCTTCAAGATTGAAGGGCGCCTCAAGGGGCTAGATTACGTCAAGAACGTCACCGCCTGGTATCGGCAGAAGCTCGATGCCATTCTGGATAGCCGCAGCGATCTGGTGGCCTCCTCGGCCGGCCGTTGCAGCTTCAGCTTCGCGCCTGATCCCAAAAAGAGCTTCAATCGCGGCAGCACCGATTACTTCCTCCATGGTCGCCAGCAGGGGATCGACTCCACCAAGAGCCCGAAATATGTGGGCGAACCGCTGGGGCGCGTTACCAAGGTGACGCGTGACGGCATCGAGATCGACGGCAAGCCCGTGAGCCTCAACAACGGCGATGGCCTCGGCTTCTTCAAGCCGAACAACGAGCTGGTGGGGATGCGCCTCAACAAAGTCGAAGGTAAGCAGTTACTCCTGTCAGAGCGCATGCCGGGCTTGAAGGTAGGCACCGAAATCTACCGCAACCACGATCAGGCATTCAGCAAGGTGCTGGAGAAGGCCAGCGCCGATCGCCGCATCCGGGTCGATATGGTGCTGGCAGAGTGTGATGAGGGCTTGCGCCTCACGCTTACCGACGAGCAGGGCATCAGCGCCGCCGTCGCGCTCCCCTGCGACAAGCAGCCGGCCGACAGCCCGGAGCGGGCGCAGCAACAGGCGCGTGACCAGCTTGGCAAACTCGGCAATACCCTGTTTGTGGCGCGCAAGGTTGAGTTGGCGTTTACTCACCCGCTATTCATCGCCGCATCCATGCTCAACGGCTTGCGCCGGGAGGGTATCGCCGCGCTGGAGGCGGCGCGCGTGGCCAGCTACCAGCGCCCCGAGCGACGCATCGCGCTGCGGGATGTCCACTATCCCCAGCACCGTCTCTCCTACCTTGGCAACGTGCTGAACAGCGCGGCCGAACAGTTCTTCCGCGAGCACGGGGTGGAGCGCATCGAGCCCGCTTATGAGGCAAACAAGGAGGAGCGGGAAGTGGTGCTGATGATCACCAAACACTGCATCCGCTACAGCCAGAACCTCTGCCCGAACGAGGTGCCCGGCCTCAAGGCCGAGCCGTTGGAGCTCAAGATGGGCAAGGACACCTTCCGCCTGCGGTTTGACTGCCACCGCTGCGAAATGCATGTGATGGGGAGTTTGAAGCGTTGAAAGCTATGGACTCCTCCCACCCTTGCTTGCGCTGAAGAGAGGGGGATACGAAATAACAGAGATGGGGTGTTTTACGCATGCTTTCGTGAGCGGTTGCTGATGTTCTTTCTTGATTTCAATGTGTTAATCGGGAGAAATACAGCTTAATGGCATCAAGAGGCTGTAGAGAGATTGCCATCCTCGAATCGATGATCATCAAGGCGTAAAAATACAAGGATGTATTGATGCTTGCACTTTCGATCGTGACTCCGCACGGAACCAATATCGCATCAGGTAAAAAGACATTGGAGGTTCGCTCCTGGTGTCCCCCCACTCTCCCTGTTCGCGATCTTCTGATTGTTGAAAATACAGTGTTTTTATCTCGTGATATGCCATGCGACCCCGACGGTAGAGTCGTTGCGATCGTCGATATTGAGGAGGTCCATGAATGGCGATCTGATGAGGTCACTGCGGCTTGCTCAAGTGGTTGGGAACCGGGTTACTGGGCATGGAGTTTGTCAAATGTCCGCCTGATAAAAAACGATCTGGTTGTGCCCGCCAAAAGGAAGCTCTACGACGTGGATGTGGAGTCTGCAGGCATACGATTGGATGCTCGTCAGGCTTCTCCAGAGTGCATGGCCAGTTCATCCCCTGAGTAAGCTTCGATGTGATCTGATGCTTTACCTTCTCCCGGCGGCAGGCTCTATCAAGGAGTTTTCACGGGGAGGAGAGGTGAGGATGACGCGATTCAATGGAGAGGGGGCGCTGGATTATGACCAGCGCATTACTCGGTTGGTACCAGGTTATGAGCTGCTGCATCAGCTCAGCGCGTCCCAATTGATGGGGCGGCTTGGGCCGGAGGCGCGCGTTCTGCTGGTAGGGGTTGGCACGGGCAGCGAACTGCTGTTGTTGGGCAGCCTGTGTCCCCGCTGGCAGTTCATTGCCCAGGACATATCGGCCGACATGCTGGCGCAGGCCAGAAGGCAAGCCGAGCAGGCGGGGATGGTGGCGCGGATCACATGGTGGGAGGGACCGTTGCCGGCCGACAGCATGGCGTGTGACGGTGCACTCTGTCTGCTGGTGCTGCACTTTCTGCCGCAGGAACAAAAGGCGGTACTGCTCGCTGACATCGCCCGCCAGCTCAGGCGCGGTGCCCCTCTGTTGCTGGCCGACCTGATGGCTGCGCAAGACGATGACGAGCGCGCCGTGATGGGGCTGCACGCGCACCGTGCCGGTCTGCCTCGGAGCGCCAGCGAACAGATGGTGCTGCGTTTGGCACAGGACTTCTTTCCTCTCGATGAGAAACAGACCCGACACCTGTTGCAGACGGCGGGCTTTGGCGTTGGTCGGCGCTATTTTCAGGCGCTCGGGTTCCATGGCTGGCTGGCCGAGCGCCTGTGAGTGGGCGCCGTGTCGTCAACCAGAGATACCCTCCAGAGTGAGCAGCGCCTGCTTGATGGGCAAGCCCCCCGCATAGCCGGTCAGGCTGCCGTTTTGGCCGATCACCCGATGGCAGGGGATGATGATCGAGAGCGGGTTGCGGCCGTTGGCGGCGCCCACCGCCCGCACCGCATTGGGCTTGCCGATGGCGCGGGCAATGTCGCTGTAGCTGCGGGTCTCGCCGTAGGGGATGTCGCACAGCGCCTGCCAGACCGCTTGCTGAAACGCCGTGCCTCTTGGTGCGAGCGGCAGGGTGAAGCGTTGCAGGCGGCCGGCAAAATAGGCCTCAAATTGCGCGAGAAAAGGGGCCAGCGCCACCTTGTCCTGTAGCCAGCCACTCATGTCGGGCAGCGCGCGCAGTCCCGCCACGAAGTCCACGTGCAGCAGGCCGCGCTCGTCGATGGCTACCAGCAGATCGCCGCAGCGGCTGGGCAGGATATCGTAGTGGATCATGGGGTTGTCTCCTCTGCTTGGTTGTCGCTTGCTGCACCGCCTGGTGCCGACTCGGTCAGCAGGGCCGGCTCCTCGCTCATGGCATGCCACAGCCAGCTCGCCGCGTAGCCGCGCCAGGGCCGCCACCTTTCGCTGTGGGCCAATACCGCTTTCACCGGCAACTTGGTGCCGCCCCCCAGCGCCTTCAGTAGCACCAGATCCGAGGCGGGGAAGGCATCCGGATCCAGCCCGCAGCGCAGCCGCCAGTAGGCGACCGTCCAGGGGCCGATACCGGGCAGTGCCAGCAGCTGTTCATCGCTGGCGCTGATCAAGCTCAACTCGCCGCTGGCCAGCGCCTGCGCCAGCCCCTGCAGCGTTCTGATCCGGCTACCGGGCATGCCGATACCGTCCAGGTTGAGCTCACACAGCTGGGCAGGGGTGGGCAACTGCGCCACCCCGAATTGCACCTCGGTACGCGCCACCAGCCGCCCGAGTATGGTGATGGCCCCCTTGACCGACACCTGCTGGCCGACGATGGCGCGCAGCATCACCTCGTACTCATCCCAGCCGGCGGGCAGCCGAACCCCTGGCCAGCGCGCCTGCAGGCTCGCCAGCAGCGGATCCTGCCCGAGCCGCGCACCGATGCGCTGCATGTCGGCATCGAGATCCCACATCCGGCGCACCCGATACAGCAGATCCGGCAGCGCGGTGGGCGGCAGATCATGGACGCTGAGCAGCAGGCTGTGCCCCTTGCCCTGGCTGATGCGCACCCGCGCGACCTGATCGCCGACCCGGTGAAAGCGTTCATAGACCTCGCCATCTACCCGCTCCAGCCCTGGAATGGCGCGCAGCCGGTAGAACGCCAGCATGGCCGCCACGTCGTATGGGGGGCGGTAGGGCAGTTGCAGCGTGAGCATCGCCCCCTCCTCGGGCTGTGGTGCAGCCTGCGTCAGGGCGGCGTCGTCGCCGGCTGGTTCGCTCTGACGGCGCAGGGCCCGCGGTGCCAAGCCGTATGCCTGCTGCCAGGCGTCATTGAAGCGGCGAATGCTGGCAAAGCCCGCCGCAAACGCGATGTCGGTGATGGGCAGCCGGGTTTCGGTCAACAGCCGCTTGGCGAGCAGCAGCCGGCGCGTCTGCTCCACCTGTTTCGGCGAGGCGCCGAGGTGCTGCTCGAATTGGCGGCGCAGCGTGCGCTCACTGATACCGGCCTGTTCCGCCAGCGTGGTGAGCGAGCCTTCCGCCAGCTCGCCGCGATCGATCCGGGCCAGCAGGCGTGCCAGCGTCGGCGGCAGATCGCCGGGGGCGGCGGGCGCGAGCTCCGGCCGGCAGCGCAGGCAGGGGCGCAGGCCGTGCTGCTCCGCTGCGGCGGCGCTTTGGAAGTAGCGCACGTTGTGCTCGTGTGGCGGCCGCGCCGGACAGACAGGCCGGCAGTAGATGCCGGTAGAGAGCACGCCGGTAAAGAAGCGGCCGTCGAAGCGCGCATCGCGGGCCAGGCGGGCGGCATGGCACTGCTCGGCGCTGAGCGGCAGGTCTGGCTCATCCTCTGTGGCCGGCGGCATCGTCATGGTGTGATCTGTTGGCATCGGTGGCTCCTTGCGCCGAAAACGGGGTGGGCGCGGCGGCCCGGATGAGTGAGAGACTAAGCAGGAACGAAGGCGATGACTAGCCAGAAACGGACAGTAATTGAAATAAAACCGAGGCCGCGCCCGCGACTACAGGGCGTGAAAAACAGATCGGTTTGGCGGGGCAAGTGTGCGAATCTGGGGTGACAACATCCAAGGAGGAGAGAGCCATGCCAGGACCCGCACGTGCCGGCGCCCTGATCTATGCCAGGGATCCCGGCCTGCTGAGCCACTTTTATCGCACCCTGCTGCAGATGGAGATCCGCAGCCAGAGTGACGAGCTGATCGTGCAGGAAAACGCCGACATCCAGCTGTTGCTGCACGCGATCCCCGCCCCCTATGCCGAGCAGGTGGTCATCACCACGCCGCCGCAGCTGCGCGAGCAGGGTGCCATCAAGCTGTTCTTTACCGTGCCGAGCCTCGCCTGGGTGGAGGCGAAAGCGGCCGATCTCGGTGGCGGCTTGCTGCCGCAGCAGTGGTCCGGCCCCGGTTTCGTGGTGCGCAATGCGTTCGACCCCGAGGGCAACATCCTGCAGCTGCGCGAGTTTGTCGGCGTGCCGGACGGGCGCTGACGCGCCGCCTTACCATGAAAAACGGGGCCACGAGGCCCCGTTTGTTCTCTGCTGGCGGGTGCGCTGGCCCTACTTCAGATAGCGCTGCTCCAGATGGCGGCGCAGCCAGTGCGGGTTCAGCGCCTCGCCGGTGGCACGGCTGACCAGCTCGTCGGTGCCGTAGCGGCTGCCCTGGGACCAGATGTGGCGGCCCAGCCAGGCGAAGATCTCCGGCAGGCGGCCCACCGCGATCAGCTCGCCCATGTTGCCGAGCTCCCGCTCGAGCGCGAAGCGCAGCTGCGCCGCGTACATGGCGCCGAGCGTGTAGCTCGGGAAGTAGCCGAACGAGCCGTCGGTCCAGTGAATGTCCTGCATGCAGCCATTCTGGTAGTTGCCCTGGGTGGAGAGCCCCAGCCACTGCTGCATCTTGGCGTCCCACAGCGCAGGGATGTCCGCCACCTCGATGCGCCCCTCGATAAGGTCGCGCTCCAGCTCGTAGCGCAGGATGACGTGGGCCGGGTAGGTCACCTCGTCCGCATCGACCCGGATAAAGCCGGGCTCGACCCGATTGTAGAGCTTAACCAGGTTCGCCGGCGCCAACGCCGCCTGCTCGCCGAAGTGGGCGCGAATGTGCGGCGCCAGCAGCGTAAGGAAGGCGGGATCATGGCCGAGCTGCATCTCGCAGAACAGACTCTGGCTCTCGTGAATGCCCATGGAGCGCGCCTCGGCCACCGGCTGGCCCAGCAACTGGCGTGGCAAGCCCTGCTCGTAACGGGCGTGACCAGTTTCGTGGACTATGCCCATCAGGCTGGAGACGAACTCCTGCTCGTTGTAGCGGGTGGTGATGCGCACGTCGGTCGGCACCCCGCCGCAGAACGGGTGGCTGCTCACATCGAGCCGGCCGTGGGCAAAATCGAAGCCGAGCAGCCCCATCACCTGCTGGCCGAGCGCCTGCTGGGCGGCGATGGGGAAGGGGCCTTGCGGGATCTGCACCGACTCGCGCTTTTGCTGCTCGCTCACGGTCTGGATCAGGTTTGGCAGCCAGCCGGTCAGATCGCCGAAGATCTCGTCGAGCCGGGCACTGGTCATGCCCGGCTCATAGAGCGCCAGCATGGCATCGTAGGGGCGGACCCCCAGCGCGTCGGCACGCAGGCGAGCCACCTCGCGCGAGAGTGTCACCACCTCGGTGAGGTTGGGGGCAAAGCCCGCCCAGTCGTTCTCCTTGCGCTGGCGGCGCCAGGCGTGCTCGCACTTGCTGCCGGCGAGCGACAGCGCCTCCACGAGATCCCCGGGCAGCAGGCTGGCATCCTGCCAGTGGCGCTTGATCTCGCGCAGGTTGGCGCGCTGGAGCTCATCCAGCGGCTCGCTCTCGGCCTTGGCAATCCAGTCGCCCATCTCGGGGGCGGTGCGCTTGTGGTGGATCAGCAGCCCCAGTTCGGCCATGGCCTCGGCGCGGGCTTCGTTGCCCCCCTCCGGCATCATGGCGGCCTGATCCCAGCCACAGATGGCCGAGAGGTGGGAGAGCCGGTGCAGCTGTTGCTGATGTTGTTCAAGTTTTTGATATGACATGGGATTGTCCTTGTTATCGTCCCTGATGGCGTGCACCCCGTACCTGGCATGCTCGGGGCCGATCGATGCTAGCACTGCCCTCGTGCGTTTTACCACCCTGGCTTAGGATGACTGACCAGATGACGGGCGCTGGCTAGCCGAGCCGTTTCTGATGGCGTTCGCGGTTCTCTGCCTTCTTGCGCTCGCTCTTGCGCAGCAGCACGTAGAGGGCCCCGCCGCCACCGTGGCGACGCTCGGCGCTGTGCATGGCCATCACCGCCGGCAGTTGCGGCAGCCAGGCGCTGACATAGCTTTTGAGCAGGGCGCGCGGCGTGCTGCGCTCCCCCTTGCCGTGCAGGATCAGCAGGCAGCGGATGTCGCGCAGTTCGCAATCCGCAATGAACTGCACCAGGCTCTGGCGCGCTTCGTTCAGGGTCTTCTGGTGCAGATCCAGGCTCGCCTGCAGCTCGTATTTGCCGAGTCGCAGCTTCTTGTAGACCCCCTCCTGCACTCCGTCGCGCTTGAAGCCGACGATGGCGTGGGGGTCGAGCATCTCGACCGCCTCCATGCTGAGGTGATCCAGGGCGAGTTGCTCGGCGGTGGCGGCCTGGCGTCGCGCCAGCTGGGCGTCGGTCGGGCTGCCGCCCGCTGTCTGGAGGCGGATATGGTCGTTGCGAATGGGGCGCACATCGGCCACTTCATTGCGAAACAGTGAGAGTTCGTCGTTATGAGATACGGCAGGCTCCCCGCAGGTGGAATGAGCGGCCATTATAGCGGGCGGGGGCGGATCTGAAAGTGGCGGGCGCGCTGGTGGCGCCGGGTTGCTCAGCCCGTGAGCAAAGGGGAAGTGAGCGGGATCAGGCGATCGGGGATCGCCTGACGCAGGCTTATTGGCCCTCTTTCGGCGGCTTGGCGTTCATCACCTTGTAGATGAAATAGGCCGCGTAGGAACTGATCAGCAGGAAGGTACCGATAATCACCAACATGGACATCAGTCCCACGCTGTTGCCGAACATCAGGTTCATCCAAAATTCCATCTCATGCACTCCAGTCATCCCATTGATGACAGGCATGATAGATACCTCTTTGGGAGCAAAGAGATGATCTCGATCAAGTCCTTCTGTGGTTATTAAATCGGCAGCCGGATCTGTGAGCGCCCTCCCATATAAAGACCCTGACGGGGCCGATGTGGCCCCGCCTGCACCTTATTGGCGGGCCGGCTTGCGCGGACCCGGCTCGGTGAGCGGGGTGATGCGCCAGCCCTGTTGTTCCAGCAACGCGAGCAAGCCCTGGTCGCCGTAAAGATGCAGCGCCCCTACCACGATGAAGCTCTCGTTCGGCAGGGTGGACCATTTCTTCAGCCAGTTGTGGTTGCGCTCCGCCAGCAGGGTCTGCTCCAGCCAAGCCTGCAGCTTGGGCGGTGCCATTTCCGATTTGAGCAGGTTGACGAGGGTCGCCTCGTCCCCCTCTTCCCACGCCTTCATCACCTCGCGAAAGCCACGCTCGAGTTCGGGCAGCTCGTCCAGGGTGCTCTCCAGCATCAGGGTCTGGTTGTCACCGACGCTGGCGAGGTAGCCGAGCTGCTCGAGCAGGGTCTCGAAGCCGATGATGGGCTTGCCGCTGTCGCCGGCCTGCTTGGCGAAGTGCTGGTCCACCCCGAGCGCGCTGCGAAAATCGGTGCGCTCCAGCGCCGCCTGGGTGAGGGTGATGGCGGCGAACCAGGGGCGCAATGGAGCCAGCATGTTCTCGGTCAGGCCGTTCTGGCCGGCGGCGATGATGGTGCGCCGGTAGAGATCGAGCGGCACGTGCTCCTTGAGGGTCTTGCCGTCCACCAGCCGGGTGATGGCCCCCATCTCCTGCCACTGCTGCTGGCTGATGTGGGTCAGGTCGACCTCCAGCACCAGGGCGCGGCTCTGCAGCCAGGCCCGCTCGATGGGGTCGGGCAGCGGATAGAGCGAGGGCTTGCCCGCGTGGATGGAGCCCAGCAGCCAGTGCTGCTGATCGCCCTTGCTGACCTTATAGAAGGCGGGGTCGGCAAAGGCGCTCAGCGGCAGCAGCAGGCAGAGCAGGAAGGGGAGCAGCAGGCGATGGAGTCTCATGGGGCACCTTATGTCAGCGGATGGCTTCTCTTCGTCACAATAACCCCTATGATAAGTCCTCATTTGTCACAGCCAAGAGGTTTTCCCATGCCCCATCTTCGTTTTCGGGCTGTCTCCGTCGACACCCTCAAGCAGATAAGCTCCCCCCTGCTGGCGGATCTCTGTGCCCTCACCGGGGGCAAACCGGAGTTCGTCACCCTGGAGAGCATCGACAGCCACTGGGTGCGCGAGGGGGAGGTCGAGGCCGGCTTTCCGTTCGTCGAGCTGGTCTGGTTCGAACGCCCGCAGGAGCTGCAGGACGCGGCCGCGGCGCTGATCACCCGCCATCTGAAAGCGGTGCTGGGGGAGCAAACCTATGTGGTGGTGCAGGTACTGCCCATCGTCAAGAGCTGCTATTACAGCAACGGCCAGCACTACTGAGCGGGGACTGCCAGGGATGGCGGCTTGGCTGATTCAAGCCACTCTGGTGCCTCATTCTGGTGCCGGTTGGTGGGGATGAGACGAAAGGCGACGACGCTCGTCGTCACCCCTGGCTACAGGCTGCTTGCGGGCGTGCCGGGCAGCGAAGCGGTCGCCGTCAGGCCGACTTGGCCAGGATCCGGTCGAGCAGGCGACTGGGCAACAGGCGGCGCAGCACCCCGAACAGCCGGGTCGGGAAGGTGACCGGGTAGCGGTGTTTGGGGCGTGGGCTGCCGAGTGCGTGCAGCAGCGGCGCAATACAGGCCTCGCTTGGCAGGGTAAAACCGCGGGCACCCCCTTCACGCTCCAGCCGGCTCAGGGTCTGCTGGTAGGCGGCCTGATGGCGGCTGGTGGCGGGATCTATGTGACGCAGGAAGGCGGCGCGGGCATTGGCCCGAAAGCGGGTGTCGATGGGACCGGGTTCGATCAGGCTGATCTGCACGCCGCTGCCGGCCAGCTCCAGGCGCAGGGTATCGGTATACCCTTCCAGCGCGAACTTGCTGGCGTTGTAGGCGCCGCGATACTTCATGGCCACCAGCCCCAGCACCGAGCTGTTCTGCACGATGCGCCCCTCGCCGGCCGCCAGCATGGCCGGTAGCAGCTGGCGAATCAGGTGGTGCCAGCCAAACAGGTTGGTGTCGAACTGCTCGCGTAGCGCCTGGGTGGGCAAATCCTCCAGTGCGCCAGGCTGGCCGTAGGCGCCGTTGTTGAACAGGCCATAGAGGCGGCCGCCGGCCAGTGTCTGCGCCTCGGCCGCACCCTGCTCTATGCTGGCCTCGTTGGCCAGATCCAGCTCGACCGCCAGCAAACCCAGCTGGCGCAACTGCGCCACGTCCTCGGCCTTGCGGGCGGAGGCGATGACGGTGTAGCCGTGCTGGCCGAGCGCCTTGGCGGCGGCCAGGCCGATGCCGCTGGAGCAGCCGGTGATCAGAACGAAGCGGGACATGGGCGCATCCTTGTGTGACGAGGCAGGCAGCAGCGCCTGCGGTTTTGCATGTTAACCCGCTGATCAGAAAAAAGAAAACCGGGCCAATTGGCCCGGTTTGCTAACTTCAACCACCTGCTTACAGGATGGTGAACGGCATGATGATGTGGAACTTGACGTCTTTCTCGGAGGCGAAGATGTTGGGGTATTCGGTCCAACCGCCGCTCTGGCTGATGTCGTTGTTGTAATCGGTGTAGTGCAGCTTGAACAGGGTGCCCTTCAGCTTGCCATCCTGCACTGTGTACATGACGTCGAAGTTGGCTGCCCATTCGGTATCTTCACCGTTGGTGGCCTTGGTGCCGTCGCCTTTCTGGATATCCCAGCCGTAGGCACCGGAGACACCGACGGACCAGCCAGGTGCGCCCACCAGGTCATCCAGGGAGCGGGTCACGCCGAAGTAGAGCGCTTTTTCGTTGTTGGCGTTCCAGTCGGAGCGGGAGTCCCACCAGATTTCGTTCGCGCCCTGGGAGTTGCCGTAGCCACGGGTCAGACGGGGCAGGTAGTTGCCTTCGTTACCCTCGGCCTTGGTCCACAGACCTTCCAGACGGAAGCCGTAAGGGCCCATGCCCCAGGCGGCGGTCAGCGCTTGCTGCCATGCCAGGCCATCGTAAGTCTCGATGTCGGCACCACCCTTCTGATAGGTCTTGGTGTCGGAACCGTAGAACTGGTAGCTGGTGGAGAGGCCGTTCAGCACGTCGAATTTATGGGCCAGCTTGAAGTGGTAGCTGTCCATGTAGTTTTCGGAGTTACCGTAGGAACCGGTGATGGCGGTGCCGTTCTCGAAGGTGTAACGGGCGGCGACACCCTGGATGTAGTCGATGACGTTTTCATCGGCAAACGGATCCATCCATGCCTTGGCACGGGAGAACTTCTGGGTCTCTTTGTACCAGGGAGATTTGTACTCGTCGGCGATGGCGTAGGTCAGGTAGAGGCCACCGAAGTTACCCTCGATCTGGCCACCACGGTAGGTACCCGGCTGATAGGACCAGTTCACGCCGATCACGCCCGGTACGTAGAGCTGGGTCAGACCACCCTTGGCGGTGAGGGCACCGTCCAGCGCCTTGAATTTCAGCGAGGCGTTGGCCAGGCTGAAGCCGCCTTCCGGGGAGCCGTCCTTGTAGTTTTCGCCCCATTTGTTGCCGGCGAAGGAGAACTCGTTCTCCTGGTTGACCGGGTGGTTCTCGGTCACGGCCAGGTCATAGGCACCGAAACCGCCCACATCGATACCCACCACGTCCCAGGCGTAGCCGGAGTTGAAGTTCAGGGAGGCCTGGGTGGTGGCGTGGCTCAGGTTGGACTGGTACTTGCCTTCTTTGTTCTTGGCAGTGGGGTCGCCGTCGATACGCTGACGATCACGCTGGAAGTAGAAGAGGCCACCGTTGAGTTTGCCTTCTTCATAGAATTTGCTGGCGGCGGCTGCATAGGTGGGGCCGGCTTCGTCGGCAGCCAACACCATACCGGGGGCGAGCATGGCAGCAACGATGGCTGCGCTCAATGCGGCACGTTTGAAGATCACTTTTTCCATTTTGTATTGCTCCTGATTTTATGGACTTAGCTTTTTTTGTCCGGCAGTCAGGCAAGCGCCCGCCGCTCGGTATTGGCATTGCAATCAAGACCCCGAAGGGCAAAAAGTTCGAGTATGTCGGCTGCGGCCGCGACGTCTTGGCACATCTGCGGTGGTGCAGTTCTGTTCATCACATATTTTGTTTTTTTGTGTTCCGATCCTTGGCTATCGGACAATCCAAGAGTACGTTCGCGGTGCGAAATATCAATGGAAAGTTCCCACCAAGTTTCAAAAATATGACCGAGTGCAAATAATCATGACGCTTGCTGTGGACACTCCCAGCCCGCTGATATCGGTGGTGACAACGTTTTCAGATGAAATTTCCGGCCGATCCGGACGGATCGCACGCTGCAGAGGGATCTTTCTTCGTTAACCTGCGGATAACAGATAATTTTGTGCCACAAAAAAAGATAAACCCCTGCGCGATGGCAGGGGCCGGGTAGGAGGCGCCGGCTAAACCGGCGCGGCTCAGGCCTGGTGACCGAGGATGCGCGGGATCTGGCTGGCCTGGTGGTGGATGTGCTCCGACACCTGCACCGAGAGGCGGCTGCCCTGGCGGGCGTGCTGGCTGATGCGGCCGATGAGATCGGCAAAACTGGCCAGCTTGTGCTCCTGGCTCTTGGCGTTGTCGGCCCCCTGCAGGGCGATGACCGCCGTGCTGCGCGCCATCTCCCGCACCGCCTGGGTGGTCTGGCGCAGCTGCTCCGCCTGCTGGCGCTGGGCGGCGGCTTCAGCGGTGATCCGCGCCAGCACGGTACCGAGCTGCTCCCCCGCCAGGGTCAGCCTGGTCAGGATCTCGGTGATCTGGCCGAGGGAGCGCTGGGTATCGGCAGAGAGGTGGCGCACCTCGTCGGCCACCACCGCAAAGCCGCGCCCCTGTTCCCCCGCCCGCGCCGCCTCGATGGCCGCGTTGAGCGCCAGCAGGTTGGTCTGCTGGGAGATGTGGCCGATCACGTCGACGATGGCGGTCACATCTTCCACCGAGCGCTTGAGCTGGTTCAGGGCGCCGCCGCTCTCGTCGATGGCAAGCCCGGTCTGGGCGGTGGCCTGCAACATGCCGCCCACCAGCTGCTCGCTCTGGCTCATGGAGTGCTCGTTGTGCTGGGCGTGCTGCGCTATCTCGGCGGCCACCTGATGCACCTCGCCGGCCAGCTGGTTCAGCTCGCTCATCATCAGATCGCTCTCGTCCACCGCCTGCTCCGTGGTGCGGGTGCTGTGATGGATCTCCTGCACCTGGTTGACCATCCCCTGCAGGCTTTGCGACACCGCCGACAGCTGGCCCTCTTTCTGCTGCTGATCCTGCTGCAGCCGCAGGATGAGGCGGTTGTAGCTGGCGACGATGTCGGCCAGCTCGTTGCGCTCGCGCCCCTCTGGCAGGGTTTCGGCCTGCCCGGTCTCGTCGAGCTGCAGGAAGGCCGCGCGCAGGCGCAGCAGCGGCCTGACCAGCCAGCGGCGCTGCACCAGCGCAAACAGCAGGGCGACCAGCACCAGACAGAGCGCCAGGCTGCCGAGGATGGCGGCCAGCCGCTGGTTGACCGCCTGGCGGGCGGCGGCCAGTTCGCAGCCCATCTGGCCGGTGGCTTGCAGCATCTGGCCTATGTCCTGTTGCACCGCGAGACGGCCCGCCTGCTGCTGTTGCAGCGCCTTGCGGCTGTTCTCCAGCTCCTGCGGGTAGCGCTTGAGCAGCGAGAGCAGTTCGGCTTTGGGCAGATCCCCGAGTTCCTTGCGCTCCGGTTCCCCCAGGGTGAATTCGTCGGCGGGGGGCGCCTCGAACAGGCCGAGCGGCGGCAGGGCTGCCAGCTGCTCGGCCTGTTTTTGCAGGGCCGCCAGCTCGAACTGCAACCCTTCCAGCAGCTTGGGGCTGGCCTGTTCCATGTAGTTCTGGCGCAGGTGAGCGAGCCCCGGCAGGGCCGCCAGCAGGTCGCCGGCCAGCTGGCGATAGCGCTCGGCGCTGGCCGGGTCGCTCCCCGTCTCCCCTTGCTGGCCATAACGCAGCAGCGCCCTGGCCTGATCGGTCAGCTCGTTCTCGGCATTTTGCAGCAGCCACTGGCTGTTGCCGGAGAGCTTGCCGGCCGCCAGATAGTCGCTGTCGATGCGCGCTCCCATCTGTTCGAGCAGGGTGCGCAGCTGGGCCGTGAGCGCCACATCCTGCTGGGTGAGCTGGGCAAGCGCCTGTTTGCGCACCGCTTCGGCCTCGGTCAGCCGCAGGGGATCGCCGCTGGCGAGGTAGTCGCGCAGGGTGCCCTGCAGGGTGCCGGTGAGCCGCTGCAGCAGCCGTTCGTGCTGGTACTGGGCCTGCTCGGCCTGGTTGAGCTGTTGCCAGCCGTGCCAGAGGGCACCGACCTGCACGGCGGCGACCAGCAGCAGAGCGAGAGAAGAGAGGGAGGCGTAATGGGCAATTTTCACGGCAGCATTCCTGCTTGTTGAACCACGGCGATGGGCGTCGGCGTGAGCTTAAGCAGCAGAGATGGCGCTTTTATGACAGTCAGCCCGGCGGCCGGACTGACTGTCGAGGGGGGGGACTGTCTTACGGCTGCGGGGCCGGGGCCTCCTGCTGCTGGCGGGCAGGGGGCTTGCCCAGCATGCCGAGCAGGGCGCCCCCCATGATGAGAGCACCGGCCAGCAGGTGACGGGGGGTGAGCTGCTCGCCATTGAGCAGCACCAGCAGCAGGGTACTCAGCAGCGGCGTCAGATAGGCCAGTGCCCCGATCCGGCGCGGATCTCCGTCTCGCAGCGCCAGATACCAGGTGACGAAAGCCGCCCCCATGGGGCCGAGCGCCAGCCCGATGATGAGGCCCCAGTCACCGGTCGGGATGCGGGCCACCGGCAGCGGTCCCTCCAGCAGCCAGGCCAGCAGCAGTGCCAGCAACCCGGCGGGCAGACAGGCCGCCGCCGTCATCACCGCCGGGGCCGGCGGCAGCCGGCGCGACAGCACCGAGTAGGCGCCCCAGACGATGGCGGCTCCCAGCGCCAGCAGATAGCCCGGCAGATAGGCCTGTTGCAGCTGCAGCTCGCCGTTCACCATCACCAGCACCGAGCCGGCCAGGCCCAGGGCGCCGGCCAGCAGGTGACGACCGTGCAGCGGGTGGCCCGGCAGCAGCAGTGGGGTGAACAAGATGATGCACAGTGGCCACAGGTAGTTGATGAGGTTCGCCTCCAGCACGGGGGCATGGCGAAAGCTCATGAACAGCAGCAGGTGATAGAGCAGCAGGGCGCTGATGGTCACCAGCCAGTTGACCGGACGAGCCCGCCACTGACGCCAGAACGGCAGGGCACCCGCCCCGCAGAAAAACAGCACCAGCCCCACCAGCACCAGCGGCGACACGCTGGTGACCCGGGAGGTGAGCGCCGCCAGCGAGGCCCACAGCACTATGGTCAGCAGCGCCAGCCCGGTGGGCTTGTCCCACCACGAAGCAGCAGACATCCAACACTCCTTTGCAGATGAATGAACAAAAAGAGGGCCAGTCTAGCAGACCGGCCCTCCCTGATGGCCATACCTCGGTGGTGTGGCGACGGGATTATTTGCTGTCGGCCACCGCGCTGCTGATGGCAGGCAACTGCTGGCGACGCACGCCCCAGATGATGAGCGCCAGCACCAGCAGGGGCAGCAAGGGATCAAACCAGGTGCCGCCAGAACCAAACAGCAGGTTCAGCAGGGCCACGTCACGGAGCTGGCAGGTTAGTTTGGGTAGGTACGATTGAGGCGGGGTGCGGGGCGGCCGACGTGACTGCAATCAGCCGAATGGCGGCCTTGGCCAAAAACGAGCAAGGGGTTGGTATCATGATGATGCCAACCCCTTGTTTTGTATGGCGCTCCCGACTGGAGTCGAACCAGTGGCCTGTCCCTTAGGAGGGGACCGCTCTATCCTACTGAGCTACGGGAGCATTGTGGCGGGCATTATACAAGAAGCCGCTCCCTTTTAAACCCTTGATTCTTATTCCAATACTGCCAGATCCCCGATCTGGATGTTAAACGGTGAATATTTGTTCTGGCTGCTGATGATGGCGCCATCCTCGAATACCTGCACCACTTCGAACAGGCCGTCGGCGGGGTTGCGCATCATGCGCGACTTGCCGTAGGGGTCGATGAAATCGGCATCGTGCTGGATGCGGAACTGATCCCCGAGCCGAACGCCGTTGCGGCGGCCCAGATTGATGTGGGGGCCGCGCTCGTTTTGGCCGACCACCCGGGCGGTGACCGGGGCGCAGCTGAGCTGGGCCACCAGATCCTGCACCGCTTCCTGCAACTGGTAGTTGACCTCCTGGCCGTAGCTCGACTGCCAGAACTGGCCGCTGCTGCTGCCCACCTGATCCCGCTTGGCGAAGGTCCAGTTGGCCCGGCCCTGGTACTCCTTGCGGCCGAGCAGGCTGCCGTTGATGCCGTCGAACAGATAGAGCTGCATGCGAAAGTTGCGGATGGGGTCTTCATACCAGCTGGTCAGCTGGTTGCCCTGCGGCTCGAGGGAGAGATCGTCGATGCTGCCGAGCACCAGATACTGGCTGTCGGTGCGCAGGCTGAGCGCCTTGATCTCCTCGAGGGCGCTGCGATCCCCCTGTTGCAGGTGGAGCGGGTCGATGCGCAAGTTCTCATCCAGCCACTGGCGTACGGCCACCCCTTGCGACGCATTGGCCAGGGCCTCGAACATGCGGCGTGACAGGTTGGCGGGCATGTCGTCGAGGGCGCCGTAGCTCGCCTGCTCGGGGTAGCGCAGCCGCAGCCGTACCAGCGTCAAATCCTTGGCGTAGTGCTGGGTCTGGCAGATCTGGCGCTCGGCCTGGATGTCGGCCTGCAGCGTGATGTACATGCGACCGTTGCGCACCTCTTCCCGCTTGAGCCGATACTGGCGAATGTCGCCGCCGGAGCGGATCTGGATCTGCTCGGAGCGCAGGCTGCCGTTTTCCAGGCGCTGGATGCTGGAGACGGCGGCGCCGCTGGCCAGCAGAGCCTGCCGCAGGGCATCGCGGGTCGCCTGCTCGCGGGCGTAGACCTCGTCTCCGCCCAGAATGGCGGCACTGCCCTGCGCCTCGATGATCTCGGCCCGGGCCGACAGACTGGCCAGCAGCAGGGTTAACAGCAGCGGTAATTTCATGACAAGCACCTTGAATATGCGGGTCGGCGCGATTCACCCCTGTCGAAGCGAGGTCGCCGGCCGATACAGATCACAGAACCGTGCCGGTTACACAGCACACGCGAATATTTAGCAAGATCCATGCCTCATTCCCGGCTCAAGCTTTGGCCGGTCGAACCGATAACAAATCAGGTGCAGATACAGGAAAGGTATCCATGAACAAACTCATCACGGCGTTGGCGCTCGCCCTGGCATTGGCAGGCTGCGGCTCCGACCCCATCAACCGGGAGCAGGGTGATCCTCGTCAGGCGGCGCAGGGGATGGAACTCAACTGGTTGGTGGCGCGCATGACCGATCAGCTGATGGAGCGCAAGTCGCTCTCCACCCTGACCGAACCCATCGCGGTCTCCTCTTTTGTCGATCTCGATACCCTGCAGGACACCAACTGGATGGGGCAGCAGATCGAGGAGAGCTTTATTTACGAGCTGAACCGGCGCGGGGAAGTGGTGGTGGATTTCAAGCTGACCGGCAGCATCAAGGTCACCCCGCAGGGGGATTTCGTGATGAGCCGCAACTATCGGGATCTCTCCCCCCGGCTACCCATCTCCCGCATCCTGACAGGCACCTTCAGCCGCAACAAGCAGGGGATCCTGGTCAATGCCCGCATCATCGACCTGCGAACCAAGATGGTGGAGACCACGGCCCAGAGCCTGATCCCGCAAAAATACCTGTTCGGTGCCAACAATTCGTTTGGCCGGGCCTCGATCAACCGCGGTTACCTGATGCGTGACAGCCAGGCGCGTCCCGGCGGCCATCTGGTCAACCTGACGCCCTGACAAGGAGTAGACGCAATGAAAATCCTGTTCGGATGCCTGCTGGCCCTGCTGCTGACGGCGTGCAGCGGCGGCAATCGGGTGGTCAACTATGGCGGCGGCAACAACAAGCCGGATGACTTCCCGGTGCTCAAGGCGGTCGGCTACGCGGTGATCGACATCCAGCCCGGTCCGTCCCAGTCCGAGAAGATGCTGCAGGCCATCCGCGCCTCCAAGATGGATGCCTATCGGGAGCTGGCGGAACAGCTCAACGGCCAGCAGGTGCGCGGCCAGAGCAGCTACAAGGACTTGACCCAGACCTCCAACTCGCTGGACGTGTCGGTAGCCGGCATGGTGCGCGGCGCCAGGGTGGTGGCCTCCTATCCCCGTGGCAACACCTATGCCACCGAGATGGAGCTCGATACCCGTGCCCTCTACAACATCAATCAGCTGATGGCGGGCCAGTTCTGACGGCGTGCCCGCGGCGAAGAATGGACGACAAAAAGGCGACCCCGGAGGGTCGCCTTTTTCATTGGCGGTGTCGGCCGCCCAAGCCTGGCTGATTGCAGCGCTGGTTAGTTGCCCAGCAGCACCGGCGGCACGGCGGTCGGTTTGACATCTTCGCTCGGGTAGCAACCCAGCACCTTGATGTAGCGGGTGATCTTGGTCAGCTCCATCAATGCGGCCTGCATGGCCGGGGTCTGCAGGTTGGCGGAGACATCCAGGTAGAACATCTCCTCCCACGGGTTGCCCTGCACCGGGCGGGACTCGAGCTTGGTCATGTTGATCTCGTTGCTGCGCAGCACCAGCAGCGCCTCCACCAACGAGCCCGGTTTCTGGGAGGTGGACATGATGAGAGTGGTCTTGGCCGGGATCTGCGGTGCCACGTCGATGGGCTTGCGCGCCACCACGATGAAGCGGCTGTAGTTCTCCTTCTGGTTCGCGAGCTGCTCGGCCAGCACGTCCAGCCCGTACAGCTCACCGCCGGCCGCGCTGCCGATGGCCGCCGCCTCCGGGCTTGCCAGCTCTTTCACCTTCATCATGGCGCTGGAGGAGGAGTCGCAAATCTCGTGGCGCGCCCCTTCCAGTTTGCTGAGGTAATGGGAGCACTGCTGGAATACCTGCGGGTGGGCATAGAAGGTCTTGATGCGGCCCAGTTCGGTCGGCACGGCGGTGAGGATGCAGTGCTCGATGGGGTAGGTCAGCTCACCGACGATGGAGAGGCTGGTGTGCTGCATCACGTCGTACACCTCGTTGATGGAGCCCGAGCTGGTGTTCTCGATGGGCAGCACCCCGAAGGCGGCACGGCCCGATTCCACCGCATCCAACACCTCGCGGAAATTCTGGCAGTTCACCTCGATCACCTGATCCTTGTAGCGGGCCAGGTACTTGCGGGCCGCCAGGCTGGAGTAGGAACCGCGCGGTCCCAGGTAGGCGACGCTGGTCATCGGCTCCTGCTGCTCCGGGTTGAGCAGGCTCTGCAGATAGGCCTGCTGGGAGAGCACGGAATCTTCGATGATGGTGTGGTAGATGCGGGTGATGTACTGGGCGTCCAGCCCCAGCACACGCCCTTTCTGGATCAGGGCGACCAGCAGATCCTGCTCGCGCTGGGGATCGCGGATCGGGCGCGGGTTGGCCTGCTTGGCGCGGGCGACCTCGATGCTGAGGGTCTTGCGTTTGGCCAGCAGGGCGAGCAGCTCCTGATCCAACTGGGTGATGTCTTGTCTGATCTCGTCGAGCGTTGCCATGATGGTTCCCTATCCAAGTAATCGATTGTGGTGGCTGCAAAAAAAAAACCTCCGCTAGGGGAGGCTCGATTCGTCTTTGCTTTCTGTTTACGCGAGTGCTTCACGTGACGACGGGCCTTCCCTCATGAGGGCCGGATAAACGAGAAAGCAAAAAAGAATGGTGCGTGCATGAGTGTGTCCTTGAGGTAACGCCATAACCATTAAGGGATTTGACCGTGCGATGCAAGTAAAACTTGCCCGGGGGAGGCGAACGGGGCAGGGTAGGGGCGTGAGTCTGCGGGGGAAAAACCGGGTAAAACGGACCCGCTTGCTGTCGTAATGATGCAGATAGCTGGAGGTGAAGATGGCGATTATTTTCGATCTGGGACGGGTGGTGGTGAGTTGGGATCCGGTCGGTATCGTGCGCTCGGTGCGCGGGGAGCACGGAGCGGAGCAGTTGGCGGAGCGGCTGTTCAACCACCCTGACTGGCTGGAAGTGGACCGCGGCACCCTGTCATTGCACACCATGGCCCGCCAGGCCGAGCATCGCACCGGGCTGAGCGCCGCCGAAAACCTGGCGATTTTGCAGGCGGTGCCCGCCTCGCTGGTGCCGGATCCCGCTATGCTGAGCCTGATAGAGAGCCTGCATGGGGCGGGTCATACCCTCTACGCACTCTCCAACATGGGTCATGCCAGCATCGACTGGCTGGAGCAGCATCAGCCCTTCTGGCGTTTCTTCAGCGGCAAGGTGGTGTCGGCAAGGGTACGGATGATGAAGCCGGAGCCGGATATCTACCGCTATCTGCTGGTGTCGTTCGACTTGCAGGCCGAGCAGTGCCTGTTCATCGATGACAGCCCGGCCAACGTGACTGCCGCACAGGCGTTGGGGATCGGCGGCCTGGTGTTTACCGATGCATACAGTTGTCGCCAGCAACTGGTGGCGCAGGGTTATCTGCCCACCTGAATGGCAGGATGTAGAGGGAGGGGGTATGGAGCATGGCCGGTTTCGCAATTGGCTCAGTCACTATCCGGATGCGGGGCTGCTGATCGCCTGTCTGGATGGCAGCGGGTATCAGCTCTGTGTCGAGGCCGACGGCGAGATGCAGTGTCTCACCGACAGCGGAGGGGGCCGGCTGACCTTTGCCTCCCTCGAACAGGCGGAGGGATTTCTGCGCATGCATCAGGTTCATCAGGCGAAACTTCGGATTTACGATGCTCAGCTGGATGAAAATGAAACTAATTGGCATGAAATTATCATTAAATTCTGATTTATCCCTGCCCTTTAAGGGTTTATTCAGGATTGTTGCAGCACAATGGCGCCCAATTCATCATCCGGTGCCGTCGTTATGGATGCCAATATCGTTGTGCTGAATCGGGGATACGATCAGACCTTTCAGACCAGGGAACAGTCACTTATCGAGACCCTGGCTGGCTACGGCGAACTGGCGGTCTCCTTCTCCGGTCGACTGGAATCCTGCTACAGCATGGATCTGTGCCGCGCCAGCGGTATCCGGATCCGGGCCATCACCCTGGACAGCCCGACCCGCAGTCGCAAGGAGGTGGCGCGCGCCAAGCGCTACTGCCAGCGTTACGGCATCGAGCAGCGGGTGATCAAGACCGATGAGATGATCTTCTGCGATCACCTGCGCCACCTCAACGAGGTGATCGACCCGGTGCGCTACATCTGCCACCTCACCGCGCTGGAAACCGACTGGAGCCACCTGCCCATGCTGCTGCCGGCACCGGTGGAGGAGCTGCAGGAGTATCTGCGCCGTTTCGGCAGCCTGCCGACCAATACCCTCTGGCTGTTTGCCAAGCAGGGCATGACCCACAGGGACTTTCGCTACGGCTTCAACAAGCGCCAGCTTGGGCGCTGGGGCAAGAGTGCCCACGGCTGCCTGAGCTACCGTTTCTCCGACCCCGAGCTGGTGGAGCGCCGTCATCTGCGAATGGTGGACATGGCGGAACAGATGCTGGCCGACATGGGGCTGGAGGAGGCCCAGGTGTTTTTTCATACCCTCGCCGATCGGGCCACCACCCTGGCCCGGGTGCGGGTGCCGGCGCGGCTGCGGGCGCAGGCCTTCGATCTGCAGCCGGATATCCTCACCGCCCTCAAGAGCACGGCCTTCGATCTGGTGACGCTGGACATGGCGGCGGAAGAGGAGCGGCAGGAGCTGGTGGTCTAGGCAACCGAGGGCAGGAACGTGAGTGCGGTCATAGGCAAGCCGGGACGGACTCTTTATACTGACGCCCTTTTCCATCGACGTCGAGTCATCACCCTATGAAACCCTTGTCCCGTCTGCTGGTTGCCCTCTGCCTCTCACCCCTGCTGGTGCAGGCCGCTCCGCTCACCCAGGTGACCCTGCCGGATGGCCGCCAGGTGCAGCTCAACGATGACTTTACCTGGGAATACCTGCTGCTCAAGCCCGCCGCCGACGGCAGCGCGGTGCAGGGCACGGTGGCAGTGCCGGTGCTGACCGAGCAGGCGATGAGCAATCCGGAGCTGCTGGCCCAGGCCGTCAAGGACGGGATCGGCGTCAAGCTGGCCAAGGTGGAGGGCTCGGATCCTCTGCAACTGCAATTCATGGTGAGCAACACCGGCACCCGCAACGTGGTACGGGTACGCGGCAGCGTGACCCTGTTCAGCGAGCAGGGGGCCCAGCTGGTCAAGCAGGAGGCCCGCTTCTGGGTCGGCGAGAACCGTCTGCCGGAGTCCTATCTGCGCAAGGGGCAGCAGCGCCCCTCCATGGTGCTGGAGGTGCCGCGCCCGGCCGGCCTCACCGGCAAGCCCCTGGTGCGGGTCGAGATTGAGGAAGTGGAGTTCCGCTGATCCCTCATGCAACAGGCTCCTGCAGGGAGCCTGTCTTGATTGTTAACCCGGTAACCACCTGCAACAGTTGCTTACATCTGACATGGTTTGGCAACAGCTTGCCGCTCGGCATTTCTCCCCGTCCTCTGCACAATGACCCCATTCCAGCTAGGTCCCAACTAGCTCAACCTGTGGAGTCATCAAAATGAAAAAAGTTGCACTTTCAGTTCTGGTTCTGGCCGGTTTCGCTTCAACTTCCGCTCTGGCTGAGGATGCCTTCAGCTACGCCAAAGGCGGCCTGACCTGGGCGCACACCAAGTCCGATTACATCGGCGGCAAGGATAGCAACAACCGCGACTTCGGCGGTCTGAACCTGGACCTCTCCAAGAGCTTCGGTTCCAACTTCTACGGTCGTCTGGGCAGCGAGTACACCTCCCGCAACGATGGCAACGACAGCATGGGCATCTCCAGCCTGGGTCTGGGTGTCTACACCCCGCTCAGCACAGGTCTGAACCTGTATGGGGAAGCAGGTCTGATGGGTTACACCATGGAGCGTCAGGTGGCCGCCAACGTCAAAGACAGCGGCTGGGACGTGATCACCCGCAAAAACAGCGGCAGCATGTACGGTGAGGCCGGCCTGCGCTACGACATCGGCGCGGTCGAGCTCTCCACCGGCTACCGCTACGCCAACATGACCGACGACATGCACGATTTCAAAGTGGGCGCCGCCTACAAGGTGAGCCAGAACCTGGCCCTCACTGCCGACTACACCTACCGCAAGTGGGACCTGCAACAGGGCTCCATCACCAGCCTGGGTGTGAAGTACAGCTTCTAATCATCCTTCCTGTAGTGTCTTCATTTTTACCCATGACTTCGGTCATGGGTTTTTTCATTTCCGGTTGATCCACCCTTCACCCTTGCGCCGTATCAGTCCGCAATAGTTATACAACTTACAATTTTTTGTATAACTGCTATAACTGATTCAGACTTATACAAGGAGTGATGATATGTACAAGATCAAGGTTGGTATCAGCGCCTGCCTGCTGGGGCAGGAGGTACGGTTCGACGGGGGCCACAAGCGTTCCAGCTTCTGCGAGCGGGATCTCGGTGCCCACTTTGACTATCACCCCGTCTGTCCCGAAATGGCCATTGGCCTCGGGGCGCCCCGCGCCGCCATCCGGCTGGTGAAGCGCCACGGCGAGATCCGCGCCGAGGCGAGCAACGGCAGCTTCGACGTCACCGACCAGCTCATCGCCTTCAGCGAGCAGAAGGCGCGTCAGCTCGACTTCATCTCCGGCTACATCCTCTGCGCCAAATCCCCCAGCTGCGGCATGGAGCGGGTGCGGATCTACGGCGCCAACAACGAGGGGAGTGCCAAGGAGGGGGTGGGCCTGTTTGCCAAGGCGTTGATGGAGGCCAATCCCCTGCTGCCGGTGGAGGAAGATGGCCGCCTGTGCGATCCTATCCTGCGGGAAAACTTCGTACTGCGGGTCTTTGCCTACCACGACTGGCAGCAGCTCTGTGCGCGCGGCATCACCGCCTCTGCGCTGATCCGCTTCCACTCCCGCTACAAGTATCTGGTGCTCTCCCACGCCACCACCCACTACCGGGCGCTCGGCAAGTTGCTCGGCAACCTGGCCAAGGCCGACCTGCAGCAGGTGGCCGACAACTACATCCAGGGGTTGATGGCGGCGCTGACCCTGCGGGCCAACCGGCGCAGCCACACCAATGTGCTGATGCACCTGCAGGGCTACTTCAAGCGGGTGCTGACCCCGGCCCAGAAGCAGGAACTGTGCGACACCATCGACAAGTACCGTACCGGCGTCTTTCCACTGCTGGTGCCGCTCACCCTGATCCGCCACTACCTGCGCGAATACCCCAATCCCTATCTCGCCGAGCAGGTGTACCTCAATCCCCATCCCGACACGCTGAAACTGCGCTACGGGCTCTGAATGTTCTGTGCAGGCCCCGGCGGATGGCCGGGGCCTCTCCCTCAACCTTTGCTGGATGCCGTTATGTCTGATTTACCGCACGCCGCTTCTCCTTCGCCGGAGGAGGGGATCTACCCCATTCGCGAGGTCTCCCGCCTCACCGGCGTCAACGCCGTGACCCTGCGCGCCTGGCAGCGCCGCTACGGTCTGGTGCAGCCGGCCCGCACCGAGAAGGGCCACCGCCTCTACAGCGAGCAGGACATTCGCCAGATAGGCGAGATCCTGAGCTGGCTGGAGCGGGGGGTGAGCATCGGACAGGTGAAGGGGCTGCTGAGCGAACCCCAGGCCCAGCCGGTGAGCGATCACTGGCAGCAGACCCTGGAGCAGTTCAGTCAGGCGCTGCTCGCCTTCAACCAGCGCAAGGCCGAGGCCGAGCTGAACGACCTGCTGGCGAGCTACCCGTTCGAGCTGGTGCGCAGCCGGGTGCTGCAGCCGCTGGTGGAGCGGCTGCTCGGGCTGTGGCGCGAGCGCCCCGATGGCGAGCTGCTGCAGCAGGTGTGGCTGGGTTGGCTGCATACCCGCTTCGCCCGCCACCTCATCGAGCAGGAGAAGGGCGTACCGGTCACTTTGGCGAGCTGGGGACAAGTGGGCCCGCTCGATCTGGTCTGGGCCGCTTACGAGCTGATCGGTCAGGGCCATGAGGTGCAGCTGCTGGGGGCGGTGGAGCCGCGCCATACCAGCCTGCTGGAGGGGCGTGCCGTCACCCCCTGGCTGGTGTTGCTGGGGGCCGGCCTTGGCAAGCAGGAGCTGGCTGCCGACTGGCCGGCCGGCACCCGTTTCTTTGGTGAGCTGGGGCGCCTCTACGATGGCGAGTGGCTGCAAGCCCACGGCTGGCAGGCGAGCCTTGCCGAGCTGATGGCGGGCGGGCCTGCAGCGGGTGTCGCCGGCGGACGCGGGAGGAAAAAATCATGAAGCTGGTCTGGTTTCGCAATGATCTGCGCCTTGCCGACAACCCGGCGCTGCGGCATGCCTGCGCCGGTGATGAGCCGGTGGCCGCGCTCTATATCCTCTCCCCGACCCAGTGGCGGCAGCACAAGCTGGCCCCGGTCCGTCAGCGTTTTTTGCTGGCTCAGGTCGATGTGCTGGGCCGCGAGTTGGCGGCGCTCGGCATCCCGCTCCATCTGCTGCGAGTGGAGACCTTTGCCGAGGTGCCGGCAGCGCTGGCAGATCTTTGCCGCGAGCTGGGCGTGACTCAGCTCTACGCCAATCAGGCCATCGAGATCGACGAGCAGCGTCGGGATCAGGCCGTCAGCGCCGCGCTGGCGGAGCAGACGGTGGGTTGCCACTGGCTCAACGGCTGCTGCGTGCTGCCGCCAGGGCGGGTGCTGACCGGCTCTGGAGAGATGTTCAAGGTTTTCACCCCCTTCAGCCGCGCCTGGCTCAAGGCCCTCGACGAGGATGGCTTCGTCATTCATCGCGCGCCTTCAGCCCGTGGCGAGCCGCTGCCGTGGCAGCCGCTGGTCGAGTGGCACTTCGTCGATGCCGCCCTTGGCGAGCTGACGGCAGACCCCCGCTGGCCGGTGGGGGAGACCGAGGCCAGCCGCCGCTTGAATGACTTTCTGGAGCAGGCGGTGCTCGACTATGGCGAGACCCGGGATTTTCCTGCCATAGCGGGTACCTCCGTGCTCTCTCCCTATCTGGCGGCCGGCATCATCAGCCCGCGCCAGTGCGTGGCCGCGCTGCAGCAGCGGCTTGGTTACCGGCCCCAGTCCAAGGCTCAGCCCGGTTTTGTCTGGCTCAATGAGCTCATCTGGCGCGAGTTCTATCGCCACCTGTTGGTGCTGATCCCGACCCTTTCCATGAATCGGCCCTTCAAACCGGAGACGGCGGCCCTGCCGTGGAGCTGGGATCCGGATGCCTTCGCCGCCTGGTGTGAGGGACGTACCGGCTATCCCATCGTCGATGCGGCGATGCGCTGCCTCAACGCCACCGGCTGGATGCACAACCGGCTGCGGATGATAGTGGCGAGTTTTCTCACCAAGGATCTGCACATCCATTGGCGGCTTGGGGAGGATTACTTCATGAGTCGGCTGATCGACGGGGATCTGGCGGCCAACAACGGCGGCTGGCAGTGGGCGGCGGGGACCGGGGCCGATTCGGCGCCCTATTTCCGGGTGTTCAACCCCACCACCCAGGGGCAACGATTTGATCCGCAAGGGGAGTTCATTCGTACCTGGGTCTCTGAGCTGGCTGATCTGCCTGCCGCCTATCTGCACCAGCCCCACGACTGGTTGCGGCTCAAGGGGCGACACGATTATCCGGCCCCCATGGTGGACCACGCCGTTGCCCGGGTGAGAGCCATCGAGATGTTTCGCGCCCTGGAGAAATAGCATGGATGAGTCGCTGGCCCGCTTTGTGGCCCTCTATCAGCAGCTAAGCAGAGACGAGCTGCACCGTTTGCCCGAGGTCTACGCAAACGAGGTGGTCTTTATCGATCCTGCTCACCGCATCGAGGGGCTGGCGGCGCTCACCGACTATTTTGCCGTCCTCTATCAGCGCCTGGCCTACTGCCGCTTCGTCATCACCAGCCAGCTGCTGCAGGGGCGCCAGGCCTGGCTCGGCTGGACCATGACCTTCTCTCATCCAAGGCTGCGTGGTGGTGCGCCGGTGACGGTGGAGGGGGCAACCCGCCTCGAGTTCGACGCGGCGGGCAAGGTGTGCCTGCATCGCGACTACTTCGATCTGGGCGCCATGCTCTACGAGCAGTTGCCGCTGATAGGCCCCCTGGTGCGCACCCTCAAGGGGAGGCTGGGCGCATGAGCGGCGGCCGGGTTCTGATCACCGGTGCCACCTCCGGCATCGGCTTTCAGCTGGCGCTCGATTATCGGCGCGCCGGCTGGCAGGTGTGGGGTTGCGGACGCGATGGCGAGCGGCTGCTGGCACTGGGTCGCCACGGCATCACGCCGCTGCAGTTTGACGGGCGCGATGCCAGCGCCGTGAGCGAGGCGGCAGCCAGCTTGCCGCGGGTCGATCTGGTGATCCTCAATGCCGGCAACTGCGAGTATATGGATGTCGCCGAGGGGTTTGACGGCGCCCTGTTTGCCCGGGTCATCGAGACCAACCTCATCGCCACCGGTCATGCCCTGGCCGCCTTTTTGCCGCTGCTCGGGGCGGGCGGACGCCTTGCCATCGTCAGCTCGTCGGTGAGCTGGCTGCCGCTGCCCAGGGCCGAAGCCTATGGTGCCTCCAAGGCGGCCCTCGATTATCTGGCGGATACCCTGCGTCTGGATTTGGCCGGCAAAGGGATCGGCGTGACCCTGATCCGTCCCGGTTTCGTGGCGACCCCGCTCACCGCCAAAAATGATTTTCCCATGCCCTGTCTGGTGACGGTGGAAGAGGCTTCCCGCGCCATCATGGACGGGCTCACCGCCGGTCGTCACCAGATCCACTTTCCCCGCCGTTTCATCTGGTTGCTGCGCCTGCTTGGTGCGCTGCCGACGGGGCTCTGGCTGCGTCTTGGCCGCACACTCGTTTCGAAAGGACGCCCTTCATGAAGAAAAGGATCGCCATTGTCGGCTCCGGTATTTCAGGTCTGACCGCCGGTTTTCTGCTCCACAAGCTGCACGACATCACCCTGTTCGAGGCGGCGCCGACCCTGGGGGGCCACACCGCCACCGTCGACGTCCATCAGGCGGGGCGCAGCTATGCCATCGACACCGGTTTTATCGTTTTCAACGACCGCACCTACCCCAACTTCCTGCGGCTGCTCGAGCGGATCGGGGTGGCGTGGCAGCCGGCCGAGATGAGCTTCTCGGTGAAAAGCCCGCAGGGGCTGGAGTACAACGGTCACAACCTGGATACCCTGTTTGCCCAGCGCAGCAACCTGCTGAGTCCCCGTTTCTACGGCTTCGTCGCCGAGATCCTGCGCTTCAACCGGGAGGCGCGGGCCTGGCTGGCCGATGGTCAACATCAGGCAGAGGGCCCCGAGCTGACCCTGGGAGATTTTCTGCAGGTGGGGGAGTTCAGCGATTACTTCGCCCGCCACTACATCTTGCCGATGGGGGCTGCTATCTGGTCATCGACGCTGGCCGATATGCGCGCCTTTCCGCTGGGCTTCTTCCTGCGCTTTTTTGCCAACCACGGCCTGCTCGAGGTGGCCAACCGGCCCCAGTGGTACGTGATCCCTGGCGGCTCGCGGGAATATATCGGCCCGCTGACGGCCGGCTGGCAGGCTCACATTCGTCTGGCCTGTCCGGTGCAGGGGATCCGGCGCCAGGCGGACGGGGTGCTGATCCAGAGCAGCTACGGCGAGGAGCGGTTTGACGAGGTGATCCTCGCCTGTCACAGCGATCAGGCGCTGGCGTTGCTGGCGGATCCGGGCGAGCGGGAGCAGGCCATTCTCGGTGCCATGCTCTATCAGGCCAATGACGTCTGGCTGCACACCGATGTGCGCTGCCTGCCGGTGCGCCGCAAGGCGTGGGCCAGCTGGAACTATCAGCTGGGCGAGGATGACGGGGCGCGGCCGCTGGTGAGCTACAACATGAACATACTGCAGGGGGTTAGCTCTCCGCAGCCCTTCTGCGTCAGCCTCAATCCAAAGGGCAAGGTGGATGAGAGCAAGGTGCTGCGCCGCTTCGTCTACCACCATCCGGTATTCAATCAGGCTTCCATCGCCGCCCAGCAACGGCGCGCCGAGATCTGCGGCCAGCAGCACACCCACTTCTGCGGCGCCTACTGGTACAACGGTTTTCACGAAGACGGGGTGCGCAGCGCCCTAGACGTGGCCAGACGGTTCGGGGCCGAGCTATGAAGGGTGCAGTCCTGAGCGGGCAGGAGGCGAGTGCCGAGGCCATGACCGGCACCCTTAGCGCCATCTGGCAGGGGTCGGTGCGCCACCGCCGCTTCGCACCGCGCGCCCACGCCTTCTCCTACAACCTCTTCATGCTGGGGCTGGATCTCGACGAGTTGGCTACGCTCGGCAAGGGGCGCTGGTTCGGGGTAGAGCGGGCAGGGCTGCTCTCGTTTCACCGTGACGACTACCTGCGCGGCAGCGAGGGGCCGCTCAAGCAGGCGGTGTGGCAGAAGGTGAGCGAACTGGGTGGCGATGCCGAGCCCGAGGGGCGGGTGCTGCTGCTCGGCAACGTGCGCTGTCTGGGTTTCTACTTCAGCCCGGTCAACTTCTACTTCTGCTACCGGCAGGGAGAGGCGCGCTATCTGCTGGCGGAGGTGTCGAATACCCCCTGGAACGAGCGCCACTACTACCTGCTGGATCTGGCGGCGCTGGCCCCCCACGACAAGGATTTTCACGTCTCTCCCTTTATGGGGTTGGCGATGCGCTACCACTGGCGCATTCGTCCGCCCGCGCAGGAGACACTGATCCACATCGAGAGTCATCCCGTATCCGGGGAGGCCAAGCTGTTTGACGCCACCCTGGCGCTGCGCCGGGCGCCGCTGTCGCGCAAGGGGCTGGTGGTCCTGCTGGCCCGCTGGCCCTGGATGACCATGAAGGTGCTGCTCGGGATCTACTGGCAGGCCCTGCGTCTTTTTATCAAACGAACACCGATTTTTAGCCATCCGGAGAGCCGCTAATGGAACTTGTGCAATCAACCCTCTCTGCCTCTTTCATCGACAAGGGGGCCAGGCAATTGCTGCTCAATCTGCTGGGTCGCCTCGAACATGGCCAGCTGCTGGTGCGGGATGGCGCTGAGCGCCACAGCTTTGGCGTGGCGGGCACCGACCTGCACGCCGAGCTGGTGGTGCAGGATCCGGCCTTCTATCGCCGCCTGCTGCTGGGAGGCAGCATCGCCGCCGGGGAAACCTGGGTGGAGGGGCTCTGGACCAGCCCGGATCCGGTGGCGCTGGTACGGCTGCTGGCCCGCAATCTGACCCTGCTCGACTCCCTCGAACGGCGCCTCGGCTGGCTCAGCTTCCCGTTCCACAAGGTGCGTCACTGGCTCAATCGCAATACCCTGACCGGCTCGCGCTCCAACATCGCCGCCCACTACGATCTCGGCAATACCCTCTATCAGGGTTTTCTCGACAGCCATATGCAGTACTCGAGCGCCATCTATCCGAGCGCCGGTGCCACTCTCGAAGAGGGGCAGCAGGCCAAGCTGCGCACCATCTGCGAGCGGCTGGCGCTCGGCCCCGACGATCATCTGCTGGAGATCGGCACCGGCTGGGGCGGTCTCGCCGTCTATGCGGCCCGTCACTATGGCTGCCGGGTGACCACCACCACCATCTCCCGGGCCCAGCACGATTACGCCAAGGAGTGGATTGCGCGGGAGGGGCTGGGGGATCGCATCACCTTGCTGCTGGAGGATTACCGCAAGCTGGAGGGCACTTACGACAAGCTGGTCTCCATCGAGATGATCGAAGCGGTGGGCCACGCCTTCCTGCCCGATTATTTCCGCCAGCTGTCACGGTTGCTCAAACCCGGTGGTCGCCTGCTCATCCAGGCCATCACCATCGCCGATCAGCGCCATGCCCAGTATCTGCGCGGGGTTGATTTCATCCAGCGTTACATCTTCCCCGGTGGCTGCCTGCCGAGCGTCTCCCAGATGGCGGGGCTGCTGGCGCGCGAGACCGACATGCAGCTGGTGCGGCTGCACGATCACGGCCACCACTACGCCCGCACCCTGACCCACTGGTGCCAGCGCTTCCTGGCGCTGGCGCCCGAGCTGCCAGCCCTCGGCTACAGCCAGGACTTCATCCGCTTGTGGCACTTCTATTTCGCCTACTGCGAGGGGGGCTTCTGGGAGCGCACCATCAGCCTGGTGCAGCTGGAAGCGGCCAAACCGGGCCCACTCGGCTGGAGTGGAGATCTGCCCGTCGGCGATCGCTGATCATGTGGCAGTGGGCCCATCTGCTGGGGTTCAACCTCTACTGGTTGCTGGCGGTGAAGTGGCAGCAGCCGGGCCCGCTGTTGGCACTGCTGCTGCTTCATTTTCTTTTCTCCCCCCGCCGCTGGCACGACTGGCGGCTCATCCCGGTCGCTCTTGCCGGCAGCCTGCTCGATGCCCTGCTCTGGCAACTCGGGCTGTTTTATTTCAACAGCGGTTTTCCGCTCTGGCTGGTGCTGCTCTGGTGCGGCTTTGCTCTGACCCTCTCCCATGGCCTGCGCTGGCTGCGGCCCTTGCCGCGCTGGCAGCAGGGGCTGTTCGGCATGGTTGGGGGTGCCTCCTCCTATGTGGCGGGAGCCGCCATGGGGGCAGTACACTTACCTTGGGGCATCGGGATCAGTGCGGCACTGCTGGCGGTGATCTGGATGTGGTGGTTACCCGTACTCCTGTGGGTAACGGTCAAGCTGGAGGGTGAAGCGAGATGAACACCTTTTCGACCGACACCTTGTTGTTTTCCAAATGGACCAAAGAGAGCCGGCACGAGCTGACCGAGCGTTTCTATCTGGTGGTGGCCTGTCAGCGCGACGCGCAGGGGCAGCTGCAGCAGGTGGTGATGCAGGACATCAACACGCTGCTGGAACAGGAGATGGACTGGCATGAACTCGAAGATCCCGCCCATTGGCACATGGGGTGGAATTAGCCTGCTGCTGGCAGGCTTGAGCCTACCACTGACCCCTTTCGCCCAGACCGGGCAAGCCCTGGTTACTCCCTGGCAGCAGCTGCAGCCGGTCGGGCGCGGCGAGATGAGCTGGCTCTGGTTCAAGCTCTATGATGCCACCCTCTACAGCGAGAACGGCCACTATCGACCGGGTCACTATCCTCAGGCGCTCAGCCTCACCTACGCCAGAGCCATTGAACGGGACGATCTCTTGAGCGCCACTGCCGCCGAGTGGCAGCGACTGGGGCTGGGCAGCGAGCAGCAGCGCCAGGGCTGGCTTGGTCAGCTCGCCGTGCTCTGGCCCGATGTTCAGGCGGGTGACCGGCTTACCTTCTATGTCGACAGGGGCGGCGCGGGCCATTTCTGGTGGCGGGACAAGCCGCTCGGCACCCTCGCCGATCCGCAATTTTCGGCGGCTTTTCTTGCCATCTGGCTGGCACAAGGGAGCCGTGATCCGGCGCTCACCCGCCGCCTGCGGGGAGAGCGCTGATGCAGAAGGGATTCATGAAATACATTCACGCCTGTCGCTACCTGCTGTTGTTGCCACTGTTGCTGCTGGCTGGTTGCGGCAGCAGTCTGGAGGATTATCGCGGTCAGGGCCCTGAATGGGATCTCGCCCGCTTCTTCAATGGCAAGCTGACGGCGCACGGTCTGGTGACCGATCGCAGCGGTGAGGTGACCAGCCGTTTTCGGGTGGAGATGCGCGGGCACTGGCAGGGTGACAAAGGGGAGCTGTTCGAGCAGTTCTACTTTGATGACGGGCGCCAGCAGACCCGCACCTGGTTTTTGAGCAAGGGGGCGGATGGTCACTGGCGCGGCACGGCGGCCGACGTGGTGGGGGAGGCGGTAGGCAAGACGGCAGGCTTTGCCCTCAACTGGCGCTATCAGCTCGATCTGGTGCTGCCTGACGGCAGCGTGGTGCGGGTGAGTTTCGATGACTGGATGTATCTGCTGGATGAAGATCGCCTGCTCAACCGGGCTGCCATCAGCAAGTTCGGCATTCAGCTGGGGGAGGTGCTTCTCTACATCGAGCGGCAGCCTGAATGAGCCGCCTCGCCCGGCCGACAACAGGGATGATAGCCGTACTCTATCAATCAGTTAGATCTTAACTATTACCTTTTGAGTCTGATGGGTTCTAAGATGACCAGGTCGTCAAATCTGGAGGTGAAACATGAAGAGTCCGATTGGTCTTGATACCATTCAATCACAAGCGCTGGCCGCCGAGCTGAACAAGTTGCTGGCCAGCTACCAGATCCTTTACATGAACGTTCGCGGCTTCCACTGGAACATCCGCGGCAACCAGTTTTTCGAGCTGCACCTGAAGTTCGAAGAGATTTACAACGACCTGCTGCTGAAGGTCGATGCTCTGGCCGAGCGCATCCTGACCCTGGATGGCGTGCCGCTGCACAGCTTCAGCGACTACCTGAAAGTTTCCGCCATTCCCGAGCAGAAGGGGTTGCACGACGGTCGTGCCTGCGTCGAATCCCTGCTGGAGAGTTTCCGCGAGCTGCTGGTGGCCCAGCGCCGCATCCTGGGGCAGGCCGCCGATGCCGGTGATGAAGGGACTGCGTCCATTCTCTCCGACTATGTGCAGCAGCAGGAGAAACTGGTCTGGATGCTGCGAGCTTATTTAGCCTGATAGCCAATCATGCCGGACGCTGCGAAGTATGCCGGCTTGATGAAGCGAAGGGCTGGACCTGCCTGACCAGATGCCAGCCCAGCCCGTTCCATTATCGTGTTCTGTTGCAAACCTGAGTTGTCTCTCCTTTTATCCACCCGCTTGCCGCCCTGTTTGGGCGGCTTTTTTGTTTTTGATCTGCATCAATGAAAATTGAATTGGCAAATTGAATGCCTATTAAGTTCTGAGCCGTAGGAATAGAATCGCCACAAAACAAACAACTGAAATGTCCAATTGGGAGAGGCATGATGTTTTGTGTGCAATGTGAACAGACAATTCGTACCCCGGCAGGCAACGGCTGCGCCTATGCACAAGGTATGTGCGGCAAGACGGCTGAAACCTCGGATCTGCAGGATGTGCTGATCTATACCCTGCAGGGGCTCAGCGCCTGGGCGCTGGCCGCCCGAGAGCACGGCATCGTCGACAGCGAGATCGACGCCTTCGTGCCCAAGGCCTTCTTTGCCACCCTCACCAACGTCAACTTTGACTCCGCCCGCATCGTGGCCTATGTCAACCAGGCGCTGACCTATCGTCAGCAACTGGCCGCCAAGCTGGCACCGCTGGCGGTGCAGGCCGACACACTGCCCGCTGCCGCCCGTTTCGAGCCGGGTGCCGATCTGCTGGCCCAGCTGGCCCAGGCGCCGCAGACCGCAGTCAACCGTGGCAAGAACGAAGTCAACGAAGACATCATGGGGCTGCGCCTGCTCTGCCTCTACGGCCTCAAGGGCGCCGCTGCCTACATGGAACACGCCCGGGTGCTGGATCAGCAGGATGTCGGGGTAGCCGCCGAATTCCATCGCATCATGAGCTGGCTCGGTACGGATCCGAGCGATCTGGATCCGCTGTTCAAGTGCGCCATGGACATTGGCCTGCTCAACTTCAAGATCATGGAGATGCTGGATCTCGGTGAAACCACCGCCTTCGGCCACCCCGAGCCGACTCAGGTTCGCGTCACTCCGGTTCCGGGCAAGTGCATCCTGGTCTCCGGTCACGACATGGTGGATCTCAAGCTCATCTTGGAACAGACCAAGGGCACCGGCATCAATGTCTACACCCATGGCGAGATGCTGCCAGCGCTGGCCTACCCCTTCTTCAAGCAGTACCCGCACCTGGTGGGCAACTACGGCTCTGCCTGGCAGAACCAGCAGAAGGAGTTTGCCAACTTCCCGGGCGCGGTGGTGATGACTTCCAACTGCATCATCGACCCGAACGTGGGCAACTACTCGGATCGTATCTTCACCCGCTCCATCGTCGGTTGGCCGGGCGTGACCCACCTGGAAGGGGAAGATTTCTCCGCCGTGATCGCCAAGGCGCAAGCGCTGGAAGGCTTCAAGCACGTTGAGCTGGAACACTTCATCACCATCGGCTTTGCCCGCAACGCCCTGATGCAGGCTGCCCCGGCGGTGATCGACAAGGTCAAGGCCGGCGAAATCAGCCACTTCTTCCTGGTCGGTGGCTGTGACGGTGACCGTGCCGAGCGCGCCTACTACACCGAGTTTGCCAAGGCGATCCCGCAGGACAGCCTGCTGCTGACCCTGGGTTGCGGCAAGTACAAGTTCAACAAGCTCGACTTCGGCGACATCGGTGGCATTCCCCGTCTGCTGGACGTGGGTCAGTGCAACGATGCCTACTCCGCCATCCAGCTGGCGCTGGCGCTCTCCGAAGCGTTCGAGTGCGGTGTCAACGATCTGCCGCTGACCCTGGTGCTCTCCTGGTTCGAGCAAAAGGCCATCGTCATTCTGCTCACCCTGCTGGCACTGGGTGTGAAGGACATCCGTACCGGCCCGACCGCCCCGGCCTTCCTCACCCCGGCTCTGCTCAAGGTGCTGGAAGAGCAATTTGGCCTGAAAGGAACCACCACCGCAGAAGCCGATCTCGCAGAGATCCTGGCGGCCTGAGCGGCGCCACATCCGCCTTACACGCTCAGCATGTTGTAAGCCTTTGGCGAGCCTGATGGCTCGCCTTTTTTTAACGACCCCTTTCCAACATTTTTCAGCAAGAGGAGCCTTGCGATGACCTCCACCTCCCTCACCCTCAGGTGCATCGGCCGCCGGGCGGATACCCACGACGTGGCGAGCTGGCAGTTCGTGCCGCAGACGGGCAGCCTGCCCGCCGTGCTGGCCGGCCAGTGCGTGACGCTGCACACCGAGATTGACGGCCAGCCCCACTGCCGTGCCTATACCCTCTCTTCCAGCCCGCAGGATACCTGCTGGCAGGTCACCATCAAGGATGTCGGACTGGTCTCCCACCATCTGCATCAGACCCTGCAAGTGGGGGACGAGATCCGGGTGGATGGCCCCTTCGGCGACTTCAACCTGACTGCCTTGCCCTGCGAGCGGCCGCTGCTCTTGAGCGCCGGTTCCGGCATCACCCCCATGTGGGCCATGCTGCGTGACGAGCTGGCCAAACGGCCGGACGCCGACATCCGCTTCATTCACAGTGCCCGCTCGCCGGAGGATGTGATCTTCGCAGACGATTTGGCTGCGCTGGCCGCTGCTCATTCCGGCGTGCGCCACGCTTTAGTGCTGGAGAAAGTAGGGGATGAGGCGCCAACGGCTTAT
Organism: Aeromonas sp. S41-2; assembly: GCF_027705845.1. NCBI lineage: Bacteria > Pseudomonadati > Pseudomonadota > Gammaproteobacteria > Aeromonadales > Aeromonadaceae > Aeromonas > Aeromonas sp. S41-2. The sequence goes on along the minus strand of NZ_JAPDCG010000001.1, from coordinate 767,531 downwards.
CCCTGGGTTGGCCGGCTCATACCGGAGATGCTGAGGGAATTGGCGCCAGATTTGCTCGCACGCCACGTCTATCTGTGCGGGCCTGCCCCCTACATGACCGCCGTCTGCACTATGCTGGCGGAGCTGGGACTGCCGGCAGCGCAGTTGTACCAGGAGTCGTTCGGCCTGCCTGCTGGAACATCGAGTGCGGCGCCAGTTGCGGCCGGCAGCGACCACTTCTGGCTGACCCTCAAAAAGAGCGGCAAGAAGGTGAAGATCCTGCCGGGTCAGACCCTGCTGGCGGCGCTGGAGGGGGCGGGGGAGACCATGATGGCAGCCTGCCGCGCCGGGGTGTGTGGGGCCTGTCGCTGTACCACGGAGGGCGAAATCGAGCGCCAGAGCGTGATGACCCTGAGTGCACAGGATCTCGAGCGCGGGGTGGCACTGGCCTGTTCCTGCACCGCCAGCGGGGATGTCAGCGTCGACTATTGAGGGGGTCATGAGCATCCCGCTCTTTTCGCAACAGGGCCGGGCGGGTAGACTCAGCTCCAGTTTCAGTCGAACGCGGGATATAAAATGACAATTCTGGTCACAGGGGGCGCCGGCTATATCGGCTCCCATACCCTGGTTGAACTCTTGAATGTCGGGCTGCAGGTCGTGGTGCTGGACAACCTCTCCAACTCCTCCCCCGAATCGCTCAAACGGGTCGAGCGGATCACCGGCAAGCCGGTCATCTTCGTCGAAGGGGATGTGCTGGACCGGGCCTACCTGCAGCAGCTGTTTGCCACCCACCAGATCGAGTCGGTGATCCATTTCGCCGGGCTCAAGGCAGTCGGTGAGTCGAGCCAGATCCCGCTCACCTACTACCAGAACAACATCACCGGCACTCTGGTGCTGTGCGAAGAGATGGCCAAGGCAGGCGTATTCCGGCTGGTGTTCAGCTCCTCGGCCACCGTCTATGGCGATCCGGCCTCGGTACCACTGCGGGAAGATTTCCCCACCAGCGCCACCAACCCTTATGGCCGTTCCAAGCTGATGGTCGAAGAGATCCTGCGCGATCTCGCCAAGTCCGATCCCCGCTGGGCCATCGTGCTGCTGCGCTACTTCAACCCGGTCGGTGCCCACGAGAGCGGCCTCATCGGGGAAGATCCCAACGGCATTCCCAACAACCTGCTGCCCTATATCAGTCAGGTCGGTGTGGGCAAGCTCAAGGAGCTGGGGGTGTTTGGCAACGACTACCCGACGCCGGACGGTACCGGGGTACGCGATTACATCCACGTGGTGGATCTCGCCATCGGTCACCTCAAAGCGCTGGCGCGCATCGCGTCGGATACCGGGGTCTTTACCTACAACCTGGGTACAGGTCAGGGCTATTCGGTGCTGGAGATGATCAAGGCATTTGAAGCGGCCAGCGGTCGCACCATTCCCTACCAGATCAAGCCCCGTCGCCCCGGCGACATCGCCGAGTGCTGGGCCGAACCGCACAAGGCCCGTGCCGAGCTGGGCTGGCAGGCCGAGCGTGGTCTGGAGCGGATGATGGTGGATACCTGGCGCTGGCAAAGCCAGAACCCGAACGGTTATGGCCCTGCTGCGAAGCCGTGATCAAGGGTCATGCGCTGCTCTTCGCTTTGCTGACAGCTTCTCGCGACGGCCCATCAGGCCTGATGGTTTGCAGCATGAATAGCAAAACGCCCCGGCATGCCGGGGCGTTTTTTTATGTGCCGGAGAGGGATTACTGAATGCTCTTGCCGGCGCGCACATCCTTGATGAAGCCTTTCAGGCTGGCCAGATCACGGGGGGCGCCGCGCAGGATCTGATCGCCGATGATGAAGGCCGGTGTGCCCGAGATGCTCATGGCTTCGGCCAGTGCCCGGTTGGTGCCGAGATTCTGATCGATGCTGCCATCTTTGATCTTGGCTTCAACCTTGCTCCAGTTGACGCCGGCTGCTTCCGCCAGCTGCTTCACCTGTGCCTCGTCGGCCAGCGGGCCCTGATGGGCGTAGAGCTTCTCGTGGAAGGCTTGGTACTTGTCGGGCTGACCCAGCTGTACCGCCAGGGCGGCGCGGGCGGCTAAGTAGGAGGTCTCGCTCAGGATCGGGAACTGCTTGTAGATGTAGCGAATGTCCTTGTCTTCCGCCAGCAGCTGCTTGATCAGCGGGTGAGCGCGTTTGCAGTAGCCGCAGTTGTAGTCGAAGAATTCGACCACGGTCAGGCTGCCCTTGGGATTGCCGCTCTCCGGATCCTGGTTGCTATAGAGCTGCTTGGCGTGTGCCTTGATCAAGGTCTTGTCGCTCTCGGCCTGCTGGCTCTCTTGCTTGGCGCGCAGGGCATTGGACATTTCGACCAGAATTTCCGGGTTCTTGACCAGATAGTCGCGCACTATCTGTTCCACGTCGCTTTTGGTCAGTTCGCTCGCCTGAACCGGCGCCGCAAGCAGGGTGACACCCGTCAGGGCGCAAAGCAGGGCATGTTTGATTTTCATAAGTCCATCTTGCTGGGGATTTCGTGATGCTGACTATAGTGGGTGAGTCTGTTTTCAAGTCAAGTTATCTGGTTGAAAAAGCGCTGGTTATGCTCAAATTGGCGGCTTTGTGCGTCATTTAGCCCAATAAATCGGCAAACGAGCGGCGAGGGGATTTACAAGGGCGATCGCCATGGGTAATATTCGCCGCACTGTCGCGGAGGGGTGGCAGAGCGGCTGAATGCACCGGTCTTGAAAACCGGCGATGGGCGACCATCCGTGGGTTCAAATCCCACCTCCTCCGCCATTTATTCAGCCCAAAAGGCCATCCGAAAGGATGGCCTTTTTGCTATTCAAATCCTCGCTTTCATTCTGACTGTGGTCGGACAAGCCATCTTTATCACGTATATTCCGACGCTTGGCTAAAGCTCGCTGTTTTCCCGCCTGTTTTGCTCAGTGTTCACTGTCAGACCATCACCGGACAGCCAAGCGTATCGATCATCTCCGTCGGCCCTGATCTTCGCACTGGTCGGTGGGGATCTCGTCTCGCTGGCTCCTCAGCCACAACTTGAGCACCTTCTGTTGCGTGATGCAGGAAGGAGCTGAGGGTTGTTGACCACCGGTGAGGGAGAGAGCCATGGCAAATGTTGCAATGCTTAATATCCGTAGGGGTCACGACTGGTTGCTGGTGGAACGCTTGAGGTTTTCTGTAGCATTTCATTACAAAAATCACGGTTCGATAGCATAAAGTGTGGGAGAGTTCTGATTTTCCTATATGCCGGAGTGTGTCATCTGTTGACGCTTGTTAACATTCAGCATGTTTCCATGTTTGGCTAGCCTACCTTGTGCACAATCCTCATACCTCAGAGATGAATACCCTGCACGCGCTGGATCTCATCGGCCAGTTCGAGACGGCCGCTGACGAGCGCACCATAGTGACCCTGCTGCGCGAGCTGAGCGGTCGCATGGGATTCGACTATTTTCGCCTGGCCCTGATCTTTCCCAGTACCATCCAGCGCCCGGATGTCATCATTTTCAACGGCTGTCCGCAGGCCTGGGTGGATACTTACACCAGCAGCGGCTTCTTTGCCATCGACCCCATCGTCAAATGTGCCATGACCAGGAGCACCCCCATTCTGTGGGCCGATGTGGTGAACGATGAGGAGCGTTGTGATGAGCAGGGCCGGGAGGTGATGCAGCTGGCCAGCGAGTACGGCATTTGCGATGGCATCACCCTGCCCTGGCACGGTGCCAACGGTCATGTCGGCCTGCTCTCTTTTATCACCAGTACGCCTCGTACCAGCCAGCAATGGCTCTCTGCGGTGCCCTTTATCAGCTGGCTCTCCATGCATATTTTCGAGGCGGTGGCCCGGGTCTGTCTGGCCGGTCTGTCGCCGCACGATGCGTTGAGTTTGCGAGAGCTGGAGGTGTGTCGCTGGGCGGCGGAAGGCAAGCAGGTGAGCGATATTGCCCAGATCCTGGGGATCACTCCCCGTACCGTGACGTTTCATCTGAACAATGTGGTCAGCAAGCTGGGGGCCAGCACCAAGAGCCAGGCCATTTCATGGGCATTGAAGCAGGGGATGGTCAGGTTGAATGTGGAGATGGCGCTGGTCGCCAACGTGGATGAGAAGCAGTGATTATGTTTGTTGCAAGCAACTTGTTGCGTAGGTGGCGAGATGTTCCACTGCGAGTGCAAGAACTAATGGTGCAATAGTCTGTTGGTTGCAACTTTTTGCGCCATGTATCCGGTAGGACGGCTTACCTTTTACTTAATCCTTTGAAAAATAACTATAAAAAAGAGTGGCATGGTCGCTGCTAACTGGTTCGGTCGAGTGTCATTACCGTTCAACCAATCAGGAGCATACACATGCCAACTCCATGTTATATCAGCATCGAAGGTAAAACCCAGGGCAATATCACCGCTGGTGCCTTCACTTCCGATTCCGTCGGCAATATTTTCGTGCAAGGTCACGAAGACGAGATGCTGGTGCAAGAGTTCCAGCACGTCGTGACCGTCCCGACTGACCCGCAATCCGGTCAGCCTGCTGGTCAGCGTGTCCACAAGCCGTTCAAGTTCACCGTTGCACTGAACAAGGCCGTACCGCTGATGTACAACTCTCTGGCCTCCGGCGAAATGCTGCCGAAAGTGACCCTGAAGTGGTACCGCACCTCCGTCGAGGGCAAGCAGGAGCACTTCTTCTCTACCGTGCTGACCGATGCCACCATCGTTGACATCGACTGCCAGATGCCGCACTGCCAGGATCCGGCGAAGTCTGACTTCACCCAGCTGATCCAGGTCTCTCTGGCCTATCGCAAGATCAACTGGGAGCACACCGTTGCCGGTACTTCCGGTGCAGACGACTGGCGCGCGCCGATCGAGGCCTAACGCTCGATCTCTTATTGCCGTTATTCCTTGTAGTGCACCCTATGGCCTGACGATGGCAGTGTCAGCTGTCGTCAGGCCCGTGCAAGCTTTCTCCGACCTGTTCAGCTGGATGCGGTCGGAGCTTTTGTGTTTTGCCATATGGCTGCGAGGCGACCTTATTGCAAAGCACAACAGAGGCCAGTCGTCATGTGTTCCACCATTGCATCGTCCGGTGACGTGCTCATCGATCGCGATGGGCTTTTCCCATCTCTCGTGATTTCAGTCAGCTCTGGGCGTTCCCTCGGTGGCAAATTGGCGTCCCGGCAGGATGAGCCGCTGGCCCCTTACGATAAATCCGACAATCCCCTCCGTCCGCACAGCACCTCTGGTCGCCAGCGTACTTTGCGGTGTGGCGGCCAACTCATTGCCGTGACCGGTACCGCCGTCGGCTGCGGCGGCGTGGTGATTGGCTCAGGTAGCGGACAGGCAGGTTAAGGAGCGCTTCATGGCAGACAGCACAGGATTACAATTTACCGTTAAGGTGGGGGCCCTGCCCGAGAGCACCTTCGTTGTGGCCGAGTTTGCACTGGATGAAGCGCTGAACCGGCCGTTCAAGCTGCGCCTTGAGTTGGCGAGTGCCCAGCCCGACATCGACTTTGGCGCCGTGCTGGACCAGCCGTGCGAGCTGCTGGTGTGGTACAACGGCGAGCTGCAGCGCCGGGTCTGCGGGGTGGTGAGTGACTTCGCGCAGGGTGACAGCGGCTTTCGCCGCACCCGCTATCAGCTCATGGTGCAGCCGGCCCTGTGGCGGCTCTCTTTGCGCCAGAACGCCCGCATCTTCCAGGCGCAGAAGCCTGACGAAATCCTCTCCATCCTGTTGCAAGAGCACGGCATCACCGATTACGCCTTTGCGCTCAAAAACGAGCACGCCAAGCGGGAGTACTGCGTTCAGTACCGGGAAACCGACCTCGATTTCGTGAACCGCCTCGCCGCCGAAGAGGGGATGTTCTATTTCCACGAGTTTGAAGCGGGCAAGCACCGCATCGTGTTTGCCGACGACGCGGCTGCCCTGACGGCCGGCCCCGAGCTCTTCTTCAACCTCGGCAATCGTTCCCTCGAGCAAGGCCCCTATGTGCGGCAGTTCCACTACCGGGAGGCGGTGCGTTCGAGCGATGTGGAGCTCAAAGACTACAGCTTCAAGACCCCGGCTTATGGCCTCTCCCACAAGAAAGTGGGGGCGGAGCTTTCTCACCAGCGGGGTACCTACCAGCACTTCGATTTCCCGGGCCGCTACAAGCAGGACGGCAGCGGCAAGGCGTTTGCCCAGCACCGGCTGGATGCGCTTCGCAATGACGCGGTGGCGGGCCAGGCTAAGTCCAACTGCGCCGCCTTGCAGCCGGGGCAGAGCTTCTCGCTCACTGAACATCCCAACGGCAACCTCAACACCGACTGGCAAATCGTACGCATCCAGCATACCGGCTTGCAGCCGCAGGCGCTGGAAGAGGAGGGGGGAAGTGGCCCCACCGTCTACCACAACGAATTTAGCGTGATGAAAGCGAGCACCACCTGGCGCGCCCGCATCGGCAGCCCGGAGGCCCCTCACAAGCCGATGGTGGATGGCCCGCAAATCGCCATGGTGGTGGGCCCCGACGGGGAGGAGATTTACTGCGACGAGCACGGCCGGGTCAAGCTGCAATTCCCGTGGGACCGCTACGGCAGCTCCAACGACCAGAGCTCCTGCTGGGTGCGGGTCTCGCAAGGCTGGGCGGGCGGCCAGTACGGCATGATGGCTATCCCGCGCATCGGCCACGAGGTCATCGTCTCGTTTCTGGAAGGTGACCCGGACCAGCCCATCGTGACCGGTCGCACCTATCACGCCACCAACCGGCCGCCGTATGAGCTGCCGGCCAACAAGACTCGTACCGTGTTGCGCACCGAGACCCATCAGGGTGAGGGCTTCAACGAGCTGCGCTTTGAAGACCAGGCGGGGCAGGAAGAGATTTACATCCACGGTCAGAAAGACCTGAATGTGCTTATCGAGAACGATGCCGTCTGGCACATCAAGCACGACCAGCACACCGATATCGACAACGAGCGGGTGACCCGCATCAAGGCCAACGACCATCTGACGGTGGAGGGCGAGAAGCGTGACCAGATAAAAGCCGACTACTCGCTGACAGTGGATGCCAGCCTGCACCAGAAGCTGGGGCAGTCCCTGTTGGTGGAGGCGGCCAGTGAAGTACACCACAAGGCGGGCATGAAGATCGTGATGGAGGCTGGTGCTGAGCTGACCCTCAAGGTGGGCGGCAGCTTTGTGAAGCTGGATGCCGGTGGTGTCACGCTAAGCGGTGGCTCCATCAAGATGAACTCCGGCGGCAGTCCCGGCTCGGGCTCCGGTTGGGCGGGTCAGATGCCCGGCTTGCCGGGGGCCGTCAAAGTACCACCCGCACCACCAGCCACTATCCCGGCGAGCGCCATTCAAAAGAGCATGGAGTCCATGGCACCGCTGGCCAAGCCTTGTCCAGCCGCTCCACTACCTGTACCACCTCCGCCTGCCGGGGGCCCACCAGCTCCACCGCCCGCCCCACCCCAGCTTGCCGGAGGCCCAATGATGCCACCGCCGCCGCTACCCGTTGCGGCCACAGGGGAAGGCAAAAAGCCGGCAAAGAAGTGGGCGACGGTAGAGATATCCAAAGCGGATGAAGCACTTAGATACTATTCGGCGCAAGGGTACACATTGCTCAATAACTATTTGCGTGATCGCCCCTACAAGCAGCGAGAGGCCATCGATACCCTGCTTAGTCGCAGCTATTTGAATGATGAGCCTACATCTGCGAGTGAGTTTGACCAGGCAATGAAGGCCTATGTTGCCGATGTGGAGGCTGGTCTGGCGAAATTGCCGGCTTCACCTGATTTGTCTTTCGTCTACCGGGGCCTGGCGCTGGACAAGCCGGAGCTTGCAGCCCTGAAAGATCAGTTCACAGGGGTGGGCAATATCGTTGTTGAGTCAGGATTCATGAGTACCTCACCGGACAAGGCCTGGGTCAACGATACCTTGTTGAAGATCCGCCTGCCTGCCGGTCATGGTGGTCGTCTGTTGGGAGACGCAGCACACTTCAAGGGGGAAGCAGAAATGCTGTTTCCGACCCAGACCAGACTCAGGGTCGATCGAGTGGTTTCCTCCATGAGCGGAGATTTTGACTCCTTGCTCAATACGATTCCAACTTCTGACAATGCATCGGATAACCGCAGCAGGATCAAGCGACTGATTGAGGTTTCCGTATTATGACGTTATCTGATTGGCTCGCTGGCAAGCAAGCGGGTGAAATATATGCCGTCATCGATGGAGCACTAGCGGCGTCAGCCGTGGCAGATTTCTATACCTATGACGGAGAGAATGCCAATCCACTTTTTGCCGGTACCGCTTTCGATGAGCAGTCTGCGTTGGGGCCCTGGTTGCTGCCAGCGCCTTCCGCTGAGTTCATGATGGCCAATCCCGCCCTGAGCGGCTTCTACCTGATCAGCGACCAATCAGTGGAGCTGATCCGCCGCCATTGGCAGAGCCTGATAGAAGCGATACGGGAGGGAGAAGCTGCCTGGTTCCGTTTCTCTGACCCACGCATTTTCTTGCCCATGCTCAGCGCCATGACCCCTGATGAACGCGATAGTGTGCTGGGGCCCTGTTCCGGGCTCTGGATCCATGGCAAGGTCTTCTCTCGCACGCCTCATGCCCGGTTCCAACCCGCATTGCAAACCCCCTGGTTTCATATCCGGCCTCATCATCTGGCTGGGCTCTACGACGAAAACCGTCATGCCTACATCTTGCGGCGGCGGTTATGGCAGACCATGACGGCTATGATGGAGCGCCACCCTGACCCGGCTGGGGCCATTTTACCCATACTCAAACAGGCCAATTTGGATGGGCTGCAAGAGGATGTGCGCGATGGTGTGGTGGCTGGCGTCTTGACCTTGCAGGCCAATATGCCTCTTGAAGAGATACGGGGGCCTTTGATGCTGACCGACGATGAGCTGGTTCAGGTAGCCAAATGGCTGAACAAACATCACGAATTGACAGGAGTATCCTGATGGCGGCAGATCCCCATTGTATCCCTTGTGAACGTTATGATAACTGGATAGAGGTAGACATTCGCGATGAGCACAACCGTTCGTTCAAGGGGCTCAAGGCCACTTTGACTGACGAAACAGGCAAGTCAGAGACGATCACCCTGAAGGATGGACCCACCCTGGTGCGAGGGTTTGCAGTTGGCCCGGTGACAGTAAAAATCGAGACGCCAGCCTGGCTCAAGGCGGCGCAGTCCCGTGAGGCCCTCAAGGAGGGTGAGACCACACAGGTACCCGCCTATACAGACAAGTTACTCGGGCACTGCGACGTCAAACGAGAGCATATCAAGGTGACCACCGGCGATCTCTGCCTCACCGAACCAGAACAGCCGCTACCGAAAGGACATCAGGCAGGACAGGCTCAGCCTACTCGCTTTTTCACCAAGCATTCCTATGTGATTGCAGTTAAAGGCTATCAGATCAATATCTTGCGGATTGGGGTGTTTTTTGACGGCACGGGTAACAACACCCACAACGCCCAGGCGGGGTTGCAAAAAGTAGAGCAGTGGCTTCTGGAAACCTGCTCAGATCCGGCGCAGCGGGAGAAAGAGTTACAGGGCTGCCAGATGGGGCAAAGCCCGGTTGAAGGGAGTTCGGCTAACGACGTAACCAATGTTTGGAAACTTAATGACCAATATTTATTTGGCGCAGAAACGTTGAGTGCGAGAGCCTATATCAGTGGTATTGGAACTCGCGATCCTATTGCGGGAAAAAATGGCCCTAAATATCGTTCGGACGATACCCTGACCCAAGGCTTTGATCTCGATTTTGGTGGAGAAAACACCTCCATCATTGGAAAGGTGACGCAAGCTTGCACAGATACAATTCTGATGGGGATTCAAGATGATCTCCGTGATGTTTTACCAAGTATCGGCTGCATCCATCGCATCGTATTCGATGTTTTTGGCTTTAGTCGGGGCTCTGCTGCTGCTCGCCATTTTGTCAATACTATCGACCAAAAATCCGATCATCCATTGGTGCAGGCTATGGCGAATAGCCCGGATATTCGCCTTAAGGCAGGATTTGATTGGGCTAGCCGCGACGATGTGCGCTTTACCTTTGTGGGGCTGTTCGATACCGTTGTTTCCTCTTACAACCGCAGTGTCAATATTCAACTCAAAGCAGATTGTGCAGAGCGGGTGGTACATCTCACCGCGTTGGATGAAGTTCGCAAATACTTCCCGCTATCACGCATTACAGAAGATGCTGCCGGCACCAGCACTCCTGCTAACTTTACTGAACTGGCGCTACCGGGGGCTCACTCTGACATAGGTGGTGGTTATTATAGCCGTTGGAGCTTGAGCAATCCCAACAGCGATCCAGCCCTGGTCGAGTGCATTGAGTTGGAGCGTTTTATGAGTGTTGAAACTGTTACAACACCAGATGCCGAGAGCAGTGCCTATCAAAAAGCCAAGGCATATGCTGAGGAGAAACGAACGTTGGGCTGGGTCACTCGTATCAACCCCAACCTGCCTCGTGGCGCCGTGCCACCGCTGGGAGCGATCAGTCTGAAACCTTACTCCTTCCGGCGTCCCGAGGGGAAAAATGGCACAGGCCCCGGGAAAAAGTCGGTCTATGTAGAAGTGCTGATGAGCAGGGTAGTTGAGGGAGAATACTCCCGTATTCCGTTACATATGATGGTTGAGGCGGGCCGGGCTGTGGGGGTGCCGTTTAAAGCGTGGATGCCGGATGATAGAGCATTGCAGCTTGAGCCGCTCTCTATCAAGCGGCCAGAGGCTGACTTGAAGGCGCTGGATAAACTTTGGGCCTTATCTGCTATCGAACAGAAGGTCGCCAAGAACTTGACCCATAAATTATCGCCCGATGTTTACCGCGCCTTGCGTCGTGACTATCTCCACCACAGTGCCAGCAATAAGGGCATTGCAAATCCGGCCCATACCAATAAAGACGAAACGAGTATTAGTAAAGAGAGGCGCGAGCTGATAGGAAACAAGGTGTCATGATGTTAAAACGATGGATATTAGTGCTTGGCCTGCTTTGTCCTCTGTTGGCTTGTGCTGCGAATACACAGATCAAACCTTTTTCTTGGCGTTATGGTACAGGCTCTAATATTGACAGTTTTTGTACAACCAAAGCAGAGTTTTACTGGCAAGGTAAGAAGGTGGTGGGTTATCCAGGAGGGGGCTGCAACGCTGGCGTTCGTCAGAGTAAACTTATCAATAAAAAGTATTACTGGGCTGGTGGTGGAGGACTGCCTACAGACGGTGTACCCGTACCCGATAAAGCAGTGATTGAGATGGTTTCGTTCCATGATCGCAAGCGCTACCGCATCAAAGTGGATTTACCTATCGATCTAGAGCAGAAAATGCGTCAGGTGTATTTGGTTGAAGGGCGTTATGATAGACGAAATCGCCTCTATTTTGGTTTGGCCCCTGGTGGTTATTTCGAGGTCATATTAACCGGAGGAGGATTGCAGCTCAGCCCTGACCTACTGCTTGTCCGCGGCATAGCCGAAGAGGTAACCGATGATTGGTATGATCAGAAAGTACCGATAGTGCGCCAATATGGAATGGATGATTTTGATAAGAAATATGGCGCGTTATTCAAGCAATACCCAGTTCCTAGCGGGATGGATTGGGCTCCCATCATGGATGCCTACCGTGCTACCCAACCCGTCACCGATGTGAATCCTGTGTCTGAATAGCCACTCGTTTCATCTCAACCGGCGATAAAGGTGAGTTGAATTACTCAGCAGGCCAATATTTGTTCGCGAAATAATACGGTGCCAGAACCCCCATCAGCTTATGCCGATGGGGGTTTTTGTTTGTCTTTCAATGATGGCCGGGGATCAGCCCAATCAGATGCTGCAGGCTTTTCTGACGGGGATGCCGGCGAGTGGCGAGGCTGATGCGGGTAGTGAGCGGCTCATCTGCGATGGGGTGATAGCTGACGCCATGGGGGTGCAGCTCGCTGACCGAGCGCGGGATGATGGCGACACCGAAGCCGGCCTGCACCATGCCGACGGTGGAGATCACCTGTGGGCTCTGGCTGCCGAAGTGGGGACTGAAGCCGGCCCGTTGGCAGCGCTGGGTGATGGCGTCATGCAGCCCGGGCCCGAGCTCGCGGGGGAACAGGATGAAGGGATCCTGCGCCAGCGCCTCGATGGGGATGGCGCCACTGCCGGCTAGCGGATGGTGCGGGGGGAGGGCGATCAGCATCTCCTCCTCGTCGATGAGGTGGTGGGCCAGCGCCGAACTGCTGCTGCAGGGCAGGCGCAGGATGGCGGCATCCAGCTCCTCGCTCACCAGATCGCGCACCAGATTGGGCATGCTGTTCTCGATGGGGTGCAGGCTGACCTCCGGCCAGGCCTGACGAAAGTCGTGGATGAGTTGCAGCACGCTCGGGTGCAGCACGGTGGAGCCGGCAAAGCCGAGGCGCAGCGAACCCAGCTGGCCGCGAGCGATGCGCCTGGCCTTCTGCATGGCCTGCTCGGTCTGCGCCAGTATCCCCTTGGCATCCTGATAGAGGCTCAGCCCTGCCTCGGTCAGCTCCACACTGCGGGTCAGCCGGTGAAACAGCGGCGTGCCCACCTCCTGTTCGAATTTGCGGATCTGCTGGCTGAGCGGCGGCTGGGCCATGCCCAGCGCCTCGGCAGCGCGGGTAAAGCTCTGTTTGTCTGCCACGGCCACCAGGTAGCGCAGGTAACGGAATTCCATATCTGGTACGTCTCGAAGCTGATGGGTTTGGATATTGGTATCAAACTGTGATCTTGGTCACTATTGAATCCTGATTTGCCAACCTAACAGGATTGGAGGTGAAATCCAAATGGAAACCAATTCATCATGTGACTGCGCCATCGAAATCAGCCAGCAGTTTGCCCGCTGGCAGGCTCGCCAGGGCGGCGGTGAGGTCTACCAGAGCTCCCTGATGAGTGCCCTGCTGGCGGGGGTTTACGAGGGGGAGACCACCATGGCCGACCTGCTGCGCCACGGTGACTTCGGCCTCGGGACCTTCAACCGGCTCGACGGCGAGCTGATTGCCTTCGAGCGCCAGATCCACCAGCTCAAGGCTGACGGCTCGGCCCGCCCGGCCCGCGCGGAGCAGAAGACCCCGTTTGCGGTGATGACCCACTTTCGCCCCTGCCTGCAGCGCCGCTTCGATCACCCCCTGAGCCGCGAGGAGATCCACCAGTGGGTGGATCGGTTGGTGGGCACCGACAACGTCTTCGTCGCCTTTCGACTCGACGGCCTGTTCGAACAGGCGCAGGTGCGCACCGTTCCCTGTCAGAGTCCCCCCTACAAACCCATGCTGGAGGCCATCGAGGCCCAGCCGCTGTTCTCGTTCAGCCAGCGCCGCGGCACCCTGGTGGGCTTTCGTTGCCCGCCCTTCGTGCAGGGGATCAACGTGGCAGGCTATCACGAGCACTTCATCACCGAGGATCGCCGGGGTGGCGGCCACATCCTCGACTACGCCATGGGCCACGGCCAGCTGCAGCTGTCGGTGGTGCAACACCTCAACATCGAGCTGCCTCGCAATCCGGCCTTTCAGCAGGCCGACCTCAATCCCGCCGATCTGGACCGCGCCATCCGCGCCGCCGAAGGCTGAGCCCTTCGCTAAACAAGGAGTGACATCATGGAAAATCAACACTGGGCCTGTGGGGCCGAACTGGTGGTGCGCCATCTGGAGGCGCAAGGGGTCAAGCAGGTATTCGGCATTCCCGGGGCCAAGATCGACAGGGTATTCGATGCGCTGGAGGACTCCCCCATCGAAACCATAGTGGTGCGTCATGAGGCGAATGCCGCCTTCATGGCCGCCGCGGTCGGCCGACTGACCGGCAAGGCCGGGGTGGCGCTGGTGACCTCGGGGCCGGGCTGCGCCAACCTCATCACCGGTCTTGCCACCGCCACCTCGGAAGGGGATGCCATGGTGGCGCTGGGCGGTGCCGTGCGGCGAGCTGACGGCCTCAAGCTCACTCACCAGAGCCTGGATACCGTCAGCCTGTGCCGGCCGGTCACCAAGTTCAGTGCCCAGGTGGGCACCGGCTCCGCCCTCTCCGAGGTGATGGCCAACGCCTTTCGCAGCGCCGAGCTGGGGCGGCCCGGGGCGGCCTTCGTCAGCCTGCCGATGGACATCATCAACGAGCCGGCCGATGGCGCCATTCTGGTGCCGAGCGCTATCCCCGAGCCGGGAGCGGCCGACGAGCGTGGCATCGATCGGGCGCTGAGCCTGCTGGCGCAGGCCCGCAAGCCGGTGGTGCTGCTCGGTCTGCTGGCCAGCCGGCCGGAGAACTCCCTCGCGGTGCGCGCCTTCCTCGACAAGAGCCGGTTACCGGTGACCGGGACCTATCAGGCGGCCGGGGTGGTGGATACCCACCATTTCGACGACTTTGCCGGGCGGGTGGGGTTGTTCAACAACCAGCCGGGGGACAAGCTGTTGCAGGATGCGGATCTGGTGGTCTGCATCGGTTACAGCCCCATCGAATACGACCCCGTGCTGTGGAATGGCACCGGCGAGCGTCAGCTGCTGCACATCGATGCGCTGCCGGCGGAGATCGACAGCAGCTACTGCCCGGCGGTGGAGCTGGTGGGTTCCATCAGCGCCAACCTGGCACGGCTGACCCGGATGCTGCACCAGCCGCTGGCGCGGGATCCGGCCATTACCGCGCTGCTCGGCGAGATCCGTGCCCAGCGCCATCAGCTCGCCGAACATGCCGGCCGGCTGGGGGGCACCCCCATTCATCCGCTGCGCATCGTCAAGGAGCTGCAGGACATCATCGGGCAGGACATGACCCTGTGCGTGGACATGGGCAGCTTCCACATCTGGATTGCCCGCTATCTCTACAGTTTCCGGGCTCGCCAGGTGCTCATCTCCAACGGCCAGCAGACCATGGGGGTGGCGCTGCCCTGGGCCATCGGGGCCGCCATGGTGCGGCCGGGGGAGAAGATCATCTCGGTGTCCGGCGACGGCAGCTTCATGCAGTCGAGCATGGAGCTGGAGACCGCGGTGCGGCTCAAGTCCAACATAGTGCACATCATCTGGGTCGATAACGGCTACAACATGGTGGCGATGCAGGAGGAGAAAAAGTACTGCCGCAGCTCCGGAGTGAGCTTCGGCCCCATCAACTTCAAGGCCTATGCCGAATCGTTCGGGGCAGCCGGGTTTGCCGTCACCTGCGCCGAGGATCTGCGACCCACATTGCGCGCCGCCATGGCGGTGAGCGGGCCGGCGGTGGTGGCCATCCCGGTGGATTACAGCGACAACCACCTGCTGATGGAGCAGCTCAGGCCCGAAATGCTCAGTTGAGCCGGATCTGAGGCGGGCTGCGAAGCGGTCCGCCCAACGCAGAGCGCCCCTTGCCAATCGGCAAGGGGCGCTCTGTCATTGCGAAAGGAAGAGTCCCTCAGGGCATGAGCGAGGGGGGCAACACCATGGGGCCGGCCACCGCACGGGCGGCTTCGTCGCCGCGCAGCACCCGCACCAGCTCGAGAGCGAACTCGATGGCGGTGCCCGGCCCCTGGCTGGTGATCAGGCGATGGGCCTGATCGGTCACCACCCGCACCGTGCTGAGCTGCGCCGCAGGGAGGCGGGCCTGAAAACCGGGATGGCAGGTGGCGCTGGCATCCCCCAGCAGATCGTGGTGCTGCAGCACCACGGCGGGGGCGGCGCAGATGGCTGCCCGCCAGCGCTGCGCTGCCGCCTGCGCCTTGAGCAGGGCGATGGCGCGCGGCGTATCGCGGATAACCTCGCTGCCGGGCAGGCCGCCCGGCACGACGATGGCCTCGAACACCTGGTCAGCCAGCTCGTCGAGGTGGCAATCCGCCACCAGCTGCACGCCGCGGGAGGCGCGGATCTGGCGCTGCCCGGCCGGACAACAGGAGGCGAGCACCACCTCGATGGCCCCGCGCACCAGGGTATCGACGATGGCGACCGTCTCGATCTCTTCCGACCCGGGGGCCACCAGTACCAGAACGCTCATCCGTTGCTCCTTGCGTTGGCGAGCCCGCCGGGCTCACTGCTTCTCTTTGATGGCCTGATAGAGACCCTGATTGACCGGCACCGCGATGCCGTGGCAGGCAGCCCGGGCCAGCAGGAAGCCGGTGATGGCCTCGATCTCGGTCTCGCGCCCCTGTTCCATGTCCTGATACATGGAAGAGTAATTGTCGGCGGTGAGCTCCACCACCGTCATGACCCGGCGCAGCAGTTCGTTGCTGCCGGTGGGCTGGCCTTCGGCCTGCATCACGTCGGCCACTTCCACGCAGATCTGCTGCAGGGCATCGGCAAAACGCGGACCGGCCAGCTCGCCATTCTTGAGCTTGTAGAGCGCGGTGAGCGGGTTGATGGCGCAGTTGACCGCCAGCTTCTGCCACTGGCGCGCCTGGATCTGTTCATCCCAGCCGGCCTGGCCGAGGGCGGCCGCCAGATCGTCAGCCAGGGCGGCGTGGGCTCTGGCCGCCTCGTTGACCGGGCCGAGCCAGGTTTCGCCCTTGCCGGTGTGGCGGAACACGAAGTGGCCGCTCTGCATGGCGCCGTGGCTGGTGACGCCAGCGATGATCGGATTGTGCGGGAACAGGGTGACTACCTGCTCGGCGATCCCCATGCCGTTGTGCAGCAGCACGATGGGCACGTCGGTCGCCAGCTGGCCCACCAGCGGCGTCAGCGCCTCGATGACCTGGCCGGCTTTGGTCATCACCAGCAGCCGTTTGATCTGGCCGGGCTGGCTGATGAAACCGCGTTCGATGTTGATGAGCTGGGTGTGGCCCTCCAGCGAGGTAAAGTCGATGCCCGGGTGCAGGGTGGAGCGGTGGCGCTCGCGCAGCAAGACGCGAGTGGCCTGGCCGCTTTGAGTCAACAGGGAGGCGAAGACGCCGCCCAGGGCGCCGCAGCCCAGCAGTGTCCATTGGGGGGAGGAGGTGTGTCGACTTTGTGTCAGGTTGTAATCGCGTGATCCGCTTGGCATGGAGAGACTCAATCAAGGTAGGGGCTGCATTCCAGTCAACCGCCTGCCGGGGATAAGTGAAGATGTCGCCTGGCGGACACCAGAAACGAGTTCATCATCTTGCTGCGAGGTCGTGATCAAGGCTTGTATGAGACTTGCTTATAGGGAACCGGCAGCTGGTGTATTCATATACACGGCGGCTCCTGCGCAGCACTTTACCTTGCGGACGACCTCTCGCGGCAGATCATGAACAGGTTCTAACGGGTCTCGCCATTCCTGTGCGCAGGGGATTCTAGCAGAGCAGCCCCATCGAAATCAGCAAATTTGCCGTAATTCTGGTAGATTTGCCCCCTTATAGCGCAACATGAGGAGCCCACTATGCCGTCATTCGATATTGTCTCTGAAGTCAAAATGAACGAGGTGTTGAACGCCGTCGACAACGCCAATCGTGAACTGGCGACCCGTTTCGATTTTCGTGGTGTCGAAGCCAGCTTCGAATTGAACAAGGAAGAGGTCAAGCTGGAGGCCGATGCCGATTTCCAGCTCAAACAGATGGTCGAGATCCTGCGCGCTGCCCTGCTCAAGCGCAACATCGAGAACAGCTCCATGGACGTGGGTGACAGCGTTCACTCCGGCAAGCGCTTCCACCTGACCGTGAAGTTCAAGCAGGGGATCGACAAAGAGATCGCCAAGAAGCTGGTGAAGCTGATCAAGGATTCCAAGATCAAGGTGCAGGCCGCCATTCAGGGTGACGAAGTGCGCGTCACCGGCAAGAAGCGTGACGATCTGCAGGAGACCATGGCTCTGGTGCGTGGCGCCGAGCTGGGTCAGCCGATGCAGTTCCAGAATTTCCGCGACTGATGATGGCCGGGGGAGGGCGCGGCTCTCCCCTGTTGCCGGCAGCAAGCCATAAAAAAACCGGAGCAGCTGCTCCGGTTTTTTGTATCCCTGATACCCGTTCTATTAGAACTTGTAGGTAACGGAGAAGTAGTGGCTGAAGCCAGAGCTCTTCCACGGGGTACCGTCGTAGGCAGTGGAGCCATCTTTGGTGCCGTAGGCATCCATGAAGTACTTCAGGCCGTAACCGACAGCGTAGCGATCGGAGTGCCAGTAGATACCGTGGAAGGTAGCCAGGTTGTCGCTGGTACGGTCAGCACGGTTGTGGGTGTCCAGATCGAAGGCGTAGTCCAGGTAGCCCTGGTAGGAGACGAAGCTGCCGTTGCTGAAGGTGTAGAAAGGCTTGAACCAGTTCATGGCGAACCAGTAACCGTTCCACTCACCCTCTTCTTCGGTGAAGAACTGGTTTTCGGTGGCGTGACGAGCATACAGGTTCATGCCCACTTTGCCGAACCAAGGCACTTGTACATCAGCACCCAGACCGATCATGTTCTCCATCTGGTTGTCGCCGATGTTGTTCAGGGAGGCGATGTAGACCTCTTGCACCGGACCAAAGGAGAGATCTTTACCAGTCAGCGCATCCAGAGACATACGCGGCGCAAACTTCATGAACAGGTTCTGACCCTTGTGCTTGTCGCTGTGACGGGAGTCGAAGATATCGAAGACGTCGACGTAACCGTACAGGTCAAACAGGCCGGAGCGACCACCGAATTCCATTTCGAAGTAGGTGTCGTTGTAATCTTCAGCACCGGTGGTGAAAGGACGTTGGTCGATGGTGTGCATGACGTTGAACTGCATCCACTTGTAGTCATTCTTGTGGATGTCACCGCTGTAGTCAGCAGCGAAGGCCGGGGTAGCGGCGGCAGCCAGCAGACCGGCAGCGATCAGAGTCTTGGTAAATTTGGCCATTTTATTGGTCTCTTGTGCGTTAGTTGAGGTTTTCCGTAGCCTGCCCACAAGGAGCGGAAGGGATTCTAGCCAAATAAATTCATCGGAGAAACCAGCACCGGGGAACTTTATTCGGAAGTGTGAATCTAATCACCCCCAATTTTACGCAAACGCTTGCTATTTATCCGATTGCGAGAGCAAGGATCTTCCTCGTTTGGCAACCAGCACGATCAGGATCAGCACCGGAATACCGAGCAGGCTGGTGCTGATGAAGAAGCTGCTGTAGCCGAACTGTTCGACAAAACGGCCGGAAAAACCCGCCAGCAGCTTGGGCAGCAGCAGCATGACCGAGCTGAACAGGGCGTACTGGGTGGCGGAGAAGGCCACGTTGGTCAGGCTCGACAGATAGGTCACGAAGGCGGCCGTGGCAATGCCGGCGCTGAGGTTGTCCAGCGAGATGATCAGGGTCAGCAGCTCGAGGTTGTGGCCCACCTCGTTGAGCAGGGCGAACAGCAGATTGGTGCTGGCGGTGAGCAGGGCGCCGAGGAACAGAATGCGCAGGGTGCCAAAGCGCATCACCAGCACGCCACCCAATGCGGCCCCCACCAGGGTCATGATGACCCCGTACACCTTGGTGATGGTGGCCACCTCGGTCTTGCTGAACTGCATGTCCACGTAGAAGCTGTTGGACATCACCCCCATCACCACGTCCGAGATGCGATAACAGGCGATGAGCCCGAGGATCAGCAGGGCAGAGCCGCCGTAACGGCGGAAGAAGTCGGCAAACGGACACCAGATGGCTTCGTGGCTCCAGGCGCCGAGCCCGGCCAGCGAGGCGGGCCAGCCACGAGCGAGCAACAAGGCCTTGTGGGCCGCCTGCTGCTCATTCTGGCTGGCAAGGTCGATCACCGGTTCATGACAACAGAGAGTGGTGATGACGCCGAGGGACATCAATCCCGCCATCAGCAGATAGGTGAGTCGCCAGCCGTTGTAGTCATAACCGCTGTTGCTGCCGAGCCAGGCCGCCAGCGCCAGTGCGCCGGCGCCGGCCATGATCATCGCCAGCCGGTAACCGGTCATGTAGGAGGCTGCCATGGCTGCCTGCAGCCGCTCGGGGGCCGACTCGATGCGATAGGCGTCGATGACGATGTCCTGGGTGGCAGAGGCAAATGCCACCAGCAGGGCGAATAGGGCCAGCTGGGCGAGCTGGGTCTTGGGATCGCAGAAGGCCATGCCCACCAGCGAGGCGGCGATCAGCAACTGGGAGAACAGCATCCAGCTGCGGCGCCGGCCCAGCCAGCGGGAGAGCAGCGGGAGCGGCAGCCGATCCACCAGCGGTGACCACAGCCACTTGAAGCCGTAGGCCAACGCCACCCAGCTCATGTAGCCGATGTCGGTCAGGCTGACATCCGCTTCGCGCAGCCAGAACGACAGGGTGCCGAACACCAGCAGCAGCGGCAGGCCGGAAGAGAAGCCCATGGCAAACAGGATGAGAACCCGAGTCTCAAGGTAGACGGCGAGCGAGTCTCGCCAGCTCGGTGTACGGACAGTGTTCAAATACCTGACTCCTCTGGGAAAATTGCGCCATTTTGTCAGGTTCGAGAGGGATAGCCAAGGCAAGCCGGGGGTGGCGTTGCGCGATTCAGGGGCGCAGACCGATGCAGTGGCGCGGCAGCGGCCCGTCCGTGGTCAGGTAATTGGCGCACTCCATCAGCTGCAGGCGCAGCCAGACGTCGGCAATGATCTGCTGTTCATCCCATTGATGCAGGCTGTGCAGCAGGTGCCAGAATACCCCCTCCCGCTCGGAGGCCGGGGTCTTGTCGGCGGGAACCTGGGGCAGATCCTGCCAGTGGGACAACAACTGCCAGCTCAGATCTTCGAGCTGTTGATAGGGGATCTCTCGTGCCAGAAAGTGACGAACCGTCTGGGCCAGCGGGATGGCGTGCTGGGCGATGTAATCATTGCAGGTCACCGGAACCTCCTTCTCCTCTTGTGGGCCTAGTCCCGAACAGCGGGGCAAGGCCAGAGTATAGAAAGGGGCGCCGGCGACCCAGCGCGCGGGGTAGCGGAATGTGATCCGCTCCGCGTTATTTGTCTGCCAGCAGCACCACTTTCTTCAGGATGATGGGGCTGGTGGGAACGTCATTGGCACGCAGGATCGGGCTGTAACCGGTCTGCACCTGGGCCAGCTTGTCCAGCACCTCCATGCCCTGCACCACCTGGCCAAACACGGTATAACCGGCGCCGGCATTGGCGTTGAGGTTGTTGTTGTCGACCAGGTTGAAGTAGAACTGGCGAGTGGCACTGTCGACCGCCTGGGTGCGGGCCATGGCGATGCTGCCGCGCTTGTTGGGCAGGCCGCCCTTGGACTCGTTGACCACGGGATCGAAGGTCGGCAGTTGCTGGAACTGCTGGTTGTAGCCGCCCCCCTGCACCACGAAGTCCTGGATCACCCGGTGGAAGATGCTGCCGTCATAGCTGCCATCCGCCACGTAGCGCAGGAAGTTCTTCACCGTCTGCGGCGCCTGTTTGGACGCCAGCTCCACCACGATATTGCCGTGGTTGGTCTCCATCCTGACCTTGGGGCCGGCGAACGCCAGCGGGGCGATCAGCATGGCCAGTAACCAGAGTTTTTTCATCTATCCGCTCCTCGCTCAGCTCGGCTGACCCTTGAGATACCCGCGCAGGGCGTTGTCCGCCATGATCTGCTGCAGCAGGCTGCCCAGCTGCTGGTTCAGGATGGATTCCAGCTCGGCCATGCTCGGCTCACCCGGACCTTCCTTGCTGGAGGACATGTTGAACTGCTTGGTCAGCTTGCTGCCCTGGAAATCGGCGATCACCTGGAGGCTGACGCGGGACTTGGTGACATAGGTGAAGGTCTTCTCTTCCACCGTGACCGCAGCGCTGGAGATGGCGAGGGTCAGGTTGGTGGTACCGCTGTTGCCCACTTCCAGCCCCTGGCTGCGCAGCCCTTCCGCCAGCTTTTCGGCCAGCAGGTTGTTGAGCGGCTGTTCGCTGTTGACCAGCACGGCAGCCTTCTCTTTCTTCTTGATGGAGAAGACGTAGGCGGCTTCACGCTTGTCCACCCCTTCCAGGGTGATGCGGTTGCCGGAGTAGTACTGCTGATTGGAGGGGATCACCTGCGGGTTGAGCAAGGCGGTCTCCGGCCAGTGAGTCGCACAACCACCCAGCATCAGGGCGGCCAGCAGCAAGAGTGACTTTTTCATCATGGGTTTCCTTTAGCTTTCTGTTTAGCGTTTGATGGCTTTCAAAATAACGAATTTGCTGTTCGACGCAACGACTTGTGCGTTGGCAAACAGGCGCTTGAGCTTGTTGTGATAATCCAGGTGCCGATTGCCTACTATCCAGAGTTCGCCGCCCTTGGGCAACACCCGATGGGCATCGCTGAACATCTGCCAGGCGATATGGTCGGTGATCGTCTGCAACTGGTGGAACGGCGGGTTGCAGAGGATCCGGTCCACCGAGCCGACCGCCACGCCGTCGAGACAGTTGTTGACCAGGAAGTGGGCGCGGGGCAGGGCTGCCGGCAGATTGTGTTCGACGTTGAGCCGGGCCGAGGCGACCGCCATGTGGGACTCGTCGATGAAGGTCACCTCCACCTCGGCGTCCCGTGCCAGCAGGGAGAGCCCCAGCACGCCGTTGCCGCAACCCAGATCGATCACCTTGCGGGCGCTGTGGATCGGCAGGTTGTCGAGCATGAAGCGGGCGCCGATATCCAGGCTGGTGCGTGAAAATACGTTGGCGTGGTTGTGGATGAGCATGTCGGTGCCCTCCAGCGGCCAGACCGTGGGAAAGGGATTGGCCAGCGCGGGCCGTTCGGCAGGTGTAGCGGCCGGGGTGCAGTGAATGAGGCGGGCCTTCTTCCAGGCCAGCGAGGTGCGGGTCGGCCCTAGGTATTTTTCAAACAGCGCCAGAGTGGAGCTGTGGATGTCTTTGGCCTTGCCGGCGGCGATGACGCGGGTAGCGGGGGTGGCCACCTGGCGCAGGGCCAGCAGTTGCTGCTCCAGCAGCGCCTGATATTTGGAGACCTTGATCACCACCAGTGCGGGGGCATCGGGCAGGGGGGCCAGTGCATCCTGCAGGCGGATGGCATGGGGATCCAGGCCGTTCTCCACGAGGTTGGCCAGGGTGGCCCGTTCGCTGATATGGGAGTCGGTCACGCTGACAGGAGCATGGCCGTGCAGGTAGGCGGCCAGCGCGCCGAAGCCGTCGTTCATGATGATGACCGGGCCGTCGCGCTCGAGGGGCTCTTCGGCCAGGGTGTTGATCAGGTACTCGTCTGCGGCGTCCCAGGCCTGCAACGGATCCTGGAACTGGCGTGGATAGCGATACAGGGTCAGGCGACAATGGGCCGTGTCGAGAAGAGTTTGCATAGGCGAAGTGTCCAGCTGATTCATGTAACGGGCGCCGACGGGGCGCAAAGTGGCGCTATTCTAGCGGGGGCGGAGAATTTCACCAGCCCCGGCCGCCACGGCAGCGGGGGAAAAGCGTGCCATTTTCCCGTTCTGGACGATTTCGTCATCCGGCCAACCCTGGCTACAATGGCCGGACATCCACTTTGGGAGTTTTGCTCGTGACCATGCAACAACAGATCGAGGCCAAGCTGGCCGCCGCCTTGTCCCCCAGCCATCTGGAAGTGATCAACGAAAGCTACATGCACCGGGTGGCACCGGGCTCCGAGAGCCACTTCAAGGTGGTGGTGGTGAGCCAGGCGTTTGAAGGACAGCGGCTGCTGGGGCGTCATCGTCAGGTCAACGGAGTGCTGGCCGAAGAGTTGGCAGGGGCCATTCATGCATTGGCGCTGCATACCTATACCGAGCAGGAGTGGCAACAGCGGGAGCAGGCACCGACCACCCCCAGCTGCGTCAGCAAAAACGGCCTCTCCTAAGGCTATTGACGAATTGATTACTCAATCTGCGACTAGTTAACAATTCATAAACGTTTTCCGGTGGCGTCCCGGGCTGTGGAAGGGGACGCCAACCTCCCGCCCTGACATCAAGATTTCTAATCCTTTTTTGAACATAAAAACCATTACCTATTTTTAGGTAATAATGGCTAACTCGAAGCCGCGCCTGAGGTTTCGTGAAAAAAAGCCGCGTGATTAAATTTCGATGATTTTGTGATAGAGCGGGGATTTTCCCCATTTTGCATGGCAGGCAACTTGCCATAAGTGGTAAACTCAGGCGCTTTTGAATGACCCTGTATGTTGCTGATTTGTTTGTTTCTTCGACATCATTCCGCAACATCAACGGGCTCATTCAACAACTCGTCGTGATGTATTTCTCGGCGCTAACCAACCTGTCTTCCCTTAACGGTAGTGCAAGTGAGTATGATTACAATTAAAAGAGGACTGGACATCCCCGTGCTGGGTGCTCCGGAGCAAGTAATCTACGATGGCCCGGCCATCACCCGTGTTGCTACACTCGGCGAAGAGTTCGTGGGGATGCGTCCTACTATGTTTGTCAAAGTAGGTGATCGCGTCATTAAAGGTCAGGAGCTCTTCGAAGATAAGAAGAATCCCGGCGTTAAATTCACGGCCCCCGCCACCGGTGTGGTTTCAGAGATCAACCGGGGTGCCAAGCGCATTCTGCAATCCGTTGTCATCGATATCGATGGGTCCGACGAGCAGGTGACCTTCGAGCACTTTGCGTCTGCCGAGCTGGCCAAGCTCGAGCGCAGCAAGGTGCAGGAGATCCTGGTCGCGTCCGGCCAATGGACCGCGTTGCGTACCCGCCCGTTCAGCAAGGTGCCGGCCGTGGGTTCCACCCCTCGCGCCATCTTCGTCACCGCCATGGACACCAACCCGCTGGCTGCCAGTGCGGAGCTGATCATCAAGGAACAGGCCCAGGCTTTCCTCGACGGTTTGGCCGTGCTGACTCGTCTGACCGATGGCACCGTCTACGTCTGCAAGGGCGAGGCGAGCCTGCCGCACGCTTCCCTGGCGCAAGTCAAGGAAGAGGTGTTCGTCGGCCCGCACCCTGCCGGTCTGCCCGGTACCCACATCCACTTCCTGGACCCGGTTGGTGCCAAGAAAGTGCAGTGGCACATCAACTATCAGGATGTGATCGCCTACGGCAAGCTGTTCACCACCGGTCAGATCTTTACCGACAAGGTGATCGCGCTGGCTGGCCCGAACGTGGTCAAACCGCGTCTGCTGCGCACCCGCATGGGCGCCTGCATCAGCCAGCTGACCAACAACGAGCTGCGTGCGGACGAGAATCGCATCATCTCCGGTTCCCTGCTGAGCGGTGCCAAGGCCGAAGGGGTACATGACTACCTGGGTCGCTACCACAATCAGGTCAGCGTACTGGGTGAAGGTCGCGAGAAAGAGTTCCTGGGTTGGGTCAATCCCAGCGCCAGCAAGTTCTCCATCACCCGTACCACCCTCTCTCACCTGATGAAGGGCAAACTCATCAACTTCACTACCACCACCAACGGTAGTGATCGCTCCATGGTGCCTATCGGCAACTATGAGCGCGTGATGCCGCTCGACATCCTGCCGACCCTGCTGCTGCGGGATCTGGTCTCCGGCGACACCGACAATGCGCAAGCACTCGGCTGTCTGGAGCTGGATGAGGAAGATCTGGCGCTCTGTACCTTCGTCTGCCCCGGCAAGACCGAGTACGGCCCAGTCTTGCGTGAGTGCCTGACCAAGATCGAACTGGAAGGTTAAGCGATGAGTTTCAAGCAACTTCTTGAAAATATGGAACATCACTTCGAGCCGGGTGGCAAGTACGCCAAGTACTATGCCCTGTTCGAAGCGGCGTACACCCTGTTTTATACCCCGGGTTCCGTGACCCGCAATGCCGCCCACGTCCGTGATGCGATCGATCTGAAGCGCATGATGATCATGGTGTGGCTGGCCGTGTTCCCGGCCATGTTCTGGGGCATGTACAACGTCGGCAACCAATCCATCGCCGCCATCGCCCATCTGGGCACGGCTGCCGGTGCCGACACCTGGCAATACACCATCGCCACCCTGCTGGGCGCTTCGCTGGATCCGGCCGTTGCCGGCATCGGCAGCAAGATGCTGATCGGTGCTGCCCACTTCCTGCCCATCTACCTGACCGTGTTCCTGGTGGGTGGTTTCTGGGAAGTGCTGTTCGCCATGGTGCGCAAGCATGAGATCAACGAAGGTTTCTTCGTGACCTCCATCCTGTTCGCGCTGATCGTGCCGCCCGAGCTGCCCCTGTGGCAAGCTGCCCTGGGTATCACCTTCGGTGTGGTGCTGGCCAAGGAAGTGTTCGGTGGTACCGGCAAGAACTTCCTGAACCCGGCGCTGGCGGGTCGTGCCTTCCTGTTCTTCGCCTATCCGGGCCAGATCTCCGGTGATGCAGTCTGGGTTGCCGTCGACGGCTACTCGGGTGCCACCGCGCTGAGCCAGTGGGCCCAGGGCGGCCAGATGGCGCTGATCAACGGTGCCACCGGCCAGACCATCAGCTGGATGGATGCTTTCCTTGGCAACCTGCCCGGTTCCATCGGTGAAGTCTCCACCCTGATGATCCTCATCGGTGCGGCCATGATCGTCTACATGCGGATCGCCTCCTGGCGCATCATCGCCGGTGTGATGATCGGCATGGTTGCGACCTCCCTGCTGTTCAACGTCATCGGTTCCGATACCAACCCCATGTTCAACATGCCGTGGCACTGGCATCTGGTGCTGGGCGGCTTCGCCTTTGGTATGGCCTTCATGGCGACCGATCCGGTCTCCGCTGCCTTCACCAACAAGGGCAAGTGGTGGTATGGCGCCCTGATCGGGGTGATGGTGGTGCTGATCCGGGTGGTGAACCCCGCCTTCCCGGAAGGCATGATGCTGGCCATTCTGTTTGCCAACCTGTTTGCCCCCTTGTTTGACCATTTCGTGGCGCAGGCGAACATCAAGCGGAGGATCGCTCGTGGCGTTTAATAAAGACTCTACTGTCGGCACCCTCACCATAGTGACCGGTCTGTGCCTGGTCTGCTCCATCGTGGTCTCCGTGGCCGCCGTGGGACTGCGTCCGGCCCAGCTGGAAAACCGGGCGCTGGACAAGCAAAGCAACATTCTGTCCGTCGCCGGTGTCGACATCAGCAGCGTGGCCAAGCGCGATCTGGCCCAGCTGTACGGTGACAAGATTGAAGCGCGTCTGGTCGATTTGACTACCGGTGAGTTCGTTGACGGCGATGCCGACAACTTCGATACCAAGCTGGCGGCAAAAGACCCGGCCAAGAGCATTCGTCTGGCCCCGGTCGACGACAAGGCCGGCCTGCGTCAGATCTCCAAACTGATCCCGGTGTTCTTCGCCAAAGATGCCGAGGGCAAGGTCGACAACATCATCCTGCCGATCTACGGCCAGGGTCTGTGGTCCACCATGTACGCCTTCGTGGCAGTCGCGGCCGATGGCCAGACCATCAAGGGCATCACCTACTATGACCACGGTGAAACCCCGGGTCTGGGCGGCGAGATCGAAAATCCGGCCTGGCGCGAGCTGTTCGTCGGCAAGAAGCTGTTCGATCAGGATGGCATGCCGGCACTGCGGGTGATCAAGGGTCATGCTCCGGCTGGTTCCGAGCATGAGATCGACGGCCTGTCCGGCGCGACCCTGACCGGTAACGGCGTACAGCATACCTTCGACTTCTGGATGGGTCCCAAGGGCTTCGGTCCTTTCCTGGCCAAGGTTCGTGCAGGAGAAATCAACAATGGCTGACAAGAGCGAAATGAAAAAGTTGCTGTTGACGCCTGTGCTCGGCAACAACCCCATCGCACTGCAGGTGCTGGGGGTCTGTTCCGCGCTGGCCGTTACCAGCCAGATGAAGACGGCGTTCGTGATGACGCTGGCCGTTACCGCGGTCACCGCCTTCTCCAACCTGTTCATCTCCCTGATCCGCAACCAGATCCCGAACAGCGTGCGGATCATCGCCCAGATGGCGGTGATTGCCTCGCTGGTTATCGTGGTTGACCAGGTGCTCAAGGCGTATGCCTACGACATCTCCAAGCAGCTGTCGGTGTTCGTCGGCCTCATCATCACCAACTGTATCGTGATGGGGCGTGCCGAAGCCTATGCCATGAAGAGTGCCCCGCTGCCCTCCTTCCTGGACGGTATCGGCAACGGCCTGGGTTATGGCGCCGTGCTGCTGACCGTGGCCACCGTGCGTGAAATCCTGGGCTCCGGTACCTGGTTTGGCATCGAACTGCTGCCGCTGGTGAACAATGGCGGCTGGTATGTGCCCAACGGCCTGCTGCTGCTGCCGCCGAGTGCGTTCTTCATCATTGGTCTGATCATCTGGGGCGTACGCACCAAGGATCCCAAGCAGGTGGAGGCGAAGGATTAAGGTATGGAACACTATATCAGTCTGTTGATTCGCTCGATCTTCATCGAGAACCTGGCGCTCTCCTTCTTCCTGGGGATGTGTACCTTCCTGGCGGTGTCCAAGAAGGTCAAGACCGCCATGGGCCTGGGGATCGCCGTTATCGTGGTTCAGACCGTGGCCGTCCCGGCCAACAACCTGATCTACAACTACGTCCTCAAGGACGGTGCTCTGGTTTCCGGCCTGGATCTCAGCTTCCTGAGCTTCATCACCTTCATCGGGGTGATCGCGGCACTGGTGCAGATCCTGGAGATGGCGCTGGACAAGTACTTCCCGGCTCTCTACAACGCGCTCGGTATCTTCCTGCCGCTCATCACCGTGAACTGCGCCATCTTCGGTGGCGTCTCCTTCATGGTACAGCGTGACTACAACTTCGTTGAGTCCGTGGTCTATGGCGTGGGTTCGGGTGCCGGCTGGATGCTTGCCATCGTCGCGATGGCGGGGATCCGCGAGAAGATGAAGTATTCCGATGTTCCGGAAGGCCTGCGCGGCCTCGGCATCACCTTCATCACCGCGGGTCTGATGGCGCTGGGCTTCATGTCCTTCTCTGGTATTTCCCTGTAATCGGAAAGGAAATATAGATGGAAATTATTCTGGGTGTGGTCATGTTCACCGTGATCCTGCTGGCCTTGGTGGCAGTTATTCTGTTCGCCAAGTCCAAGCTGGTGACCGCCGGTGACGTGACAATCAGCATCAACGGCGACCCGGCCAAGGCTGTGACCAGCCCGGCGGGTGGCAAGCTGCTCGGCGTGCTGGCCGGCAGCGGTATCTTCGTCTCCTCCGCCTGCGGCGGCGGCGGCTCCTGTGGTCAGTGCAAGGTACGGGTAAAATCCGGCGGCGGCGATATCCTGCCGACCGAGCTGGATCACATCAGCAAGGGCGAAGCCCGTCACGGCGAGCGTCTGGCCTGTCAGGTCACCGTTCGTTCCGACATGGACATCGAACTGCCGGAAGAGATCTTCGGGGTGAAGAAGTGGGACTGTACCGTCATTTCCAATGACAACAAGGCCACCTTCATCAAGGAGCTCAAGCTGCAGATCCCGGATGGCGAGAGCGTACCGTTCCGCGCCGGTGGTTATATCCAGATCGAAGCGCCGGCTCACCACGTGCAGTACAAGAACTTCGATATTCCCGAGGAGTATCGCGGTGACTGGGATCGCTTCAAGATCTTCGAGCTGGAGTCCAAGGTCAACGAGCCGATCATCCGTGCCTACTCTATGGCCAACTATCCGGAAGAGTTCGGCATCATCATGCTGAACGTGCGGATCGCGACCCCGCCGCCGAGCAACTGGACGGCCCCTCCCGGCCAAATGTCCTCCTACATCTTCAGCCTGAAGGCTGGCGACAAGGTGACCATCTCCGGTCCGTTCGGCGAGTTCTTCGCCAAGGACACCGATGCCGAGATGGTGTTCATCGGTGGTGGTGCCGGTATGGCGCCGATGCGTTCCCACATCTTCGATCAGCTGCGCCGTCTGAAGACCAAGCGCAAGATGAGCTTCTGGTACGGTGCCCGTTCCAAGCGCGAGATGTTCTATGTCGAAGACTTCGACATGCTGCAGGCCGAGAACGACAACTTCCAGTGGCACGTCGCCCTGTCCGATCCGCAACCGGAAGACAACTGGGACGGCTACACCGGCTTCATCCACAACGTGCTGTTCGAGAACTATCTCAAGAACCACGAGGCGCCGGAAGATTGCGAGTTCTATATGTGCGGGCCTCCCGTGATGAACGCTGCCGTCATCAACATGCTGAAAAACCTCGGTGTTGAAGACGAAAACATCCTGCTGGATGACTTTGGTGGTTAATCAATGCACAGTGTTGTAAAGACCTGGCTAGCCTTCGGGCTAGCCTTTTTCTTGACTGGGTGCGGTCAGGAACAAACGGTCCAATCGAAGCCGGAGATCCACATCACCGGCAGCACCATGGGTACCTATTACTCCATCAAGGTGGCGGACAGCGTCATCACGGATCCCGCCAAGTTCCAGGCCGAAGTCGATGTGCTGCTGGAGCGGGTCAACGATCAGATGTCGACCTACCGCCCGGATTCCGAGCTGTCGCGCTTCAACCAGCATCGCGGCTCAACGCCGGTGGTGGTCTCCCGCGATACCGCGCGGGTGGTGACCGAGGCCATTCACATTGGCCGTGAGAGCCGCGGGGCGCTGGACGTCACCGTCGGCCCCTTGGTCAATCTGTGGGGCTTCGGGCCCGATGCCAGACCGACCAAGATGCCCTCCGACGAGCTGATCACCCAGACCCGCCAGAAGACCGGGCTCGGCAATCTGCACGTGATCACCTCGGCCGATGCCGATACCCTGCAAAAGGACATCCCGGATCTCTATGTGGATCTCTCCGCCATCGCCAAGGGCTTTGGGGTCGACAAGGTGGCCGAGTATCTGGAGTCCATGGGCTCGCGCAACTATCTGGTGGAGATCGGTGGCGAGCTGCGGATCAACGGCGTCAACGGCAAGGGGCACCCCTGGCGCGTCGCCATCGAGAAGCCGACCGCCAACGCCGGTTCGGTGCAGGAAGTGATCGTGGCCGGTGACAACGGGGTGGCTACCTCGGGCGAGTACCGCAACTATTACGAGCTGGACGGCAAGCGCTTCTCCCACACCATCGATCCCATGACCGGCAAGCCGATCCAGCATCGGATGGTGTCGGTGACCGTCATTCACCCCTCCTGCATGACCGCAGACGGGCTGGCGACCGTGTTCATGGTGCTCGGGCCCGAGAAGAGCCTGGCCTATGCCAAGGAGCGGGGCTTGGCTATCTTTGTGATCACCAAGACGGATGATGGCTTCGAGGAGTCTTACTCCGATGCCTTCAAACAGTATCTGGTTAGAAAATAAGGGGCGGTAACATGCAGATTTTTTTGATCACCTTCGGGGTATTTCTGGCGGTAGTGGTGGCCATGGCCATCGGTTACATCTTCCAGAAGAAGACCATCTCCGGCTCCTGCGGCGGGCTCGGCAGCATAGGTATCGAAAAAGAGTGTGATTGTCCGGAACCCTGTGACAACCGCAAGAAGAAGATGGCCAAGGAAGAGGCCCGTCGCAAGATGCTGGCGGAGAACCGGATCATCTGAGCGGACAGGGCGCCGAGTTGTCCTCGACCCCGTACCGGATAAGCGACGGGCTGACCTGATGGTCAGCCCGTTTTTTTTTTGCAAAAGGCTCAGTAGTCGTATTGCTGGCAGGCTTTCTTTTTGAACTCGTCCCGCCAGCGTGCCAGCTCCTCCCGGGTGCCCAGCTCGTCGCCCTGTTTGATGGCCTGTTCCAGCGCCGCGATGCGGTCATACAGCCAGCTGCATTCGGCGGTCGGGTTGTCCTTGCTGCTGCCCGGCTGTGCCAGCAGGCAGAGCCCCAATCCCAGCCAACCTATCTTCATCTCACCCTCCTTGCATGATGCGCTAACCAATGGTGCCTTAAGAGTCTATATCTGACCCTCATTTCATGCCGATGGCAGAAATGGCAGCACTGGGTTAGCATAGGCAGGTTACCTGTTTATTCGTACAGTGGTATGCGCAAGATCATTCACATCGACATGGACTGCTTCTATGCCGCGGTAGAGATGCGGGACAACCCGGCCCTGCGCGAGGTGCCGCTGGCCATCGGCGGCTCGGCGGACAGGCGCGGCGTCATCTCGACCTGCAACTATGTGGCGCGCCGCTTCGGGGTGCGCTCCGCCATGCCGAGCGGTCTGGCACGCAAGCTCTGCCCGCCGCTGGTGCTCATTCCCGGCCGGATGGCGGTCTACAAGGAGGTTTCCCGCCAGCTGCGGGCCATCTTCCTGCGCTACACCGAGCAGGTGGAGCCGCTCTCCCTCGATGAGGCCTATCTCGACGTGACGATGAGCCCCTGCTGTGGCGGCAGTGCCACCCTGATGGCGGCGGAGATCCGCGCCGCGATCAGCACCGAGCTGGGGCTGACCGCCTCGGCCGGGGTGGCGCCGAACAAGTTTCTGGCCAAGCTCGCCTCCGAGCAGCGCAAGCCGGACGGCCTGTTCGTGATCCGCCCGCAGGAGGTGGATGAGTTCGTGCGCCAGCTGCCGCTTGGCAAGTTGCCCGGCATCGGTCGCAAGACCGCGGATCGGCTGGAGTCGCTCGGCCTTTACTCCTGCGAAGATGCCCGCCAGCTCGGCAACGAGGAGCTGATCGCCCGTTTCGGCAAGCTCGGGGAGATGCTGGCCGGGCGGATCTGGGGCCACGACGAGCAGCCGGTGCAGGCCCAGCGGGTGCGCAAGACCATCGGGGTGGAGACGACGTTCGCCAGCGACGTGCTGGATGAGGCCGCCTGCTGGCAGGTGCTCAGCCAGCTCATCCCCGAGCTGGAGCAGCGTTTCTCGGTCAGCCACGGCAAGGATCAGCTGATGGGGCAGGGGATCAAGCTCAAGTTCGCCGATTTTCAGCAGACCACCGTCTACCGGCGCGGCGGTTACCAGCCGGAGCGGTTTCACGATCTGCTGCACGAAGGCTTGCTGCGGGCGCAGGGCAAACCCATTCGGCTACTGGGATTGGTGGTCGGCCTGCCCGCAGCCGGT
The DNA here is from genome assembly GCF_027705845.1 of Aeromonas sp. S41-2. Classification (NCBI taxonomy): domain Bacteria; kingdom Pseudomonadati; phylum Pseudomonadota; class Gammaproteobacteria; order Aeromonadales; family Aeromonadaceae; genus Aeromonas; species Aeromonas sp. S41-2. The sequence continues at coordinate 735,014 of NZ_JAPDCG010000001.1, read as the reverse complement.
GAAGTGAACCAACTTGCCCTGGATTTAGCGTGATAAGGTTAAGTTTTTGTTTCTAAAACCGATACACTGATCACATCTGTAAAAAGCTAGGAAATGGTGGCATGAGTTCTCTTTCTGTTCAGGGGCGGATCACCCTGATCGCCGGTTGTTGTTTGTTGGCCAGTGCCGGAGTCTTGGTGGCCTCTTCCCTCTTCAGTGCTGCCAACATGCAGGATCAGGTGCTGACTTCCACCACGGCGGAAGCCCAGAGTGCGGCCGAAAACTGGATGAAGGCGATGGGTTCGGAGCAGGCGGCCAAGGTGACCAGCTATCTGGACGAGGCCTACTTCCGGGCCACCCTGCTGGGGCAGGGGATCCTGTTCCAGCGCAAGAATGCGGCCGACAACTTCGGCTCCTCCGAAACGCTGCGTACCGCCGTCAATCAGCAGCTGCACGATGCGGCCGCTTCCTCTGACAACCTGCTCGGCGTCTATGCGGTGTTCGAGCCGGATCAGCTCGACGGTGAAGACAGCAACTATCATGGCTCCAGCGCACTGGGCTCCAACGATCAGGGCCGTTTCTCCACCTATTGGGCGCGGGTCGACGGCAAGATAGAACCCGAGGTACAAAACGAATCCGTGCTGGCGGACGAGAGTCCGACGGCGGCCGGCGGGGTGGAGAACGAGTGGTATCGCTGCAGCATCCGCAGCAAGGCGCTCTGCCTGCTGGAACCCTACCTCGATGATGTGGGCTCGCAGAAGGTGTTGATGACCTCGGTGACTGTGCCCCTGCTGGAGCAAGAGAAGCTGCTCGGCATGGTCGGCGTGGATATCTCGCTGACCGCGCTGCAAAGCCTGGTCAAGGAGATGGATCAGGAGCTCTACGAGGGGCAGGGTAAGGTGCTGCTGGTCAGCAGCCAGGGCCGTGTCGCCGGCGTGGACGGCTTTGACGTCACCCTGGGCAGCCCGCTCGGCCAGCAGTATCAGACCCTGGCCGGCGAGCTGCAAGGTTGGCTGGGTCAGGGGCAGGTCAGCAGCCGCTGGAGTCCCGACGGGACCCTGCTACAGACCTTCGTGCCGGTCAAGATGCGGGGCACCGAGCAGAAATGGGGCATCTACATCGAACTGCCGCGCAGCGTGGTGTTGGCGTCGGCCCTCCAACTGCAGGACGACCTCTCCGGTCAGGCCAGCCGCAGCGTGATGACCCAGCTGCTCATCGGCAGCCTCATCTCGGCGGTCGCGCTGATCTGCATCTGGCTAATGGCCCACCAGATAGTGGCCCCCATCCGCGCCGTGGTCGCCCGCCTCAAGGACATTGCCAGTGGCGAGGGGGATCTCACCCAGCGCATCGAGCTGCGCCGTGACGACGAGATTGGCGAGCTGGCCAAGTGGTTCAACAGCTTCCTCAACAAACTGCAGAGCACCATCAGCCAGGTGATCGATACTGTCGCCGGCACCCGGGCCAGCGCCGAACAGGCCGCCAGCGTCGCCGAGCGTACCAGTGCCGGCATGCAGGCCCAGTATCAGGAGGTGGATCTGGTGGCGACCGCGTTCGAGGAGCTGAGCGCCACCGCCCTCCAGGTAGCGGGTAATGCCAACTCGGCGGTGGCCGCGGCCAACCAGGCCGATACGGCGGCGCAGGAGGGCAAGTACGTGGTGGCCGATACCCAGGAGGCGATGCGCAAGCTGATGGCGGTGATCAGCGACGCCAAGCCGGTGGTGGAGCACCTGTCGGCCAACAGCGAGAACATCAACGACATCCTGGTGGTGATCCAGGGGATCGCCGAGCAGACCAACCTGCTGGCGCTCAATGCTGCCATCGAGGCGGCGCGGGCCGGTGAGCAGGGCCGTGGCTTTGCGGTGGTAGCGGACGAGGTGCGCAATCTGGCGGGTCGCACCCAGAACGCCATCGTCGAGATCCAGACCCTCATCGGCCAGCTGCAGTCCGGTACCGAGGCCGTGGTGAAGGCGATCATGACTGGCCACAGCCAGGCGGATCTGACGCTCACCAAGGTGGATCTGTCGGTCAGCGTGCTGGAGCAGATCATCCACGCGGTGGCGACCATCCATCAGATGAACGAGCAGATTGCCAGGGCGGCGCAGGAGCAGAGCGGGGTGGCGGACGAGATCAATCGCAACGTCAGCAACATTCGCGACGTGAGCCACACCATCCGTGCCGAGGCGGCCAGCTCCGCCGAAAACGGTCGCGAGTTGTCGGCGCTGGCCGACAAGCAGCAGCAACTGGTAGGGCAGTTCAAGGTATAGGGATAAGAAAAAAGGCGCCATCCAACCGGAGGCGCCAAACACATTCAGATGACAGACTGGGTTAAATCGGTCCGATTTAAACCCCTCTTCCCGCAGAGGAAGAAACACAACACCACAATCGCAGTCCAGTGACTCACAAAAATCACATGTAAACCAACATGGAAGAGAAAAAGTGAGCCATATGACAACGGATTGCGAAGCGAATTATGTTTATTCACTGGTCGACCCGCAACCGACAAATTATAATGCGGCCCATTAGAAAAACTCATCGTCGGCTGGTCTCATGTCTCGTCGTTTACCCCCGCTCAATGCACTGAAAGCATTCGAAGCCGCGGCTCGTCATTTAAGCTTCACCCGGGCTGCGGAAGAGCTTTTCGTGACCCAGGCTGCCATCAGTCACCAGATCAAGGCGCTGGAAGAGTACCTCGGCATCAAGCTGTTTCGCCGCAAGAACCGCTCCCTGCTGTTGACCGAGGAGGGGCAGGGCTACTTCCTCGACATCAAGGACATCTTCACCTCCATCTCGGAGGCGACCGACAAGCTGCTGGCGCGCAGCGCCAAGGGGGCGCTCACCGTCTCTTTGCAGCCGAGTTTCGCCATCCAGTGGCTGGTGCCGCGGCTGGTAAAGTTCAGCGAGCGCCACCCCGACATCGATGTGCGGATCAAGGCGGTGGACATGGACGAGGGTTCGCTCACCGACGATGTGGACGTGGCCATCTATTACGGTCGTGGCAACTGGCCTGGGCTGCGTGCCGACAAGCTGCACACCGAGTATCTGATCCCGGTCTGTTCGCCGCTGCTGCTGACCGGCCCCAAGCCGCTGCGCACCCCGGACGATCTGACCCGCCACACCCTGCTGCACGACACCTCGCGCCGCGACTGGAAGGCCTGGTTTCGCCAGCTCGACATCGATGCGCCCAACGTCAATCAGGGGCCCATCTTCAGCCACTCCACCATGGTGATCCAGGCGGCCATTCACGGCCAGGGGGTGGCCCTTGGCCACAGCGTGCTGGCCCAGCCCGAAATAGAGGCCGGCCGCCTCATCTGCCCGTTCGAGCAGGTGCTGGTGAGCAAGAACGCCTTCTATCTGGTGTGTCAGGAGCAGCAGTCCGATCAGGGCAAGATAGTGGCCTTCCGCGACTGGATGCTGGAGCTGGTGGAGCAGGAGGAGGCCCGTCGCCGGGCACGGCTGGCCGATGCATGAGGTGATCCGGGAGGGGACTGTCGATGCCCCTGTCCGCATTCTGCTGGCCCATGGCGCCGGCGCGGGCATGGAGCACGCCTTTCTGGCCGAGCTGTCACGCCTGCTGGCCGGGCCGGACATCGAGGTGGTGCGCTTCAATTTCCCCTACATGAGCAAGCGTGCGCTGGATGGCAAACGCAGACCACCGGACAGGCAACCCGTGCTGCTGGCGCACTGGCGCCAGATGGCGAAGGCGTTTGCTCATCCCCGGCTGTTTCTGGCTGGCAAGTCGATGGGCGGGCGGATGGCGGCCGAACTCTATCAGGATGGCGAGGACGAGATGAATGCTGCAGGATTGCTCATTCTCGGGTATCCTTTCCACCCCCCGGCCAACCCCGAACGCTGGCGGGGTGACGTGCTCAAGCAGATCAAGACGCCGACCCTGCTGTTGCAGGGGGAGCGCGATACTTTCGGAAACCGTGCCGAACTGGCTGATTTTCCCTTCTCACCCGCCGTATCGGTCCATTGGCTGACCGATGGTGATCATGGCTTCAAACCGCGCAAGAGCAGCGGGGTGAGCGAGCAGGAGAACCTGCGGCAGGCGGCCGGGCAGATCAAGAACTTCATCGCGACCATCCCGACGTAAACGTGAGGATGGGAAGCGGAACGACGAGGAGGCAAGGGATGCAATTCCATCGACATTGGCTGGTGCTGGCGGGCGTTTTCGGCCTGACGGCAACCCTGCTGGGGGCCTACGGTGCCCATGGTCTGGCGGCCAGCGGGATCGAGCCTTCGCGTCTGGCGGCGTTCAATACCGCCGTGCAGTATCAGTTTTTCCACGCCCTGGCCCTGCTGGTGCTGGGGTGGTGCGGTGTGCGCAGCAAGGTCATCACCTTTGCCGGCACCGCCTTCGTGCTGGGGATCCTGGGATTCTCCGGCAGTATTTATGCCATGGTGCTGCTCGGCAGCAAGGGGCTGGGGCTGATTACCCCGGCCGGTGGCCTCTGTTTTATGTTGGGATGGGCGGCTCTGATATGGGCTGGCTGTCGTCTTGGAGGAAAAAATGAATAATCTGCTGCTTTATTGCCGCCCCGGTTTTGAGAAAGAGGCGGCGGCAGAGATCACCGAGCGTGCCAGTAACATGCAGTGCTACGGTTTCGCCCGGGTCAAGGACGACAGCGGTTACGTGATATTCGAGCTGTATGACGAGGAGCAGGCCGATCTGCTGGCACGCAAGCTGCCGTTCAGAGAGCTGATCTTCATTCGCCAGATGCTGGTGGTGACCCATGAGCTGAAGGATCTGGATCTGTCGGATCGCATCACCCCCATCCTGGAGGCGACCCAGGGTTACGCCATCTGCGGCGATCTGCGGGTGGAAACCGCCGATACCAACGAGGCAAAAGAGCTGTCGGCCTTCTGCCGCAAGTTCACTGTGCCGCTGCGCCAGGCGCTGCGCGGCAACGAGTTGCTGACCAAGAAGGAGACCCCGCACCGGCCGGTGTTCCACGCCTTTTTCCTGGCCAATGATCACGTGTTGCTGGGGTACTCTTACTCCTTCAACAACTCCGAATTCCACATGGGCATCCCGCGTCTGCGCTGCCCGGCCGATGCCCCGAGCCGCTCCAGCCTCAAGCTGGAAGAGGCCTTCTACGTGTTCGTGCCGCGGGAAGAGTGGGACCTGCGCCTCACCTCCGGCATGAAGGCCGTCGATCTGGGCGCCTGCCCGGGTGGCTGGACCTATCAACTGGTACGTCGCGGCATGATGGTGACGGCGGTGGACAACGGCATGATGGCCCAGTCCCTGATGGATACCGGTCAGGTCAAGCACATCCGCGATGATGGTTTCGTGTGGCGGCCGAGCAAGAAGAACACCTATTGGCTGGTGTGCGACATGGTGGACAAGCCGGCGCGGGTCACCCACATGATCGCCGACTGGTTCCGGGAGAGCGATTGCCAGGAGGCAATGTTCAACCTCAAGCTGCCGATGAAGAAGCGCTACGCCGAGGCGGTGCACAACATCGAGGTGCTGCGCGAGCTGCTCAAGGAGATCGACAATGCCTTCGTGATCCAGGCCAAGCAGCTCTATCACGATCGCGAAGAGATCACGGTGCACGTCTACAACAAGTACTGGGTTTCCAAGCTATCCGCCAAGGAGTAATTGCTGGCGATGAGCCACTGACCACAAGGCCGACAATCCACGGGTTGTCGGCCTTGTCGTTTCTGCGCCATCAGAAACGGTAATCGAAACGCAGCGAGGATTCGCCGTCGGTGAGCTTGAGCTCGATGTCGAGCGGGATGGTGCGATCGGTCGGACTGAACTCCAGCTTCACCCCGTTGCCACGCAGCTTGATGGAGGTGTTCATGCCGGCGGTCTTGAACTTGATCCTGGGTTTGTGCTGCTCGAAGGAGAGGCTCACGCTCTTCTCGGCGGTCAGGTTCAGTTTCTGGTAGGGAGTGACCTGACTGTTGCCATCGCTGTCGGTCACGACATCCATCCCGAAGGAGAGCGGTTTGGGTGCCTTGAGCAGGTCGTTGGTATCCACGTTGGAGCGCCAGACCTGGCTTGCCTGCTGGGAAGAGGGGGGCAATTGCGGCCAGGCATTCTCGACCGGTCTGTCTACTGCCATGGCGTTGCTGCTGATGAGCAGCAGGGTAACGATAGCGCGCATAATGGATCTCCTTATCCCTTATCTATTGAACATAGTAGCCAATCGACAAAGGGGGGAGAGCGCCGCAAGATAAAACAAAGGGAGCCTAAGCTCCCTTTAAAAATCAATATCTTGGATGTGATTACAAACGGTCGATGATGGATTGGGTGAACTCGCTGGTGGAGGCTGTCCCCCCCAGATCCCGGGTCACCCGGTCGCCGGATTCGATGGTGGCGCGTACCGCCTCACGGATCCGTTCGGCCTTGTCCTGCATGCCCAGATACTCCAGCATCTGGATGGAGGCGAGGATCACCGAAGTGGGGTTGGCGATGTTCTTGCCGGCGATATCCGGCGCCGAGCCGTGCACCGCTTCGAAGATGGCGGCGCCATCGCCGATGTTGGCACCGGGCGCCATCCCTAAGCCCCCCACCAGACCGGCGCACAGATCCGACAGGATGTCGCCGAACAGGTTGGTGGTGACCATGACGTCGAAGCGCTCCGGGTACATCACCAGGTTCATGCAGGCGGCATCGACGATCATCTCTTCGCTCTGGATGTCCGGGTAGCGGCTGGCCACTTCACGGGCCACTTCCAGGAACAGGCCGGAGGTGGACTTGAGGATGTTGGCCTTGTGGATGATGGTGACTTTCTTGCGCCCTTCCTGGCGCGCCAGCTCGAAGGCGAACTTGACGATGCGTTCCGCCCCTTCGCGGGTGATGATGCTCATCGCCTCGGCGCTCTTGTTGTCATCGCTGCGCTTCTGACCGGCACCCGAGTACATGCCTTCGGTGTTCTCGCGTACCGTGATGATGTCGATGTTGTCATAACGGCTGCGAGTCCCCTTGAAGGAGAGCACCGGGCGGACGTTGGCGTAGAGGTTGAATTTCTTGCGCAGGGAGACGTTGATGGAGGTGAAGCCACCGCCGACCGGGGTGGTGAGCGGGCCCTTCAGGCTGACCTTGTTCTTCTCGATGAGATCCAGCGTCGCCTGGGGCAGCAGCTCGCCGTGCTTCTCCAGCGCCACCAGGCCGGCGTCCGCGTATTCGTATTCGAAGTCACAACCGGCGTGGGTCAGGATCTGGATGGCGGATTCGATGATGCTGGGGCCGATGCCGTCGCCCGGGATGACGGTAATTTTTCTTTTTGACATGAGACGTATCCACTTCTAGGGAACAGAGGGGGAGGATTCGGCGGTTTTATACCATTTCTACACCTAACCCTCCATGTTTCTTTACATTCTATCTGTTTTTGTCAACAGCGAGAGTGAGTCCGGTCATGCTTGGCGGTTTCGCTTGCTCAGGCTTCGGGAGCCGGTGGATAGCGGATCTCCCGCAGGTTGAAGCCGAGCGGAATGTCCCGCTGCAGCCGCACCAGCCGTTGGGCCAGCAGGGCCTCATCCTGGTGCTGGCGCAGCTTGAGCAGCGCCTTGGCGGCGTCTTCCTGCTGGCAGGCCGCCAGCAGGCTGGCCAGATCGCCGTATTGCTGCAGCAACTGGGTAGCGGTCTTGGGGCCGATGCCGGGTACCCCCTTGATGTTGGAGCCGCTGATGCCGGTCAGAGCCCAGAAATCCACCAGTTGCGTCGGCGCCACCCCGTACTGCTGCTCGACGAAGGTGGCATCCAGCCAGCGCTTGTTGAAGTAATCGCGGATCTGGATCTGCGGGCAGATGAGCTGGCAGAACCCCTTGTCGGTGGAGATGATGGTGGCTCTGGCTCCGTGCTGGGCAATGCCGCTGGCCAGAGTGGCGATGAGATCATCCGCCTCGTCGGTCTGGGAGAGCAGGGCATCCACGCCGCACTCCCAGAAGGCATCCTGCAGCTCGTTCAACCCCTCGCGCAGCTCGGCCGGCATGGGGGTTCGCCCCTCCTTGTAGGCCGGATAGACCTCCTTGCGCCAGCTGTGAACCTCGCCGTCGAACACCGCGATGACGTGGGTCGGCTCGCTGGCGGCCAGCAGCTTGCGGCAGGTGTTGATGAGGTTGGCACGGGTGGCGATCAACGCCTGGGCCGGGGTCAGCGCCTGCTGGGCCTGTACCGCGTGCAGCCGGCGAATGAGATTGAGGGCATCGATGATGAGCAGGTGTGGCCTTGGGTTTGACATGGGGCACTCTTGGCAGTCGGGACGCCCCATTGTAACAAACCAGCGGGCTCGATGGGGGATTGATGGCCGCGGGCATCCCCTGCGACAAAAAAGGGGCGCCATGCGCCCCTCGTTTCAGCTGTGCTGCCCGTCAGCGCACGATTTCGTAGCAGGGCACATACTGGCTGCCCGGCAGCTTCATGCGCTGCTGCTTGACGAAGCTCTCCAGCAGCTTGTCCATCAGGTGCATCAGCTCCTTGTCGCCGTGCAGCTTGAAGGGACCCTTCTTCTCGATGGCGCGGATGCCCCCTTCCTTGACGTTGCCGGCGACGATGCCAGAAAAGGCACGGCGCAGGTTGGCCGCCAGCAGCTGGGGTGGCTGGTTGCGGTGCAGATCCAGGCTGGCCATGTTGGCGTGATCCGGCTCGAACGGCAGCTGGAACTCCGGCTCGATCTTGAGCGACCAGTTGAAGGAGTAGGCATCGCCGACCGATTTGCGGTATTCGCGGATCTTCGGCATCGCCTCTTTCATGACCCGGGCCACTTCCGGGGCATCGCCGACGATGATCCGGTAGAGGCTGGTGGCCGGCTCGCCCAGGGTCGCCTTGACGAAGTCGTCGATGGCGCGGAAGTAATCGGCGCTCTCCTTCGGGCCGGTCAGGATGATCGGCATGGGCTGCCGTTCGTTGGCCGGGTGCATCATGATGCCGAGCAGGTAGAGCAGCTCTTCGGCGGTACCGACCCCGCCCGGGAAGATGATGATGCCGTGGCCGAGGCGCACGAAGGCCTCCAGCCGCTTCTCGATGTCCGGCAGGATCACCAGCTCGTTGACGATGGGGTTGGGCGGCTCGGCGGCGATGATGGAAGGCTCGGTGAGGCCGATGTAGCGGCCGTTGCGCACTCGCTGCTTGGCGTGGCCGACGGCGGCGCCCTTCATCGGGCCCTCCATGGCACCCGGACCGCAGCCGGTGCAGATGTTGAGCTCACGCAGGCCCAGCTCGCTGCCTACCGCGCGGGTGTACTGGTACTCGATCTCGTTGATGGAGTGACCGCCCCAGCAGACCACCAGATTGGGGTCGGCGCCCGGCAGGATCGCCTTGGCGTTGCGCAGGATGGCGAACACCACGTTGGAGATGTGGGTGGAGCTGGTCAGGTTGACCAGCCGGTTCGACTCCAGCTGGGTCGACACATAGAGGATGTCGCGCAGCACGGAGAACAGGTGCTCCTGGATGCCGCGGATGATCTCGCCATCGACGAAGGCGTGCTCGGGGGCGTTGAACAGCTCGAGCTTGACCCCGCGCTCGCGCCGGATCACATGAATATCGAAGGATTTGAAGCGCTCCAGTATCTCTTTGGAGCTATCGGTATGGCTGCCGGAGTTGAGTACCGCCAGCGAGCAGTTGCGAAACAGTTGATAGATATCGCTGGAAGCGGTTTGCTTGAGGCGGTCCACCTCGAGCTGGGACAGCAAGTCCATGCTGCCGACTGGATTGATGTGCGTAATCATAGGTTCCCCTTTCACTCGCTTGTTATCGTTGTGCTTTTCCCTGGGGAGAAAACGGGATGCCCTGTGGCATCCCTTGAATTTGATAGTAGATGTAAGCGGTGGGGCAGGGGAATAGGGGGAAAGTGCGTTTGCTGCTTTTTTAGTCGCCGATCAGGCCAGATTGACCTGATCCCGACCCGAGTTCTTGGAGCTGTAGAGTGCCTTGTCGGCCCGCTCGAACGCGTCCGTGGTGTGATCCCCCTCCCTAAACAGGGTGGCACCGATGGAGATGGTGATCTCGACCCTGGCATCCCGAAAACGGAACGGAATGCTCTTGATGGTCTGGCGCAAGGTCTCCAGCGGCTTCTGGAACTTGTCAGGGTTGATGTTCGGCAGCAGCACCACGAACTCCTCACCGCCGAAGCGGGCGATGAAGTCGGTGTCGCGCAGGGCACCCTGCAGTGCCTTGGCCACCACCTTCAACGCCTTGTCACCAGCCATGTGGCCGTAGTTGTCGTTGATGTGCTTAAAGTGGTCGATATCGATGATGGCCAGGCACAGCGGCGTGTTGTAACGCAGCCAGCGCTTGTATTCGAGCTCGAGCCGCTCGTCGAGGGCTGCCCGGTTGTGCACCTGGGTCAGGCTGTCGAGGAACAGCTTGTGTTTCTGGATGGTGAGCCGCTTCTTGTATTCGGCGGTCTCCTCCTTCATCAGCCGCAGCTTGGCCTCCATGGTGGAGAGGCGGGTCAGTAGATGGCGCTCGCGGGCGGCCATGGCCTCCCTGTCCTGCAGCAGCAGGTTGATGGCCCCCATGTGGCCGGAGATGGCCCCCTTGAGGTCATCAATGGTGTCATGGCTGGCCAGGGTATGGTCAATGGCCTTCAGCTCCCTGTCGATGGCCTTGCGGGTATCCAGGGTGGCACTTTGCAGGGCGCGCCCCTCGTCGAGGGATTCGGTGAAGCTGAAGTGGACCGCCGAGAGGCTCTCGTTGAGGGTGCTGAGAAACGCCTGGGAGGCTTTGCGCTCCTCGCGGGTGCCCTCGATGATGAGCTCGATCACCTGCAGGCAGATCTCCGCCAGCAGGGGAGGGGTGATGCCATTGAGCAGCTGGCGGCGAATGTCTGCCAGGCTCTCGCCGACGGCGCCGGCAAAGTCGAGTTCGGTGATGAGGCGCTGCAGCTCGTCGGCAATGTGGGCGTGCACCTTGACGTCAAAGGGGGCGCCCGGCTCCGGTGCGGCAAGGTCGGTGACCGTTTCGGCCTGGTTGCCGGCGGGCGTGCTCTGGGCCAGCAGAGGCTGGGTGGGCAGCAGCTGGATCTTGATGGCCTGCTGGTAGAACTCCAGCAACCGGATCACCTTTTTCTGGTGATCGCCGATGCCATAGCCATCCGGGCTTGCCAGAAACTCCTTGAGGGATTTGCGGGTATCTTCCGGGAAGCCCTTGAGGGCCTTGAGCTGCTTGCTGCCGAGCTCGATGGCGGACTTGGTCAGGGAGATGGACTCTTCCAGCGCGTTGCCGTGCTGCTGCAGCAGCTTCTCGATGACGGCGAGGTCGGCATCGAGGGAGGAGAGCGGCGGGTTGCCATCGAGTTTCTGCTTGAGCTTGGCGAGCTTGTTGTCCAGCTCGCGATCGTGGCCGCGACAGGCCTGCATCAGCTTGGCGATGAACTGGATGCTGCGGGCGCGTTCGGTGTCGGAGAAAGAGACGACGCCGTCCAACTCCAGCTGCTTTTGCTGAAGGGATTCCCTGAGTCTGGCCAATTGTCCGGCTACGGCAGCGATATCATTCATTATTCAGGTCGCCCTGTTGTCATTATCGTTGTTGTGTTGGATAGCAACAGCGGTCGAACCCAGTTCCAGACCCAGTTGATTATCTATTTGTCATTGATCAACCGGCGCTTTCGTCCGTGAAAGTCGAAGCCAATTAACCCATTGCTTTTCATGAGAAGAATTTACTTTTACCAGTCCCTTGTCAATTGCCATCAAGCAGCATTGCCACACATCCCCATTAAAAAATGCGGCCTGCTGGCAATCGATGGCGGCCAGCTCCAGCCAGACGCTTTGCTGGTGTTTTTCGCTGAGCTGAATGGCTCCTGCCAGTGCCAGATAACAGAGGTCGAACAGGCCGTGATGATCGAGGGCGGTGGCCGCCTTGGGCAGGAAGGGGTGGCTGACGATGCCGAGGCTGATGTGGCGATCGAGCGGGTGCTGGCAGGGGAATTCGGCCAGTGCCGCAAGCAGCTCGCGGGCCAGTCGGTGCAGGTCTTCCACATGGCGCTGGGGCACCACATAGAGCAGGTGGCCTTCGCGCAGGTCGTAGATGCGACCATCCTGCGGGGTGAGGCCGTTGACGTAGGCGCCGAAGGCCTGCTCTATCTCGCGGCTCACCTGATAACCGTGCTGTTCCAGGCTGTTGACCAGGAAGGGCACCCGAAACAGCAGGTAGTGCAGCTTGTCGTCAAACTCGCTGGTGGGCAGTTCGCTTAAATACCAGCGCTCGGATTTTTGCTGGCGCTTGGCCATCTCCCGCGGCCAGCGGCTCATCAGTCGCTGCCAGTTGGCCAGCCCGGTGCGTGGCTCGAGCAGCAGCGCCTCGCCCAGCTGTTTGCCCTGCTGCCGGGCGACCCGCAGCTTGAGCCAGAGGGTGAAGAACAGGTAGATGAACAGGGTCAGCAACAGACCGGTCACCACGCTCGACCAGAGGTAGCGATCCTGCTGATGTTTGCTGGTGCTCAGCTGCTGCTGCAGCTCCTTGATCTGCTGCTCTCGCTCCACCTGGGCGTAGTTGTCGCGGATCGCCTCCTGCTCCAGATCGACCTGCTGCTGGCGGACCTGCTCGCTGCGCTGGTGGAAATTCTTGTAGCTGTCCAGCGCCTGCTGCAGATAGCCCTTCTGCTCGTAGGCCGCCGAGAGCAGGCGGAAGATCTCGAACTGGCGCTGGGCGTCGCCGATCTGGTTGGCCAGTGCCAGCGCGTTTTCCAGTTGCAGGATGGCGATGCCCGCCTCCTTCTGCTTGAGGTGCAGCTCACCCAGCAGCAGCAGGGTGTCGATCAGCGGCTCCTTGTCGTCCCCCAGCTCGTGGGACTGGCGGGCCGCGGTGAGGTAGTTGCGGGCCAGGGTCAGGTTGCCGGTTTCCAGATAGGTTTTGCCTATCTCGTACTTGAGGTGGGCGATGCGGGTGCGGTTGTTGCCCTCGTCCAGCAGATCCAGGGCATTGAAGAAGTAGACCAGCGCCATGTTCATCTCGCCCTGCTCCCGATTGAGGCGGGCCAGCACGATGAGGGCATCGCTCAGCAGGGAAGGATTGCCGAGGGCATGGAAGTAGTTGGCCGCCTCGTTGGCGTATTGCAGCGCCTTCTGCGGCTCCTGCTCCTCCTGATAGAGGTTCACTATCTGGTTCGACAGCAGTCCAAGGAACAGCGGATCCTGCAAGCCTCTGGCCTGCTGCTGGGCATCGATGTAGTCGCCCAGCGAGAGCTGGGGCTGCTTGAGGGCGTGGTAAAGGTCGCCGCTCACCGCGCTGACCCAGGCACTGGCCAGCGGATTCTTGGTCTGATCCGCCCAGCGACGGGCTTCGGCCAGCTGGCGCTTGGCCTCGTCGAACTGGTGCGCCTCTATGCTGGCGTTGGTGCGCAGCAGCCGGCTGTACACCTGCAACTGGCTCTCTTTCAGGCTGGGGGTACTGAGCAGGGTCTCCAGCTGGCCGAGCAGGCCGCCGCTGGCGCCGTGGGAGCGCTCCTGCAGGTTCTGGCTGCGGATCTTCAGATAGAGGCCGTGGGCCTGCAGCTCCAGTTGCTGCTCCTTGGCCGCCATGGCGATGCCCTGATCGAGGGATTTCTGGGCCGCCTGGAACTGGCCAAGCTGCAGCAGGCACTCCCCCTTGAGCAGGTGGGCACCGGTGGCCTGGGCGGCGGTGCCATAGCTCAACAGCGGCTCGCGGTAACCGTACTCCTGGCGATTGCTGATGATTTGCTTGGGATTATTGGCCGTGCGGGTGAGGAAGGCTGAGGTGATCTGCACGCATCTGGCGGGATCGGTCAGCACCAGGGTCTGGGCCTGTTGCAGATCGATGGACAACTGCTCCTTGGCCAGATCCAGATCAGGAGCCGACAGGGAGGACATCATCATTGCCAGAAAAAACAGTTGATTCATTGGATTAAGGGCAGCACGGGAGTGAGGGCATGTTATCCAAGCCCGCCCCCGTGCGTCCAGAGTTTACTGACAGATTGCGCGCCGGCCCCGCGATCCGGGCCGTGGCAGTGCTTGCTGCAGGCCCGGCGGGGTGACGGGTTATTGCCGGATCAGGCGCAGGTTGGCCGGCACCACTTCCCAGTCGCTGCGAAACGGGTTGATGTCCAGGCCGCCGCGGCGGGTGTAGCGGGCGTAGACCGTCAGCTGGCTCGGGCGGCAGAAGTGCTTGAGATCGGTGAAGATCCGCTCGATACACTGCTCGTGGAACTCGTTGTGCTGGCGAAACGAGATGAGGTAGCGCAGCAGTTTTTCCCGGTCCAGCTGCGGGCCGCGATAGTGGATCACCACGGATCCCCAGTCCGGCTGGCTGGTCACCAGGCAGTTGGACTTGAGCAGGTGGCTGTGCAGGGTCTCCTCCACTTCCTGGCTGCCGGCCGCGCCTTGCAGCAGGTCGGCATCGAACTCGTAACAGTCCACGGCGATGTCCTGTTCGTCAATGCACTCGCCCGGCAGGGCGGCAATGTGGTGCGGAGCCTGGGCCAGGGGGAACAGGGTGACGCTCACGTCGCTACCGGCACAAGCGCTCAAGTCCTTGACCAGCATGGCCTGCACCGCTTCCAGCGAGTCACAGCGGGTCTGGTTGAAGGAGTTGAGATAGAGCTTGAACGACTTGGATTCGATGAGGTTTGCGCTGGTGGCGGGGACCGAGACCTCGCCGACGGCGACCATGGGCTTGCCCTTGGCATTGAGCCAGGAGAGCTCGTACAGGGTCCAGACATCGCAACCCTGGAACGGCAGTTCGCCGCCAAGACCGAGGTCGTCGCGGTTCAGGCTGCGGGGCACTGGCTGCAGCAGGGTCGGGGTGTACTGGCTGATGTAGGCCGACTGTTGACCCAGGCTCAGCCCCTGCAGGGCGCTGGCTCCGGCGTATCTCTCTTGTTTGCTCATGTGTGCTGACTCGAACGTTGAATGGGCGATGGCAGAGCATGCGCCCGATGAGGGCGGCAAGGCGGGGAGCGCCGGCTGGCGATCCGCGCTGCACCTTGTCTGCTCATGGCTTTGATGGTGCAATAGCGAACTTTGGCAGCAATTGTGGGGAATTTCGATGTCGGATCAAGTCTTGTCTGCCCTGGAACACTTTTTTTTGCGCTGGCAGCGCGACGGCGAGGCGAGGCGAGGGCTGCCCCTGTGTGAGTGGGAGGCAGACTGGCGCTCCCCCTGCGAGCTGGATGAGCCCAAGGAGGGGCGGGTGGCCTGGCGCCCGCATCGGCGCGCCGAGCCCGCCGATTTCACGGCGATGAACGAGGCGCTCGAGCTGACCCTGCATCCGGCCGCGCAGGCCCTGTTTGGTGGCTGGTTCAGCCGCCCTGTGCCCTGCCTCTACAAGGGGTTGCGGCTCGAGTTTGTGCTGCCCTGGAACGAGGCGGATCTCGACTTGCTCAAGGAGAACCTCATCGGTCACCTGCTGATGCTGCGCAAGTTGAAGCGCTCACCCTCTTTGTTCATCGCCACCACCCGCAACGAGATGACGCTGGTGTCGCTCGACAACGAGAGCGGGCAGGTGTGGCTGGAGTGGCTCGATTCGGGTCGTCGGTTGGTGCTGGCCCCCTCATTGCCGGCGTTCCTCGAGCGGTTGGAGACCCTGCCGCAATAAAGAGTGTCAGCCGCAATGAAAAGCGCCTTGCCAATTGGCAAGGCGCTTTTGTTTGGTTTACCGCCGGGCTCAGTCCTTGAAATCCCAGGAGAGGTTGGCGACCAGCCGGCAGGGGTCGCACTTGAAGTCGAAGATGTCGTGCAGGGGCTCGGCCAGCGCCCACTCGCCGCCGCAGCTCGGACAGGGGCGGGCTTTCTCCTCGGCTGCACTCCGGCCGCCTACCCGGTAGAGGTAGTAGTAGGTGGGAATGCCGGTGAGGGCTTCCAGCCGCTTGCCGAGATCGCTGCCACGGCGCTGGAGCCGGCTGCCCACTTCACCGATTTCATGCAGCGCCGCATGCTCGGCGATGGAGCCGTTCATCTGCAGCTGATCGCACGCCTCCCAATCCTCCTGCCACTTGATGATCTGCTTGTGGTCGCCGTTGGCGACGGCCGGCAGCCGATAGAGCGGGATGGGAGCGAAGTGGTCGCCGCAGCGCAGCGGCGAGCAGGTGTGCAGGAAGCTGGTGTAGAGCAGCATCCAGCTGGGGCGCTCGCCATCATGGCCGCAAGGGTCGGTGCTGTCGGAGAGCAGATCCGCCCCCTGCAACTGGAGTTTGGGGGCGAGCAGCCCGGCCTGATTGAGCTGCTGCTCGGCCAGCTTGACCTGCTCGCTCTGGTTGTCCGGGTGCAGGCTGTCCTGCTCCGGGCAGACCACCCGGCTGACGAAATAGCCCTCGTGCATGCTGGTGGGGAACTCCCGGCCGAGGATCTGGCCCTGATAGCGCAGCATGTCGAGGTAGTTGACGATGGCCCGCTCGGCCTCGCCCAGCGAGGTGTCGCGATAGCACTCAAAGCAGAGTTCGAGGATGTACATGGCTTACTGTTTCCCCTGCTGGAGCAGCAGCTCGGTCAGCCGATCCACCTTCTGTTCGAGCCGCTCGAGCCGTTCGGCAAGCTGCAGCAGGGTGGGCTCGGCGGCGGGCGAGGGGGCCATCTGCGCTGTGCTTCCGGCTTCCGGGGCACTGGCGGGTTGCTGCTTCCACTGGCTCAGCACTTTGAGCAGCTCGGCCATGGGGACGGGCTGGCTGAGGCGGGCCTTGACCATGGCGGTGGAGGGGGTGATCCCCTTGGCGGCCAGTTCATTGGCGATGCGGATGATCTCTTGGGCTGACATGGGACTCCTGCGCAGGATGAAAAGTGGTTCGGGCTGGACGGGCAGAGAGCTTAACCAAAGCGCGGGGCGCTGAACAGCGGGGCAAGGGTCAGTCGGGCCGGCGCAGCAGCACATCCAGTTCGTCGATGGCTTCCGACCAGTCCGCATCGTTCCACAGGGCATCGCGCAGAAAGTCGGCCTGGGCGCGGTTCCAGAAGGGGGCTTCCGGCAGCAGGGTCTGGTTGTCCAAGCGGTGCTCGTGAATGAAGCGGTGCAGGCTCAGCTCGTCGTTGGCCAGCCCCAGCTGGGCAAACAGGGCGGCCAGATCGTGGGTCAGGAATTCCATCTCATCTCTCCCAAGAGGCATTCCTGAACATTATAGGCCCGCCCCGTGGCAGTAGATTTACAGGGTGGGCACCCGGTGGGGTGGCAGCTCGACACCGACCACCTGCAGCCCCTGCATGCGCAGTTGCCCCAGATAGTGGCTCTCGCCATCGCTGGAGAATTCAAACTCGTAATAGGTGAGCAGCCGCAGCGGCTGGTGGGCCAGCGCACGGTGGCTGCGGGCCAGCGACAGCAGTTGCAGGTCGTGATGCTGGCAGTAGCGGCGCATGTATTGCCAGGCGAGCTCGGCCTGACGCCGCTGGTGCCAGAAGGCACCGGCACCGAGGATAAGCAGCAAGATTGCGAACATTTCACCCATCGCGGGCTCCTTCCGGGGTGTGATCCGTGGCGACAGGCGACCCGCCATGGTGGCGGGCCGCCGACATCATCAGGCCGAGGCGAACAGGCGACCGATGGCCTGGCCCAGGGCGTCGCTGCGCTCGGGGTCGCGCAGCCTGGCCAGCATATCATTGCGCAGGGCCGGCAGGGTCACCAGCTCGGCAAATACCTGATTGAAGAACTGGGTCGGCTGCAGGGCCAGCTGTTCCAGGAACAGGCTGAGCAGGCCGGCGTCCTTCAGATCGGGCCAGAGCCGACCGGCGATGGCCAGCAGCAGGGCCGGGCTCGGCTGGGTTTGCAGCAGGGTCAGCAGCTTGTTGGTGCGCATGCTGCTGCCGTTGCAGGAGGCCAGTGCCCGGCACAGGTAGGCCAGAGTCTCGGCATTGGGCTCGGCACACTCCTGTTCCTTGCCGATGCGCTCGAACAGGGCACCCTGTACGGCCGGCGGCAACGGGGCGTTTTCCAGGCTCTGGCAAAGGGCGTAGAGCGGCTCTTGCGGCAGTTTTGGCAGCGCCTTGCACACCAGCGCCAGGTTGCGTTCATCCTGCAGCCGCTCAGCCAGATCGGCAAAACCCTGTACGCCGAGGGTCTGCCATCCCTCTGGCGTCGGGGCCGCCAGATAGTGGCAGAGCCCCTCGAAGTAGGTCGAGGGGGCCTGCTCCAGCTGACGGGCCAGTTTGGCGTGCAGGCTGGCCATCTTGGCCTCGGCCGGGCGGAAGGTGTAGGGATTCTCCGCCAGACGCTGGGCCTTCTCTTCATCGAGTTCGCCGGTCAGCTTGTAGCCCAGGGTTTCCACCACCTGATCCATGAAGTGTTTGGGGCCGCTGGCGATGAGCAGACCGCGCTCGTCGAGGGCAAACTTGAGAAACCACAGGTAGTGACGGGATTCGGCCGGCTGGAAGAAGTGGACACCGAGCCAGGCGTGCTGCTGCAGGGGCCAGGGGTAAGGCTCCTGCTGCTGCTCGATGCGCTCGAAGGTGTCGCTCGCCAGCGGTCGCACCTGGCGGCCCATGTCGAACAGTTGAAACTGGGTGTCGGCCTGGGTCAAGAATTCGGTCAGCGTATTGATGGTGGACATGAGGTGATCCGGCTAAGGGTGATGCGGGCCGATTATAAGGAGGTTGCACAAGATAGCCAGTGGGGGCGCGCCGCCCGGCATCTGGCCCGGTACGCCTAGAGCGGGAGCCGCCATGGTTCTTCGCCCGTATTGTCGGCCGCAAGGGGCATGGCAGAGGATAGGGGGGAGGGTGTATAGTAACGCCCTTTTTTGCAAAGTTCGGCCTGCCGCCAGCGACACAGGATTGGCGGCGGACGGTGTGTGGTGATGAGGAAGAGAACGCAATGAATCAATATCTGCTGGTAGCCGGCCTGTTGGGTGAACTGACCGCCGAGCTGCAACGTCTGGAACGCTGGCAAGCGGCCCATCCGGGTGAAGAGGCCCTGGCCAGCGAGCTGCCATTTTGCGTCGATACCCTGAGCTTCGATCAGTGGCTGCAGTTCGTGCTGATCCCGCGCATGGAGCAGCTGGTGCTGTTGCAAGCACCGCTGCCCAGCAGCGTCTCCCTCTATCCCATGGCCAGCGAAGTCTACAAGGAGGAGCTAGCCGAGGTCGAAGCCCTGCTGCGCCTGATCGCCCGCTTCGATCTGCTGCTCTCCGGCAAAGTGGTTGAGCAATGATGCGTGAGCAGGCACAGGAAGATAACGCCTTGCAGCTGACCCTGCTTTATCAGGATGACTGGCTGGTGGCGGTCAACAAGCCCTCCGGCCTGCTGGTGCACCGCAGCTGGCTCGACAAGGCCGAGACCCGGTTTGCCATGCAGATGACCCGGGATCTCATTGGCGGTCGCCACGTCTACCCGGTACACCGGCTCGACCGGCCCACCTCGGGGGTGCTGCTGTTTGCCCTCGATCCCGCCGTGGCTCGCATCCTGACCGAAGCCTTTGCCGCCCGTCAGGTGCACAAGGAGTATCTGGCGCTGGTGCGTGGCTGGGCCCCCGAGCAGGGGCTCATCGACTATCCGCTCAAGGAGCAGCTGGACAAGATCGCCGACGCCATGAGCGACCCGGATCGTCCGGCCCAGGAGGCGGTGACCGCGTTTCGTCGCCTGCATCAGGTCGAGCTGCCCCATGCGGTCTCCAAGAAACACCCCACCAGTCGCTACAGCCTGGTTCGGCTGTTCCCCAAGACAGGCCGCAAGCATCAGCTGCGCCGCCATCTCGATCATCTATTCCACCCCATCGTCGGTGACACCACCCATGGTGATGGCCGCCACAACCGCTTCTTTCGCGAGCACTATGGTTGCGATCGCCTGCTGCTGGTGGCTCGCACCCTCAGCTTTGAGCATCCGGTGCTGAAGGTGCCGATGCGGATCCAGGCGCCGCTGGGGCAGGAAGTACTGCAGCTGTTTGCCGAGCTGGGCTGGCCCGCCAGCGAGAGCGACTACTGAGGCTGACGATCGCGGGGTGTTGCCCAAGCTGTTGCTGTGGCATGCTGGGCATCCATGTTGGTCAAAGGGGTCCGTGATGGCGCAGATAGACATAGTGGTGGGAACCGTATACGGCGCAGCCATGCTGGTGGCCGAGACGCTGGCGGCACAGCTGGAGCAGGCGGGGCACGGCTGCCAGGTGTTCGAGGAAGCCGAGCTGGCAGATCTTGATGCGAGTCGATTCTTGCTGGTCATCACGGCTACCACGGGGCAAGGCGATATTCCGCCCAATCTGCAGCCACTGGCCACCGCCCTGGCTGACCGGGCCCCCTACATGAAAGGGTGGCGTTATGCACTGATCGCCATGGGAGACAGCAGCTACGAGCACTTTTGCGGTGCCGGTCGTCACCTCGATGCGCTGTTGCAGGAGCTCGGTGCCAGTCCTCTGCTGCCCCGGCTGGAGATAGATGCCACCGTCGACGATGAGCCGGAAAAGGTGGCGCTGGCCTGGCTCAATGGCTGGCTAAATAAACTGTAGCGATCGTCCGTTTTTATCCTTTATTCATCCCCGCTCAGCCCGTCTGGCGGGGATGTTTATTTTGCGATAATCAGCAGTCTCAACTGACCATATTTGCCCGATATTTATCCGGTTATTTTCCACGTCATCCCCGCTTTGCTCAGCGATTTATTTCGGGGGCAGCCGACATGTCTCAAATTTAAAAGTTCCCCATTGAAAGCGATTTCAGTCATGTTTTTGTCATCAATTTGAATATTTATAACTTATTCATCGAAGCGAATTAATGGTTGGTAGCGGTTTCATGATGGATCTTTTCGCTTTTGCTCCCGTTTGGGTGGTGAATTATTGCATGGTTAGGTCGATTATCATCGTACAAAACCCTCCACGGCCAATGCTGGGCGATTTGTCGCCATTTTGTGAATCAGCTCATGTTTGTCCCGAAATTGGCTACCTATAATCGGCCTCGGTTATCACCTAAACGTTTTTATGGTGATAAGAACTTGGATATTCAGGATCACACTCCTCTCAGCGGGAATAAGGAAAATGAAAATGAAAGCAAAGTGGCTCCCGATCGCTGCAGCAGTAACCGCAGCCCTGGCTTCCCAAGCCGCCTTCGCCGTTGATTTCCACGGCTACTTCCGTTCAGGTGTCGGCGTTTCCGGTGACGGCGACATGGTGAAATACAACGTGAACAAGGTTGGTCGTCTGGGTAACGAAAATGATACCTACGGCGAAGTTCAGCTGGGTCAGGAAGTATTCAACAAGGACGGCAAGACTTTCTACGTTGACTCCATGTTTGCCATGACTTCCAACGGTTCCAACGACTGGGAAGGTACCGGCACCGTTTGTAACTTCGATGCCAAGCAGTGTAACGGCGACTCCGATTTCGCGCTGCGCCAGTTCAACGTGCAAGCCAAGGGTCTGCTGGGCTTCGCCCCGGAAGCCACCCTGTGGGCTGGTAAGCGTTTCTACCAACGTCACGACATCCATATCTCTGACTTCTACTACTGGAACATCTCCGGTGCCGGTGCCGGTATCGAAGGCATCCAGGCTGGTCCTGGCAAGCTCTCCTTCGCCTGGGTCCGCAACGACCGCAGCGCGGCCGATGTGTTCGGTCAGTACAACCAGATTGGAACAGACCCGACTACCGGTAATCCTATCTATCGTAAAAACGAAGACTTGAACGTCAACACGCTGGACCTGCGTTATGCCGGTATCCCGCTGTGGAGTGAAGCATCTCTGGAAGTCGGCGCCATGTATGCCCTGGTCAACGAGACCGACGCTCAGAAACAGCTGAAAAACAACAACATGAAAGACGGCGTCATGCTGACCGCCGAACTGACTCAGGGTGTGTTGGGTGGTTTCAACAAGACCGTGCTGCAGTACGGTACTGAAGGCTACTCCAAGACCATGGCCTACTACGGTGACGGCTCTTGGTATGGTGCTGAGGCCAAAGACGGTGCCGATGGTTATCGCCTCATCAACTGGGGTGTCATCCCGATGGGCAACTCCTGGGAGATGGGTCACCAGCTGGTCTACGGTGTAGGCAACGAGATGTGGGACACTCAAGACAAGTTTGAAACCATGTCCGTCGTTGTTCGCCCGATGTACAAGTGGGATGACTTCAACAAGACCATCTTCGAAGGCGGTTACTTCAAAGAAAAAAATACCTTTACCAACAAGGCTGATGAGAAAGACGCTGGCTACAAGCTGACTCTGGCTCAAGCCTGGTCTGCCGGCTCCAGCTTCTGGGCCCGTCCTGAAATCCGTGTGTTCGCCTCCTACCTGGCCAACGACGAAGACAAGAAAGTGTTCGAAGGTGATACCTCCAAAGACACCTACCAAGTTGGTGTTCAAGCGGAAGCTTGGTGGTAAGCAGCTGTTTAAGTTAAGTTAGTCACTGCCCCCGTATGGGGGCAGTTTTGTTTCGCCGGGTAACGGCAACCGGGTTATGGAGATAAGAAGAATGAAACTGGTAAAGATGTCTATCGCAGCCGTGGTTACTGCGCTGTTGGCCGGTTGTTCCGGTAGCATGTTGGTCCCCGTGCAGGATCATGCATCCATCCTGAGTAATGCCGATCAGGCCAAGCAGGCGCTCTCGCAGGCGACCAGCTGCTGTGCCGCTTTCAGCGATTTCAATTATGTGGCGTTGCCGGAGGGCGACACTCTGCTGGCCCTCGACAGCAAGCAACCCAGTTTTCAGTTTGACGAGGGGATGAGCTATTTCGCCGCTTATCGCCTGCCGGCCAATACCGGCAATCTGGCCATCAGCATCGCATCCCAGGTGAGCAAGACGGTGCTGATCCCGCAGGTCATCATGCTGGATGCCCAGTTCAAGGTGACGCGCGTGCTGGGTGAATCGGTATTCACCTATCAGCCGGCCCATCTGCTCGATAACGACAGGATTGAGGGCAAGTTGTTCGTCGACCGCAGCATGCCGGGCAATCCGGCGGCCGAGACCTATATGATTGTCTATGCCCCGGCCAACAAGCTGGCAGGCAGCACCACCATACTGCACCCCTCCAAGGCGTTTGCCAGAGCCAACGGGACGGTTGAACCGGATATCAAGGACCCCGTGATCCCGCATTCCCCATGGGGCCTGGTACAGATCAAGGTGGCCGACATGGCAAAAGGGCAGGGACTGGAAGCGGTCTTCAAGCCTGAATATGCCGACAAGGTAGCAATGAGCAAGGCTGCACCGGCGGCGACGGCCGTTGCGGCAGGCACTGTGGCGACCGCTGCGGTAGCCGCGCCTGCCAAGCCTGCGCCCGCCATGCTGAACGAAACCGAGGCCTTCTATCAATCCCAGATCGAAAAAGCGGTGAAAGCCGGTGACATTGACAAGGCGATGCAACTGGTCAGCGAGGCTGAACGAGCGGGCTCGACCAAGGCGAAATCGATCTTTATTGATGCGGTGAAGCGCTCCCAAAAGGGCTGAATATTGCCCGGTCTTTAAAATATAATATTTATTTGAGGCCTCCCTTGTTGGAGGCCTTTTTAATCGGTAGACTAAAATAGAAAAAACAGCAAATGGTTACATTAAGTTACAATGCGTTTCGTTGAGTATTAATTTGATTGGCTAAAATACAATGCGAAACAGCACTTTTCATATTTATGGCTTAGCATGAAGATGCCGAAATATATCCGTAATTAGCTGAAAATTCCCGCCGAAATTATCTTGTGATCTCCCCTCCAAATTTTTTATTCGCTTACCCCTGATGGAAGATATTTGCGATCTGCTGGGTTATATTCAGTTGGTCAAAATAAACAAACCCGCGTCGAATTCATGCCGATGAGAGATGATGTTGATGATCGTCTATAAATTGGACTGAAGCGTCTACGGTAAGACATTCCATTCAGGAGCGCACACATGTTAAAAAATGCTTTCTCTAATCTGCAAAAGGTCGGTAAGGCGCTGATGCTGCCAGTATCGGTCTTGCCCGTTGCAGGTATTCTGCTGGGGGTGGGGGCTGCCCACTTCAGCTGGTTGCCGGAAATTGTCTCCCAATTGATGGAGCAGGCTGGTGGTTCCGTATTTGGTCAGATGGCCCTGCTGTTCGCAGTGGGTGTGGCCCTCGGCTTTACCAATAACGACGGCGTATCCGGTCTGTCAGCCATCGTTGGCTACGGCATCATGGTTGCCACCCTGAAGGTCATGGCGCCTGTGATGGGCGTTGAGACCATCGAAACCGGCGTCCTGGGCGGTATCCTCGCCGGTGGCGTGGCCGCATGGGCGTTCAACCGCTTCTACAAGATCCAGTTGCCCGAGTATCTGGGCTTCTTCGCCGGCAAACGCGCCGTGCCCATCATCACAGGTTTCGTCTCCATTGGCCTGGGCGTGATCCTGTCCGTCATTTGGCCGCCGGTGGGCGCTGCCATCGGTGCCTTCTCCGACTGGGCTGCCAACCAGAACCCGGTACTGGCTTTTGGTATCTACGGCGTGGTTGAGCGCTCCCTGATCCCGTTCGGTCTGCACCACATCTGGAACGTACCTTTCTTCTATCAGGCTGGTACCTGTGTCAACGCTGCCGGTGAAACCGTACACGGCATCATGACCTGCTTCCTGACTGCTGACGACGCTTCCCGCGCTGCCGGCAACGGCTTCGGTCAGCTGGCTGGTGGCTACCTGTTCAAGATGTTCGGTCTGCCTGCTGCCGCGTTTGCCATCGCGCACTCCGCCAAGCCGGAAAACCGTGCCAAGATCGTAGGTATCATGGCCTCTGCCGCCCTGACCTCTTTCCTGACCGGTATCACCGAGCCGATCGAATTCTCCTTCCTGTTCATCGCCCCGGTACTGTACGCCATCCACGCCGTGCTGGCTGGTCTGGCCTACGTGCTGACCAACTCCCTGGGCGTGGTACACGGTCACACCTTCTCCAACGGCTTCATCGACTTCGTGGTGCAATCCCCGCGTGCCGATCACATGCTGCTGCTGGTGGGTCTGGGTCTGGTCTATGCCGTCATCTACTACGTGGTCTTCACCGTGGTCATCCGTGCCATGAACCTGAAAACCCCGGGTCGTGAAGACGAAGCGGCCGAAGAGAGCGTTGGTCAGAGCAAGGACGAGATGTCTGCCGCACTGGTCTCTGCCTTCGGTGGCAAAGAGAACATCGCTTCGCTGGACGCCTGCATCACCCGTCTGCGGGTCGGTGTGAAAGACGTGGCCAAGGTTGACCAGGCTGGTCTGAAGAAACTGGGCGCTGCCGGTGTGGTAGTGGCAGGTTCCGGCGTACAAGCCATCTTCGGTACCAAGTCCGACAACCTGAAAACCGACATGGACATCTGGATGAAGAGCAACTAATCCTGTTGCCTGAATACCAGAGTTGTTAAAAAGGGAGGCGCAAGCCTCCCTTTTTGCTGGGCGTCATAGGGTAGCCGGATGCGGTGGTGCATGTTTCGACCGGCGCGGTATCAATGTTGCTATCGCTTTTGAGTTAAAAGAAAAAGGCGCCCATGGGCGCCTTTGTTGCATCAGACCGGTTTAGAGCTTTTCCAGATCCCGCTCGATTTCGCTGATCTTGTTCTGCACCACTTTTTCTAGGTGGCGCAGGTCGCGCAAGATCTTCTGCTTGATGTCCGGGTCGGCCTGCACGTGCACGCCCTGGGTCAGGTTGTCGAGCTCATCCACCACGTACTTGAGGTTGGCGTTGATCTCGGTGACATCCTTGTACTCGTGGGTGCCCGAATCGACCAGCATGGTCTTGCGCTGGCGCGGATACTTGAACTTGACGCTCTTGGCGAAGAACTCGCCCTTCTGTTTCTTGAAGTAGATCTTGAGGATGTCGTGATTGGCTTCCTGGCGCAGGGTATAGCTGTCCACTGAGGTGGGTTCCTGGATCCCCAGGCTCTTCAGATTCTCGTACATCGGGCTTCCTCGGTTTGAAACGATCCTGACCAATCTATCTTAACCGAGTCGGTGTGGCTTGCCTGTGACAGGGGCGCCAAAATCAAAAGGGCGCCATCAGGCGCCCTTTTAAATCACTGCAAAACTGCTTACTCGTCGATGGAGCGCAGCAGGGCGTTGATGCCGACCTTGGCGCGGGTCTTGGCATCTACCTTCTTGACGATGACGGCGGCGTACAGGCTGTACTTGCCGCACTTGGAGGGCAGGGAGCCGGAGACGACCACTGAGCCGGCCGGGACGCGGCCGTAGTGGATCTCGCCGGTCTCACGGTCATAGATGCGGGTGGACTGGCCGATGAAGACGCCCATGGAGATGACGGAGCCCTCTTCCACGATCACCCCTTCCACCACTTCGGAACGGGCACCGATGAAGCAGTTGTCTTCGATGATGGTCGGGTTGGCCTGCAGCGGCTCCAGTACGCCGCCGATGCCGACGCCGCCGGAGAGGTGCACGTTCTTGCCGATCTGGGCGCAGGAGCCCACGGTGGCCCAGGTGTCGACCATGGTGCCTTCATCGACGAAGGCGCCGATGTTGACGTAGGAGGGCATCAGCACGGTATTGGGGGCGATGAAGGAGCCTTTGCGGGCGGTGGCCGGCGGCACCACGCGCACACCGGCAGCCTTGAACTGCTCGGCGCTGTAGTCGGAGAACTTGAGGGGAACCTTGTCGTAGTACTGGGCGTCGTCGCCCTTGATGATGCCGTTGTCATTGATGCGGAAGTAGAGCAGTACCGCCTTCTTCAACCACTGGTGTACCACCCACTCGCCGGCAATCTTCTCGGCGACGCGAGCCTTGCCGGAGTCCAGCAGGTCGATGGCTTGCAGGATGGCGGCCTTGGTGGCGGCATCGACGGAGCCGGGAGTGATGGAATCACGGCGCTCGAAGGCCGCTTCGATGATCTGTTGCAACTCGGTCATGACAGGTTTCCTTTAAAAAATTCCGTTTGTTGTATCACACTTTTCCAATTGTTTTTAAGGGCTCGGGCCGATTTCTTCACGGGAACGCCGATTTATTGTGCTTGCGTGGTCCAACCATTTGTTCTGCTTGATAAATCAGGGGCAGACTCGGCGTCTTGTGAAGCCTTCATAGGCCCGGCCTGCCCTCATCATCGGCCGACTCTTGCGGGTTGAGCTGGTTGACCAGCCGCTCCTCCAGCGCCTGCTGCTCGGCCTGGGTCAACGGCTCGCCGGCCAGGGTGGTGAGGCTGAAAAAGTCCTCCACCCGCTCGCCGATGGTGGTGATCTTGGCGGCATGGAGCGACAGGCCGCACTGCTGGAACACGGCGCCGATGCGGGCCAGCAGCCCCGGGGTATCGAGCGCGGTCAGCTCCAGCAGGGTGTGGCGGGTCTCCCCTTTGTGGGGCAGAAAAACCACCCGGGTCGGCACGCTGAACTGGCGGTGGCGCCGTGACAGGGGCTTGCTGCGCAGCACCAGCTTGCCCGGCTCCTGCAGCGCCTTCTCCAGCGCCTTCTTGATGGTGGCGGTGCGGTTGGGGCTGATGGGCTCGCCGTTGGGCTCGAGCACCACGAAGGTATCGAGCACATAGTCGCTGCGCGAATTCATGATCTGGGCGTCGTGGATATTGAGGTTCTTCTGATCCAGCGCCGAGGCCACGGTGGCGAACAGATTCGGGGTGTCGCGACAATAGATGAACACCTCGCTGCCGCCGCGGGTCGGGTGCTTGCCGATGATCACCAGCGGCGCCGGGTTGTCGCCGTGTTCGATGATCTTGCGGCAGTGCCAGGCGATCTGCTCCGGCGTATGGCGCAGGAAGTAGTCGGCCTTGAAGTCGCTCCAGAGCTGGTTGATGGCTTCCTCCGGCACGTCGCGCTGGGCCAGGATCTGCTTGGCCTGGCGCTGGTTTTCGCGGATCTTGAGGCGCATGTCGGGCGGATTTTCCAGCCCCTGGCGCAGCGCCTTCTGGGTGGCGAAGTAGAGCTCGCGCAGCAGGGTGCCTTTCCAGTCGTTCCAGAGGGTGTCGTTGGTGGCGCAGATATCGGCCACGGTCAGGCAGTAAAGCAGGTCGAGGTGCTGCTCGTCGCGCACCTTCTGGGCAAAGTCGGTGACCACCTCGGGGTCATAGATGTCGCGGCGCTGGGCGGTGACCGACATCAGCAGGTGGTGGCGTACCAGCCAGGCGACCAGCCGGCTTTCGTAGCGATCCAGGCCGTGCAGCTGGCAGAACTCCAGCGCATCGACGGCGCCGAGCTCTGAGTGGTCGCCACGCCGCCCCTTGGCGATGTCGTGGAACAGGGCGGCGATGCTGAGCAGCTCCGGCTTGCGCAGCCGGGTGAACACCTCGTGGCAGAGCGGGTGGGTCTGGCGGCTGGCCGGGTTGGGAAACTGATGGATGTTCTTGAGCAGCCGGTGAGTGTGTTCATCCACCGTGTAGGCGTGGAACATGTCGAACTGCATCTGGCCGACGATGAGGTTCCACTGCGGCAGGTAGGCCGCCAGGATGCCGTACTTGTGCATCAGGGTGAGCGGCTGGCCGATGCCGTTGGGGTGGCGCAGCAGCGCCATGAACAGGCGGCGGCATTCCGGCAGATCCTGCAGCCAGCAGTTGAGCTTGCGGCGCGCCTCGCGCAGCTGGCGCAGGGTGGCGGAGTGAATGCCGGCAATCTCCGGGTGCTGGGCTATCTGGTAGAAGAGGCGCAGGATGGCTGCGGGCTCGCGGCCGAACAGCTCGGAATCCACCGCATCGATGAGGCGCCCGCGCAGCTGGAACTCGTCGGAGAGGCGGCGCACGTCCATGGCGGTGTTGCCGAGGATCGCCTCGTCAAACAGCTGCAGCAGCATCTCGTTGAGCTCGGAGACCCGCCGCACCGTCTGGTAGAAGCGTTTCATCATCTGCTCGACCGGGGCGTTGCCTTCCCCCTCGAAGCCCAGCATCTGGGCCACGGTACGCTGGCGATCGAACAGCAGCCGGTTGTCGCCCTTGTTGATGGCCATGTGCAGGGCGAAGCGCACCTTCCACAAAAAATTCTGGCAATCGAGCAGCTCGCGATACTCGGCCCGGTTGAGGAAGCCGTGGCTGGTCATCTCGAACAGGGTGGTGGCGCCGAAGTGACGGCGAGCCACCCAGGCCAGGGTCTGGATGTCGCGCAGGCCGCCCGGATTGCTCTTGAGGTCCGGCTCCAGCTTGTAGGCGGTGCCGAGAAACTGCTGGTGGCGCTGGGCCTGCTCTTCGCGTTTGGCCTTGAAGAACTGCTCGCTTGGCCAGAAGTGCTGGGGGCCGGTGGCCTCCTTGAGCTGCTGGAAGCCCGCCTCGCGGCCGGTGATGTAGCGCGCCTCGATGAGGTTGGTGGCAACCGTGATGTCGCCGCGTCCCTGCTCGAGACACTCGGCTACGTTGCGCACCGCCTGGCCCACCTCCAGCTTGAGATCCCACAGCAGGGTGATGAACTCACCGATGCGCAGCCCCAGCACCTCGTCCAACTCGTCCCCTTCGTAGAGGATCAGCAGGTCGATGTCGGAGTGGGGGTGCAGTTCGCCACGGCCATAACCACCCACCGCGATCAGGGTGAGCTCCGTCTTGTCGAAGCCGAACTTTTGCCACAACCGGGTCAGCAGCTCGTCCATGTATTCGGAGCGGGTAGCCACCAGTTCGATGATGTTGTCACCGGCATCGAAGCGGGCGTGCAGCCAGCCGAGAAAACGGCTCAGGTACTCCTTGCAGTTCTCGCGGGTGAGCTGAGCGTCGGGTAACAGGTGGGGGGAAAGCAGGCTGGCATCCATGGCGTCTCACACTCTACTGTCGCACGCCTGTGCGCTGTTCTCGCACGGGTTCGCGGCTGATAAAAACAAAACCCCGGCGGGAGGCCGGGGTTTGATGTTAACCGTGTTTGATGAGACGGTCGATAGTGTCATCCGGGCGCAGGGTCAGCACCTCGCAACCATCCTCGGTCACCAGCAGGGTGTGTTCCCACTGGGCGGAGTCGCCGCCATCCTTGGTGGTCACGGTCCAGCCATCCTTCGGATTGACCTTGCAGTGGTACTTCTTGCTGTTGACCATGGGTTCGATGGTGAAACACATGCCCGGCTTGAGCTCCTGCTTGCCGCCGTTGCGATAGTGCAGGATCTGCGGCTCTTCATGGAACTCGGCCCCGATGCCGTGGCCACAGTAGTCGCGCACCACGGAGAAACCGGCCTTCTCTACGATGGGCTGGATCACGGCACCGATCTCGGTGATGCACATGCCCGGCCGCACCTGCTTGATGGCGGCGTAGAGGCTCTCCTGGGCGACCTTGCACAGCTGACGGCGCAGCGGGGTGGTCTCACCCACGATGAACATGGCCGAGGTATCGCCGTGGTAGCCATCCTTGATGACGGTGATGTCCAGGTTGATGATGTCCCCTTCCCGCAGTTTCTTGTGGTTCGGGATGCCGTGGCAGATCACATCGTTCACCGAGGTGCAGATGGACTTGGGGAAGCCGTGGTAGTTGAGCGGCGCAGGGATGGCCTGCTGCACGTCGACGATGTAGTCGTGGCAGAGGGTGTTCAGTTCGTCGGTGGTGACGCCCGCCTTGACGTGGGGGGCGATCATGACCAGCACATCGGCGGCCAGTTGGCCGGCAACGCGCATCTTTTCAATCTCTTCCGGTGTCTTGATTTTAATGGACATGGGATCTCTCTTGGGACCTGATCGCGCATCTATCGATGTCCGGCAATCAGGTAATGAAAAATAGATGCGTTTGCAATCAGGCCAAAATTTTATCCCCAACCCCCGTTTACTTCCAGTGTGATTGTCATCACAGCGTCAAATCGGCGCTTCAGCATGCTGCCCAGGGATCCATTTTTAGCGGTTAGGCTGGTGGTGTCCTGACCAAAGTTATGGTATAAAGCGCGCCGGAATGGGGAACTTGTGTCCTCATTCCATCACCCTTACTTAAACAACACACACACATCGACACATATGCCGGGGTGCCTTAACGGGTCGGTTATATGGGATGTGTGGAGGCCTAACCCCAATAGAGGTATAAAATGGCTAAAGTTTCTATGCGCGACATGCTGCAAGCCGGCGTTCACTTCGGTCACCAGACTCGTTACTGGAACCCGAAAATGAAATCCTACATCTTCGGTGCCCGCAGCAAGGTTCACATCATCAACTTGGAAAAAACCGTTCCGATGTTTGACGATGCCATGAACTTCATCAGCTCCGTAGCTGCCAAGAAGGGCAAGGTACTGTTCGTAGGTACCAAGCGTGCCGCGTCTGAAGCCGTAAAAGAAGCCGCTGAGCGTTGCGACCAGTTCTATGTTAACCACCGCTGGCTGGGCGGCATGCTGACCAACTGGAAAACCGTTCGTCAGTCCATCAAGCGCCTGAAAGATCTGGAAACCCAGAGCCAAGACGGTACCTTCGACAAGCTGACCAAGAAAGAGGCGCTGATGCGTACTCGCGAAATGGAAAAGCTGGAGAAGAGCCTGGGTGGTATCAAGAACATGGGCGGCCTGCCTGACGTTCTGTTCGTTGTCGATGCCGACCACGAGCACATCGCTATCAAAGAAGCCAACAACCTGGGTATCCCGGTAGTTTCCATCGTTGATACCAACTCCAACCCGGACGGCGTTGACTATGTCATCCCGGGTAACGACGACGCTATCCGTGCCGTTCAGCTGTACCTGAATGCTGCTGCTGACACCGTACTGGAAGCTCGCGCTCAGGACATCGTTGTTCAAGCCGAACAAGATGGCTTCGTTGAAGCTGAGTAATTGATAAGGACTGCAAAGCCCTTATTAACCAAGCTGATGTAATTGGTTAGCAGGGGCCCTTGTGGCCCCTGTTTCTTGTCAATTCAAGACCGAGGATACTGGACATGGCAAACATTTCTGCCGCCCTGGTAAAAGAACTGCGCGAGCGCACCGCCGCTGGCATGATGGATTGCAAAAAAGCACTGGAAGAAGCCAACGGTGATATCGAACTGGCTATCGAAAACATGCGCAAATCCGGTCAGGCCAAAGCCGCCAAGAAAGCTGGCCGTATCGCCGCTGAAGGTGTGATCTTCGCCCGTACCGAAGGCAACGTTGCCGTCATGATCGAGCTGAACTGCGAGACTGACTTCGTTTCCAAGGATGCCGGCTTCCTGGCCATGGGTCAGAAAATCGTTGAAATCGCCGCTACCCAGAAGATCGCTGACGTTGACGCGCTGAAAGCCGCCGACTTCGGCAACGGCGAATCCGTCGAGCTGACCATCACCAACCTGATCGCCAAGATCGGTGAGAACATGAACCTGCGTCGCGTGATGCTGGTTGAAGGTGACAACCTGGGCACCTACGTTCACGGCTCCCGCATCGGTGTTATCACCAAGCTGGCCGGTGGTTCCGACGAGCTGGCCAAAGATCTGGCCATGCACGTTGCTGCCAACAGCCCGCAATTCGTCAAGCCGGAAGATGTATCTGCCGAAGTCGTTGCCAAAGAGCGCGAAATCCAGATCGACATCGCCATCAACTCTGGCAAGCCGAAAGAGATCGCCGAGAAAATGGTTGAAGGCCGCATGAAGAAGTTCACCGGTGAGGTTTCCCTGACTGGTCAACCGTTCGTGAAAGATCCTTCCATGACCGTTGCCGAGCTGCTGAAGAAAGAAGGCGCTGACGTTGTTTCCTTCACCCGTTTCGAAGTGGGCGAAGGCATCGAGAAGCAAGAGACCGATTTCGCTGCGGAAGTTGCAGCCCAAATCGCGGCCGCTCAAAAGGCCTAATCGAACCGGTTTTTCCGTTTCCCCAGACCGCGACTTATGTCGCGGTCTTTATATGACCAGGAATCAGTGACATGAGTACCAATCCCAAGCCTGCATACAGACGTGTTCTTCTGAAGTTGAGTGGTGAAGCCCTGCAAGGATCCGAGGGTTTTGGCATTGATCCGGCGGTGCTGGATCGGATGGCCCAAGAGATCAAAGAACTGGTTGAGCTGGGTGTTCAGGTCGGTCTGGTCATCGGTGGCGGCAACCTGTTCCGTGGTGCCGGTCTTGCCAAGGCGGGCATGAACCGCGTGGTGGGCGACCACATGGGTATGCTGGCTACCGTGATGAACGGTCTGGCCATGCGTGATGCCCTGCATCGTGCTTATGTGAATGCCCGTCTGATGTCTGCCATCTCCCTGCAAGGCATCTGTGACTCCTATGTCTGGGCCGAAGCCATCAGCCAGCTGCGCGCCGGCAAGGTGGTGATCTTCTCCGCCGGTACCGGCAACCCCTTCTTCACGACCGATTCTGCGGCCTGTCTGCGCGGGATCGAGATCGAAGCTGACGTCGTGCTCAAGGCCACCAAGGTCGATGGCGTGTTCACCGACGATCCGGTCAAGAACCCGGATGCCGTGCTGTGCCATGAACTGAGTTATGATGAAGTTCTTGAAAAAGAACTCAAAGTAATGGATCTTGCTGCTTTTACTCTGGCCCGCGACCACGATCTGCCGATCCGGGTGTTTAACATGAACAAGCCGGGTGCGCTGCGTCGGGTGATCATGGGCGAGCCGGAAGGTACCCTGATCCATCACGTCAGCAAGTGAGACAAGCGTGAGCTTCGGCTCGTTTGTCCATGACGCCAGCCAATAAGATAGATACGGGCCGGTTGACGGCTCGTTCGCCAAAAGGAAAACCACTGTGATCAACGAGATTAAAAACGACGCCAAGGACCGCATGGCCAAGAGCGTAGAGTCGCTCAAGACCCAGATGTCCAAGATCCGTACCGGCCGTGCTCACCCGAGCCTGCTCGACGGTATCCAGGTGGAGTATTACGGTGCGGCCACTCCTCTGAAACAGTTGGCCAACGTGGTGGCTGAAGATGCCCGCACCCTCTCCATCTCCATCTTTGACCGCTCCATGATCCAGGCGGTGGAAAAGGCCATCCTGACCTCCGATCTGGGCCTCAACCCGTCCAGCAACGGCCAGACCCTGCGCGTGCCGCTGCCGCCGCTGACCGAAGAGCGTCGTCGCGACCTGACCAAGATCGTGCGTGCCGAAGCGGAAGGTGCCCGGGTTGCCGTGCGCAACATCCGTCGCGATGCCAACGCCGACCTCAAAGCGCTGCTCAAAGACAAAGAGATCTCCGAAGACGACGACCGTCGTGCTCAGGAAGAGATCCAGAAGCTGACCGATTCCTTCATCAAGCTGGTAGACGAAGCACTGGCCCTGAAGGAAAAGGAGCTAATGGAAATCTAAGCCTCTGACAGGTATATTACGAGCGCCGTGTAGTGCCCCTGCACGGCGCTTTTGTCTTTGTGGGAGAAATGAATGTCGCTTTTGGCAGCCGTAGGTGATTGCGCCAATTCGTCCTTGCCTCGTCACGTCGCCATCATCATGGACGGCAACGGACGCTGGGCCCAGAACCGTGGCAAGATGCGGGTCTATGGCCACAAGGCAGGCGTGAAGTCTGTTCGCGAGGCGGTAACCTTTGCTGCGCGGGCCAAGATAGACGCGCTGACCCTGTTTGCGTTTTCCAGCGAGAACTGGCGTCGCCCGGAAGGGGAGGTCAGCGCCTTGATGGAGCTGTTCATGACGGTGCTGGGCCGTGAGGTGCAGAAGCTGCACAGCAACGGCATCCGGCTCAAGGTGATCGGCGATACCGCCCGTTTCAGCGAGCGTCTGCAGACCAAGATTGCCAAGGCGGAGGCGCTGACCGCCAACAATCAGGGGCTGACCCTCAATATCGCCGCCAATTACGGTGGTCAGTGGGACATCGCCCAGGCGGCCCGCAAGCTGGCCCGTGCCGTGGCGAGCGGGGAACTGGCTGCCGACCAGATAGATGAAGCCATGCTTGGCCGCGAGGTATGCATGGCCGACCTGCCGCCGGTGGATCTGCTGATCCGCACCGGGGGCGATCATCGCATCAGCAATTTTGTGTTATGGCAGCTCGCCTATGCCGAGCTCTATTTTACCCCGGTGCTGTGGCCTGATTTCAACGAGGCCGAGTTCAGCGAGGCCGTTGCCTCCTTCGTGGCCCGTGAGCGTCGTTTCGGCTGCACGGGTGAACAGATCCGGGAATTGATCGCCGAGCAACAGACCGGCTAACCCCCCTCCCAAGAGAGAGGCTTCTTTTGCTAAAACAACGAATTATTACCGCATTGCTACTGGTTCCCCTGGTGTTGGGGGCGCTGTTTTTTCTGCCGTTGAAATTCTTTGCCCTGTTGGCATCCCTGGTATTTCTGTTGGCCAGCCGCGAGTGGAGCGGCTTCGTCTCTGCCAAGCCGCAGCAGTGGCTGCCGCTGGTGTACTGCCTGCTGCTCGGCGCCAGCCTGTTCTGGCTGCCGGTGGAGCAGCTGTGGACTCCTCATCTGCATCCGCTGGTGATGGGCGTGCTCTGGACCGCCGTCAGCTGGTGGCTGCTGGGGCTGCTGCTGGTGTTGCGCTACCCCCAGAGCGCCAAGCTGTGGAAGGAGTCCATCTGGCTCAAGTCCCTGTTCGGCCTGGTGACCCTGGTCCCCTTCTTCTGGTCCCTGGTGGCCATCCGTGGTTACAACTTCTATCACGACCCCATGATGGGGGCCTGGATCCTGCTGTTCGTGATGGGACTGGTCTGGGCGGCAGATTCTGGCGCGTATTTTTTCGGCAAGGCGTTCGGCAAACACAAGCTGGCGCCGGCCGTGAGCCCCGGCAAAACCATCGAAGGCATGTGTGGCGGCCTGTTTACCGCCAGCCTGCTGGCGGTCGGGGTGACCTGGTTCATGGGCTTCGTGCCCGCCAAGATGGCCATCGTGCTGTTCTGCTCCTTGCTGGCGGTGCTGGCCTCGGTGCTCGGCGATCTCACCGAGAGCATGTTCAAGCGCGAAGCCGGCATCAAGGATTCAGGCACCCTGTTGCCCGGCCACGGTGGCATCCTCGACCGGATCGACAGCCTGACCGCCGCGCTGCCGGTGTTCCTGCTCAGCTATCTGCTGCTCAGCCAGGAGTTTTGATGCTCAGCCTGATGCGTCTGCCTGCGGCGGGCGCCATCCATTCGTCATACAGCGGGAGTTTTGATGCATAACCTGGTGATTCTGGGAGCCTCCGGTTCCATTGGTCAGAGTACGCTCAAGGTACTGCGGCACAATCCGGGGCGCTGGCAGGTGCTGGCGCTGACCGCGGCCCGCAGCGTGGACGCCATGCTGCGCGACTGCCTCGAATTCTCTCCCCGCTTCGCCGTCATGGTGGACGAGGCCGCCGCCAGCGAGCTGGCCGCTCAACTGAAGACCCACGGCAGCGCGACTCGCGTCATGGCTGGCCCCGCCGCCCTGTGTGAAGTGGCCGCTCACCCCGATGCCCACAGCGTGATGGCCGCCATCGTCGGCGCCGCCGGGCTTGCGCCCACCATGGCTGCGGTGCGTGCCGGCAAGCGCATCCTGCTGGCCAACAAGGAAGCCCTGGTGATGTCCGGCGCCTTCTTCATGGAGGCGGTGCGCGAGCACGGGGCCGAGCTGCTGCCCATCGACAGCGAACACAACGCCATTTTCCAGTGCCTGCCCGAGGCCATTCAGCGCCAGCCGGGCTTTTGTGACCTGGCGGGAGCGGGCATCAGCAAGATCCTGCTGACCGGCTCCGGTGGCCCGTTCCGTTATACCGACATCGCTGAGCTGGCACGCGTCACCCCGGCTCAGGCCATCGCCCATCCCAACTGGTCCATGGGGGCCAAGATCTCGGTCGACTCCGCCACCATGATCAACAAGGGGCTGGAGTATATCGAGGCGCGCTGGCTGTTCAACGCGGCGCCCGAGCAGATCCAGGTGGTGATCCATCCCCAGTCGGTGATTCACTCCATGGTGCAGTACAAGGATGGCTCCGTGCTGGCCCAGCTCGGCAATCCGGACATGTGCACCCCCATCGCCCACGCGCTGGCCTATCCGGCTCGAATCGAGTCCGGTGTGGAACCTTTGGATTTCTTCAGTGTCGGAGAGTTCAGCTTTATCCGTCCCGACTATGAGCGCTATCCCTGCCTGCAGCTTGCCATGCATGCCTGTCAGCAGGGGCAGGCTGCAACCACGGCCCTCAATGCCGCCAACGAGGAGGCCGTGGCGGCTTTCCTTGCAGAGCGGATCGGTTTTATGGATATTGCCAGAGTCAATGAGGCCACCATGCTCGCCCTGGGCGGTACGGCGGCCGGTTCGCTGGACGATTTGATTGCGCTGGATGGGGCGGCCCGTGCCCGTGCTCACAATTTGATTGAGGAGCTTAGCTGATGAGAGCTGTTTCGTGGCATTGTGCTGCCTTCACCCTGATTGTCGGAGACAGGACCATGCATGAAAGCGAGGTGATGGGCTGATGGGCGGTGTGTTGTGGAACATCGGTGCCTTTATCGTCGCCCTCGGGCTGCTGGTTGCGGTACATGAATTCGGCCACTTCTGGGTGGCCCGTCGTTGCGGCGTCAAGGTCGAACGTTTCTCCATCGGTTTCGGCAAGGCCATCTGGCGTCGGCTGGGCAAGGATGGCACCGAGTACGTGCTGGCCCTGATCCCCCTCGGCGGTTACGTCAAGATGCTGGACGGCCGGGTGGACGAGCTCAAACCCGGTGACGAGCAGTTCGCTTTCAATCACAAGAGTGTCTGGGCGCGGATGGCCATCGTGGCAGCCGGCCCCATGGCCAACTTCGTGTTTGCCCTGTTCGCCCTCTGGCT
The DNA here is from genome assembly GCF_027705845.1 of Aeromonas sp. S41-2. NCBI lineage: Bacteria > Pseudomonadati > Pseudomonadota > Gammaproteobacteria > Aeromonadales > Aeromonadaceae > Aeromonas > Aeromonas sp. S41-2. The sequence goes on along the minus strand of NZ_JAPDCG010000001.1, from coordinate 697,745 downwards.
GATGTTCATGATCGGCGTGCCCGCCGTCAAACCCGTGGTGGGCGAGGTGCGTCCCGCCTCCATCGTGGCGGCGGCCGGGGTGGAACCCGGCATGGAGATCGTCGGCGTCGGCGGCGAGGAGACCGGTGACTGGGAGAGCGTGACCTATGCCCTCATCAGCCACCTTGGCGATGACTCGGTCCAGCTGAAGCTCAAGGCGGCCAACACCAGCTACGCGGTGGACAAGACCCTGCAGCTGGCCGGCTGGAAGTTTGACCCCGACAAGGAGTCTCCCATCGGCAGCCTGGGCATAGTGCCGCTCGGTGGCAAGGTGCTGCCGGTGGTCGATGCGGTGGTGGCCGCGAGCGCCAGCGAGAAGGCCGGCGTTCAGGCGGGCGATCGCATCAAGCGGGTAGGGGAGCAGGAGATCACCGAGTGGGCCCAGTTTGTCCACCAGGTGCAGCAGTCGCCCCAGCAGCCGCTTGAGGTGACCGTCGAGCGGGCGGGCAGCGAGCTGACCCTGACCCTGACGCCGGATGCCAAGAAGGTGCGGGGCCAGCTGGTCGGTTTTGTCGGCCTGTCGCCGCAACTGGTTCCATTACCGGATGAGTATCGGATTCTGTTACAGTATGGGCCTTTGCAAGCCCTGTGGCAGGGCGCCCAGAAGACTTGGAGCCTGACCACCCTGACCTTCGACATGATCGGCAAGCTGATCGGTGGCATCGTCTCGCTGGACAACCTGAGCGGCCCCATCTCCATTGCCAAGGGCGCGGGCAGCAGTGCCGACTACGGTCTGGTCTACTTTCTCGGCTTTCTGGCGCTGATCAGCGTCAACCTGGGGATCATCAACCTGTTCCCCCTGCCGGTGCTGGACGGTGGCCATCTGGTCTACTTCCTCATCGAGGCGGTCACCGGCAAGCCGGTATCAGAAAAAATTCAGGAAGTGGGTTTCCGGATTGGCGCCGCCATTCTGATGTTACTGATGGGTATTGCGCTGTTTAATGATTTCGCTCGCCTCTGAGGCCAGAGCATCAACAAGGACACATAAGAACAAAATGGCTGTTAAAAAAGCATTGGTGTTGAGTTGCCTGCTGGGTGCCAGTTTCCTGGCCCAGGCGGCCCCTGCCTCTTTTGTGGTGCAAGATATTCAGGTTGAAGGTCTGCAGCGGGTGACCCTGGGTGCCGCCCTGCTGAACCTGCCGATCCGGGTGGGCGATTCCGTCGATTCCGTGACGCTGGCCAACGCCATCAAGAAGCTCTATGCCTCCGGCAACTTCGAGGACGTCAAGGTCTACCGCGACGGCCAGGTGCTGCAAGTGGCGGTCAAAGAGCGGCCGACCATCTCCAGCATCGAGTTCTCCGGCAACAAGGATATCAAGGAAGAGCAGCTGACCCAGAGCCTGGAGTCCTCCGGCATCCGGGTGGGTGATCCGCTGGATCGCACCGTGCTGAGCTCCCTCGAGAAGGGGCTGGAAGATTTCTACTACGGCGTGGGCAAGTACTCCGCCAAGGTCAAGGCCATCGTCACCCCGCTGCCGCGCAACCGGGTCGACCTCAAGTTCACCTTCGTGGAAGGGGAAGCGGCCAAGATCCAGCAGATCAACATCGTCGGCAACAACGTGTTCCCGGAAGAGAAGCTGCTGGCCCAGCTCTCCCTCAAGGATGACGTGCCCTGGTGGAACTTCACCGGTGACCAGCGCTACCAGAAGCAGAAGCTGGCCGGCGACATCGAAACCCTGCGCTCCTACTACATGGACCGCGGCTACATCCGCTTTACCCAGGAGTCGACCCAGGTCTCCATGACCCCGGACAAGAAGGGGGTCTACGTCACCCTCAACGTCAAGGAAGGGGATCAATACAAGGTGTCCGGCATCCAGCTCAAGGGCGATCTGATCGATCGCGGCGGCGAGATGAAGGGGCTCATCCCCATCGAGACCGGCAGCATCTACTCCGCCAGCCAGGTGACCCACACCGAAGAGGTGCTCTCCAAGTTCCTCGGTCGTTACGGCTACGCCTACCCGAAAGTGGTCACCTTCCCGCAGGTCAACGACCAGACCAAGGAAGTGGAGCTCATCGTCAACATCGAGCCGGGCCCCCGCGTTTACGTGCGCAACATCAACTTCACCGGCAACGTCACCACCAAGGACGAAGTGCTGCGCCGCGAGATGCGTCAGATGGAGGGCACCTGGCTCTCTTCCGACAGCGTCGAGCAGTCCAAGACCCGTCTCAACCGCCTCGGCTTCTTCGAAACCGCCGAAGTGGACACCAAACGGGTGCCGGGCAGCGATGACCAGGTCGATCTGGACTTCAAGGTCAAGGAGCAGCCGGCCGGTTCCATCAACGCCGGTGTGGGCTACGGTACCGAATCTGGCCTGAGTCTGCAGGCGGGCCTGCAGCAGGACAACTTCATGGGGACCGGCAAGAAGATCGGCATCTCCGCCAGTACCAACAAGTACTCCAAGAGCGTCGACCTCAGCTACAACGATCCCTACTTCACCGTGGACGGGGTCAGCCTCGGCGGTCGTCTCTACTACAACCAGTTCAGTGCGGCCGACGCCAACATCGTGGACTACGAGAACACCACCATCGGCTTCCGCCTCTCCAGTGGTTTCCCGGTCAACGAGAACAACCGTCTCGACTTCAGCCTCGGGGTCGAAAACAACAAACTGTCCCAGCCCAACCCCTATCTGCAGGTGGATGAGTTCTGGAAGGTGTACAGCGAGAACAAGGATGGCGACAACCGCATGGTGTTCAACACCGTCGACGTCACCGCCGGTTGGACCCGTTCCACCCTCAACAAGGGCCAGTTCCCGACCGCCGGTGACCGTCAGCGGGTCAACGCCAAGGTGACCGTGCCGGGCATGGATCTGCAGTACTTCAAGCTCAACGCCGAAGACGCGCACTACTTCCCGTTCGATGCGGATCACAAGTGGGTGCTGATGGCCAAGGCGCGTGCCTCCTACGGCAACGGCTACGGCAGCAACGGCAGCTATGACCACGTATTGCCGTTCTTCGAGAACTACTTCGCCGGTGGTTTCGACACCCTGCGCGGCTTCAAGAGCAATACCGTGGGTCCGAAGGCGCTCTACTACTACAACCTGAGCGGCAACGACGTCATCCAGGGCACCGATAGCTCGGTGGGCGGCAACGCCCTGGCGGTCGCCTCCCTCGAGATGATAGTGCCGACGCCGTTTGCGTCCGAGACCTATCAGCCGCAACTGCGGACCAGCTTCTTCATCGATGCCGGTTCCGTGTGGGATACCACCTTCGACTATGACCAGTACCGCAACCGTTGCTTCAGCGGCTGCAACTATCTGGCCGACTATTCGGATCCGACCAACTACCGCGCCTCGGCCGGTCTGTCGCTGCAGTGGCTCTCCCCGATGGGCCCGCTGGTGTTCGCGATTGCCCGTCCGCTCAAGCAGTACGAGGGCGACCGGACCGAGTTCTTCTCATTCAACATCGGCCGTACCTTCTAAGGACGGACCCTGCCCCCACCCAGCGGTGGGGGTATTCAATGATGGGACGCGCAGCTTGCGTGCCTCACCAGGTAACAAGTCGGTCCGGGTACCACTTGCATAATCAGGTAAATCAGGTAGCCCTCACATGAGGGAACAAGGAGTAAGTGTGAATAAAGCGTTGAAAGTAGCTGGTTTGAGTTTTGCACTGATGGCTGCCGGCATGGGCTCCGCCTTGGCCGAGACCAAGATCGCCGTGGTCGACATGGGCGAAGTATTCCAAAAGCTGCCCCAGCGTGAAGCAGTCTCCAAGAAGCTGAAAGGCGAATTCGAGCCGCGCATGCGTGAGCTGCAGAAGCTGGAATCCGACGGTCAGAAACTGGTCGAGAAGTTCAAGAAGGACGAAGCCTTCATGAGCGCCGAGCAGAAGAAGCAGAACCAGGAGAAGCTGGCCAAGCTGCAGATGGAGTTCAACCAGAAGCGTCAGGCGTTTGAACAGGACAACGGTCGCCGTCAGTCCGAAGAGCGCAACAAGATCCTGACCAAGGTGCAGGCTGCCATCGATTCCATCGCCAAGAGCAATGGTTACGATCTGGTGCTGGAGCGCAACGCCGCCCCGTATGCCGCCAGCAAGCTGGACATCTCTGCCCAGGTTATTTCTCAGGTAAGCAAGAGCAACTAATTGATGGCATTCACTCTCGCACAGCTGGCCCAGCAACTGGGGGCCCAGGTCCATGGCGACGGAACCCTGGAAATCCGCAAGGTAGCGACACTGGAAAAGGCCGGGGAGGGGGACATCACCTTCCTGTCCAATAAAAAGTACCGGCATTATCTGGAGCAGAGCAAGGCGACCGCCGTGCTCATCACAGAAGCGGATCTGCCATTTTGTCCCACCAATGCCCTGGTGCTCAAAGACCCCTATGTGGGCTTTGCCCGGGTAGCCCAACTGCTGGACACCACCCCGCAGCCGGCCACGGATATCCATCCGAGCGCCGTCATCGCGGCAGACGTGCAACTGGGCGAGAGAGTGGCCATCGGGGCCAATGCGGTGATCGAATCCGGCGTGGTGCTGGGGGATGATGTGCGCATCGGTCCGGGCTGTTTCGTTGGCAAGAATACCCGACTGGGAGCTCGCTCCCGGTTGTGGGCCAACGTCACCCTGTATCACAACATCACCATGGGCACCGACTGTCTGGTTCAATCCGGCACAGTGATCGGGGCCGATGGGTTCGGTTATGCCAACGAGCGCGGCGAGTGGATCAAGATCCCCCAGCTCGGCGGCGTGACCATCGGCAACCGGGTCGAGATCGGTGCCTGCACCACCATCGACCGCGGCGCGCTGGAAGATACCCGCATCGCTGACAACGTCATCATCGACAACCAGTGCCAGATCGCCCACAACGTCGAGATCGGCTACGGCACCGCCGTGGCGGGCTCCACCGTGATGGCAGGTAGTCTCAAGGTCGGCAAATACTGTATCATTGGCGGCGCCTCCGTCTTTAACGGGCACATGGAGATCTGCGACCAGGCCACCGTTACCGGCATGGCCATGGTGATGCGACCCATTACCGAGCCCGGTGTCTACTCTTCCGGCATCCCCCTGCAAACCAATAAAGAGTGGCGCAAGACCGCCGCCCGGGTGATGCGTATCGAAGAGATGCACAAGCGGTTGAGCAAGCTTGAGAAGAAGCTGGACCAAGAATAATCACGATTGGTATAGGGTACTGTTTTGACTACTGAAAAGAAGAGCCTGGGTATCCAGGAAATAATGGATCTGCTGCCCCACCGTTATCCGTTCCTGATGGTGGACAAGGTGGAAAACTATGAGATCAGCGATGAGCGCAAGACCTTGCGTGCCATCAAGAACGTCTCGTTCAACGAGCCGATCTTTCAGGGCCACTTCCCGGCCAAGCCGGTGTTCCCCGGCGTGCTGATCCTGGAAGCCATGGCACAGGCCACCGGTATCCTGGCGTTTACCATGGTGGGCAAGCCATCTCCCAACGAACTCTATTACTTTGCCTCAATCGACAACGCTCGTTTCAAGCGTCCGGTAGGCCCCGGCGATCAGCTGGTGCTTGACGTGGAATTCCTGAAAGAGCGTCGCGGTATCGCCAAGTTCACCGGTGTGGCCACGGTCAACGGTGAAGTGGTCTGTACCGCCGAGCTGATGTGCGCCAAACGCGAGGTTTAACACACGTGATCGACCAGACTGCCATCATTCACGATACTGCCGTCGTCCATGAGTCTGCCGTCATCGGTAAAGGGGTTGAAATCGGCCCCTTTTCTGTCATCGGTGCCGAGGTGGAAATCGGCGACAACACCTGGGTCAGCTCCCATGTGGTGATCAAGGGCCCGACCAAGATTGGTCGCGGCAACAAGATCTTCCAGCACACCTCCATCGGTGAGGATTGCCAGGACAAGAAGTACGCCGGCGAGCGCACCTTCCTCGAGATCGGCGACAACAACGTCTTTCGCGAGAACTGCACCGTGCACCGCGGCACCATCCAGGATCAGTCCCTGACCAGGATCGGCAGCGGCAACCTGTTCATGGTCAACGTCCACGTTGCCCACGACTGCATCATCGGTGACAACTGCATCTTCGCCAACAACGCGACCCTGGCGGGCCACGTGGTGATCAGCGATTTCGTGATCTTCGGCGGTCTCTCCGCGATCCACCAGTTCGGCCGCGTCGGCTCCCACGCCTTCGTCGGTGGCTGCGCCGCCCTCAACAAGGACGTGCCGCCCTACGTGATGGCCGCTGGCAACTACGCCAAGCCGTTCGGGGTCAACTCCGAGGGGCTGCGTCGCCGCGGTTTCAGCGCTGAGGCCATCTCCGCCGTCAAGCGCGCCTACAAAGAGATCTTCCGCTCCGGCAAGACCATCGAAGAGGTGCTGCCGGTGCTGATCGAAATGGCGGCCAGCGAGCCGGCCATCCAGCTCTACGTGGATTTCCTCAAAGACAACGAGCGCGGGATCATCCGTGCCTGATCCCGTTCGCATCGGTATCGTCGCCGGAGAGGTTTCCGGCGACATTCTGGCTGCCGGCCTGGTGCGCGAGCTGCAGGCCCGCTACCCGGACGCCCAGTTCGAAGGGATCGCCGGGCCGCGCATGCAGGCCCTGGGCGTGAAGGCGCTGTTCGAGATGGAAGAGCTTTCCGTCATGGGGATCACCGAAGTGCTGGGCCGTCTGCCGCGCATTCTCAAGGTCCGCCGCGAACTGCTGCGTCACTTCATCGCCAATCCGCCCGACATCTTCATCGGGGTGGATGCACCGGATTTCAATATCGGGGTGGAGCTCAAACTGCGCCGCGCCGGTATCAAGACGGTTCACTACGTCAGCCCCTCGGTGTGGGCCTGGCGCCAGAACCGCATTCACAAGATCAAGGCCGCCACCGACATGGTGCTTGCCTTCCTGCCGTTCGAGAAAGCCTTCTACGACCGCTTCGATGCCCCTTGCCGTTTCGTCGGCCACACCATGGCGGACGACATCCCGCTGGTGCCGGATCAGGCCGCGGTACGCAGAACCCTCGGCATCGACGCCAACCGGCGCTGGCTGGCGGTGCTGCCGGGCAGCCGCAGTGCCGAGGTGGGCTTTATGTCGCCCCTGTTTCTCGAGGCCTGCAAGCACCTGACGGTGCGCTATCCGGATCTCGGTTTCATCGTGCCACTGGTCAACCAGAAGCGGCGCGAGCAGTTCCTGGCCATCAAGGCCGAGCTGGCGCCGGATCTCGACATGGTGCTGCTGGAAGGGCAGGGCCGTGAGGCGATGATCGCCGCCGACGTGGTGATGCTGGCCTCCGGTACCGCGGCGCTTGAAGCCATGCTGGTGAAAAAGCCGATGGTGGTGGGCTACAAGCTCAAGCCGTTCAGCTACTGGCTGGCCCAGCGGCTGGTGAAGACCGAATTCGTCTCCCTGCCCAACCTGCTGGCCGGTCGCATGCTGGTGCCCGAGCTCATCCAGCACGAGTGCACCCCGGAGAATCTGGTGGTCGAGGTGAGCAAGTTCTTCGAGCACGACAACAGCGCGCTGGTGAACACCTTCACCGAGCTGCACCAGCTCATCCGCTGCAACGCGGATCAGCAGGCGGCCGAAGCGGTGGCCGAGCTGCTCGGCAGATAACTTCCGGGCGGCCGCAGGGGCTGCGCCAACGTGACGCCAGGCCCTGCGGGGCCTGTTTTGATTCAAGGCTACAAGATGATGATCGATATTCCTGACGACAGGCTGGTTGCCGGTGTGGACGAAGTGGGTCGTGGCCCGCTGGTGGGTGACGTGGTCACCGCCGCGGTGATTCTTGACCCGGCCAATCCCATCATCGGGCTGAACGACTCCAAGAAGCTCTCCGAGAAGAAGCGGCTCGCCCTGTTTGACGAGATCAAAGAGAAGGCGCTGGCCTGGTCCGTCGGCCGTGCCAGTCCGGCGGAGATCGACGAGCTCAACATCCTGCACGCCACCATGCTGGCGATGCAGCGTGCCGTGGCGGGGCTCTCCATCGCGCCCGAGCTGGTCTTCATCGACGGCAACCGCTGCCCAAGCTTGCCGATGGAAGCGCGCGCCGTGGTCAAGGGTGACAGCCTGGTAGCCGCCATCAGCGCCGCCTCGATTCTGGCCAAGGTGACTCGCGATGCGGAGATGACCGAGCTGGACAGCCGTCATCCCGAGTACGGTTTCGCCCGTCACAAGGGCTATCCGACCGCGGAGCACCTCGCCATCCTGGCCGAGCGCGGTCCGCTGCCCGAATATCGCAAAAGTTTCAAACCGGTGCGTCGCGCACTGGGGATCGAATAGACCATGCAATTTAGTCCGAGCAACGAGAGGGGATGACGATGGCTGAACCCCGTTTTATCCACCTGCGGGTCCACTCCGACTTCTCCATGGTCGACGGCCTGCAGAAGATCAATCCCATCGTCGGTGCGGCGGCGACCAACAACATGCCGGCGCTGGCGCTGACCGACCAGATGAACATGTGCGGCCTGGTGCGCTTCTACGGCGCCGCCCACGGCAAGGGCGTCAAGCCCATCGTCGGGGCCGACTTCTGGGTGCAGAGTGACGAGCTCGGCGACGAGCAGTTCCGCCTCACCCTGCTCGCCATGGACAACGACGGCTACCAGAACATCACATTGCTCATCTCCCGCGGCTATCAGCGCGGTCACGTGCAGGGGCGCCCGGTCATCGACAAAGCCTGGCTGGCCGAGCATGCCAAGGGGGTGATCGTGCTCTCCGGCGGGCGCGAGGGGGACGTGGGCAAGTTCCTGCTCAAGGGCAACCGGCAGATGACCGAGCAGTGTCTCGCCTTCTATCAGAGCCACTTCCCCGACGCCTATTACCTGGAGCTGCTGCGTACCGGCCGCCCCGATGAAGAGGTCTACCTGCACATGGCGGTGGCGATTGCCACCGAGTTTGCGCTGCCGGTGGTGGCCACCAACGAGGTGGTGTTCCTCACCGCCGATGACTTCGATGCCCACGAGATCCGGGTCGCCATCCACGACGGCTACACCCTGATGGACAAGCGCCGGCCGCGTCGCTACAGCCCGCAGCAGTATCTGCGCAGCCAGGAGGAGATGGCGGAGCTGTTTGCCGACATCCCCGAGGCGCTGGAGAACACGGTGGAGATCGCCAAGCGCTGCAACGTGACGGTGCGCCTCGGCGAATACTTCCTGCCGAACTTCCCGACCGGTGACATGACCACCGAAGACTTCCTGGTCATGAAGTCGAAAGAGGGGCTGGAGGAGCGGCTGGAATTCCTGTTCCCGGATCCGGCGGTGCGGGCCGAGCGCCGTCCCGAGTATGACGAGCGGCTCGACATCGAGCTCAAAGTGATCAACCAGATGGGCTTCCCGGGTTACTTCCTCATCGTGATGGAGTTTATCCAGTGGTCCAAGGACAACGGCATCCCCGTTGGCCCGGGCCGGGGCTCGGGGGCGGGCTCTCTGGTGGCCTACGCTCTCAAGATCACCGATCTCGATCCGCTGGAATTTGACCTGCTGTTCGAACGTTTCCTGAACCCCGAGCGGGTATCCATGCCCGACTTCGACGTCGACTTCTGCATGGACAGGCGCGACGAGGTGATCGACCACGTCTCCGAGATGTACGGCCGGGAAGCGGTATCCCAGATCATCACCTTCGGCAGCATGGCGGCCAAGGCGGTGGTGCGGGACGTGGGCCGGGTGCTGGGCCACGCTTACGGTTTTGTGGATCGCATCTCCAAGCTGATCCCGCCGGATCCGGGCATGACGCTCGCCAAGGCGTTCGAGGCCGAACCCAAGCTGCCCGAGCTCTACGAGCAGGACGAGGAGGTCAAGGACCTCATCGACATGGCGCGCCGCCTCGAAGGGGTGGTGCGCAACGCCGGTAAACACGCCGGTGGCGTGGTGATCGCGCCCACCAAGATCACCGACTTCGCGCCACTCTACTGCGATGACGAAGGCCATCACCCGGTCACCCAGTTCGACAAGAACGACGTGGAATACGCCGGGCTGGTGAAGTTCGACTTCCTCGGCCTGCGCACGCTCACCATCATCGACTGGGCGCTCGGCATGATAAACCCGCGCCTTGCTAAAGAGGGCAAGCCGCCGGTCGACATCGCCGCCATCCCCATCGACGACAAGCGCTCGTTCGACCTGCTGCAACGCTACGAGACCACCGCGGTATTCCAGCTGGAATCCCGCGGCATGAAGGATCTCATCAAGCGGCTGCAGCCTGACTGCTTTGAAGACATGATCGCTCTGGTGGCGCTGTTTCGCCCGGGCCCGCTGCAGTCGGGCATGGTGGACAACTTCATCGAGCGCAAGCACGGCAAGGAGGCCATCTCCTATCCGGACGAGAAGTGGCAGCACCAGAGTCTGCAGCCCATTCTGGAGCCCACCTACGGCATCATCCTCTATCAGGAGCAGGTGATGCAGATTGCCCAGACCCTGGCGGGTTATACGCTGGGCGGCGCTGACATGCTGCGCCGGGCGATGGGCAAGAAAAAGCCGGAAGAGATGGCCAAGCAGCGGGCCGGCTTCGAGGAGGGCGCGGTCAAGAACGGCGTCGACGGCGAGTTGGCGATGAAGATCTTCGATCTGGTGGAGAAGTTTGCAGGTTACGGCTTCAACAAATCTCACTCCGCCGCCTATGCGCTGGTCTCCTACCAGACCCTCTGGCTCAAGACCCACTTCCCGGCGGAGTTCATGGCGGCGGTGATGACCGCCGACATGGACAACACCGACAAGATCGTGACGCTAGTAGACGAGTGCCAGCGGATGGGGTTGACGGTGATCCCGCCGGACGTGAACACTGGTCGCTACCGCTTCAGCGTCAACGAAGATGGTCACATCGTCTACGGCATCGGTGCGGTGAAGGGGGTGGGGGAAGGCCCCATCGATGCGATCCTGGAAGCGCGGGATCGGGACGGGCCGTTTCGCGATCTGTTCGACTTCTGCAACCGGGTCGACATCAAGAAGCTCAACAAGCGGGTGATGGAGAAGCTCATCCTCTCCGGCGCCATGGACCGGCTCGGCCCCCACCGCGCCGCCCTGATGGCGACCCTGGAGGAGGCGATGCGCGCCGCCGAGCAACACGCCAAGGCGCAGGCGGTGGGTCAGGTCGACATGTTCGGCGTGCTCACCGAAGAGATAGACGACGTCAAGAAGGCGTTCGCCAACGTGCCGCACTGGCCTGACAAGGTGTGGCTGGAAGGGGAGCGCGAGACCCTCGGGCTCTACCTCACCGGTCATCCCATCAACCAGTACAGCGGCGAGCTGCGTCGTTATACCTCGGGCCGGCTGTGCGATCTGCACCCCACCTCCCGCGATACCGTGACCACGGCCGCCGGCTTGGTGATTGCGGCGCGCAGCATGGTGACCAAGCGTGGCAACAAGATGGGGATCTTCACCCTGGACGACCGTTCCGGTCGCCTCGATGTGACCCTGTTCAGTGAAGCGCTGGAAAAGTATGAAGAATTGATGCAAAAAGACCGTATTTTGGTGGTTTCTGGACAGGTCAGCTTTGATGACTTCTCCGGTGGCCTTAAAATGTCGGCCCGTGAATTACTGGATATCAACGATGCGAGAGAGCGTTTTGCCAGGGCGATCCGCATCTCTCTCGATGAACAGCAGATTGATGATCGTTTTTTCCCGCGTTTGTGCGAGATTTTGGAACCCGCCCGTGCCGGAGTTTGTCCGGTTCAGGTAAACTATCGTCGCCCCGGCTCCCGGGTGCGATTGACGCTCGGTACCGAGTGGCGGGTGACGCCCACCGATCAACTGATAGATGACTTGCGCGTCCTGCTTGGACGAGAGCGGGTTGAATTGGTTTTTGATTAGAGGATCTATAGTCCCTATGAGTCTTTTTCTGGATTTTGAACAGCCGATCGCCGAGTTGCAGGCGCAGATTGACGAACTCCGTCATGTGAGTGAAGGCAATCACGCCGTGGATCTTAAAGAAGAGATCCGTCGGCTGGAGAAGAAAAACGAAGAGCTGACCAAGAAGATCTTCGGCGATCTGGGGGCCTGGCAGGTATCCCAGATGGCGCGTCATCCCCAGCGCCCCTATACCCTCGACTACATCGAGCACATCTTCACCGACTTCGACGAGCTGGCCGGCGATCGCGCCTATGCCGATGACAAGGCCATCGTCGGCGGCATCGCCCGTCTCGACGGCGAGCCGGTGATGGTCATCGGCCACCAGAAGGGGCGCGAGACCAAGGAGAAGATCAAGCGCAACTTCGGCATGCCGCGCCCGGAAGGGTATCGCAAGGCCCTGCGCCTGATGGAGATGGCCGAGCGCTTCAAGATGCCGATCATCACCTTCATCGACACCCCGGGCGCCTATCCTGGCGTCGGTGCCGAAGAGCGTGGCCAGTCCGAGGCGATTGCCCGCAACCTGAAAGTGATGGCCGGTCTGACCGTGCCGGTAGTCTGCACCGTGATCGGTGAAGGCGGCTCCGGCGGCGCCCTGGCCATCGGTGTCGGCGATCGCGTCAACATGCTGCAGTACTCCACCTACTCGGTCATCTCGCCGGAAGGGTGCGCCTCCATCCTGTGGAAGAGCGCCGACAAGGCGCCGGTCGCGGCCGATGCCATGGGCATCACCGCCCAGCGTCTGAAAGAGCTGAAACTCATCGACAACATTGTCGAGGAGCCGCTCGGTGGCGCCCACCGCAATGTGGAAAAGATGGCCAAGCGCCTGAAAGACCGCATTCAGCAGGATCTGAACGCCCTGCGCCCGCTCGAGACCGAGCAACTGCTGGAGCAGCGTTACCAGCGCCTGCTGGGCTACGGCTACTGCTAAGCGCTTCGGCATCGCTCCATGCTGGAAGGCCCCCGCTCTGCGGGGGCCTTCTTTTTTTTGGCGAGAGTTTGGGCGAGAGCAGGGCAGTGAAAAATCCTGTTCATATGGATACCTGTTGGCACGATGTTTGCCGAAAACCCCCCTGTTGGATCAATTCAACGGCGATTTGTGGCCGAAAAAAGTGGGATCCCGCTCCCGTTTTGCTTAAAGTGATTGTTTCCGATCGACCCGATCGGCATGCCCGCAAGGACGCTCTGCGGACGTAAACAGGCCAGCCCGGCCTGACTCACAGGAATGTTCACCTTCCCGGCGGCCCAGTCTTGTGCAGCACCCTGCTGCGTCCAGCCGCCCCGGTGTTACGTCACTCTCATCGTGCATCGTCTCCATCTGCAGCGAGTGAATCATGAGCGAATCGGTTTTTGAGATCCATGACTGGACCCTGAGCGTCGACGACAACATGCTGTGTCGTCCCGACCGCGAGGTCTACCTCGAGCCCCGGCTGGTCAATCTGTTGCGCTTCCTGGCCAGCAACGCCGGCACGGTATTTGGGCGCGACTGCCTGATCAACGAGGTGTGGGATGGCGCCGAAGTGACCGATCAGGTGGTGACCCAGTCCATCTTCGAGCTGCGCAAGATCCTCAAAGACGGCCGCAACGATGCCGCCGACTACATAGTCACCGTGCCCAAGCGCGGCTACAAGCTGGTGGCGCCGGTGCGGCCGCTGCAAGTGGTGTCGGTGGTGATGGCGCCAGCCGGCGACGAGGTCCGCAGCGATTTGAGCCCGCCGCTGGCAGAGGAGGACGCGGAGGCCGTGGTCACCGCGGCCCCCTTCCCGGCCGGCCCGCTGACCCGGGCCATCTCGAGCCACGCTCAGGATGGTCGCAGCCGCTGGAAGATGATCGGCTTCGATGTCTTCGTGGCGGTGATCCTGGTCTCCATCGTCAGCCTGCTCAGCTATCAGCACGCCAGCCCCCAGGTGCACTCCATGCTGGATCCCGACCTGCTGGTGTTTCGCTTTCACTCCGGCATGGATGGCAGCAACGAGAACGTGCGCCTGGCCGACGGCATCACCCGCGCCCTGATGGGGGAGGTGGCCGCCGCCACGCCGCTGCGGGTGCAGTATGGTGCCAACACCCTGATGGGGGGCATCCTGCCCGGCAAGGAGCTGAGCGTGCGGGTCTCCCGCCAGCCGGGGGGCACCTATCTCGATCTGGAGTACCGCAACATCAACACCAACCGGGTGCTGTTCAGCCACCAGTACCAGCTCAGCCGTCACAACGTGCACGGGGTATTGCAGGCGAGCAGCCAGGATCTGCTGCGCGCCCTCGATCAGCCGGACGTGCTGCCCGGCATGGGCTGGCCGACGGATGACGGGGCGCTGATGGCCATGATGGAGGCGCACTACTACATCAACAGCCAGGATCCGGTTGCCCTCAGGCGTGGCGTCGAGCTGCTCGACAAGTCGCTGGCCAGTCAGCCGGATCAGCCGCTGCTGCTGGCGGAGCGTTATCTGGCCGGGGAGGCGCTGGCGACCCTGACGGGAACGCCCCAGAGCGAGCGCCTGCAGGGCATCGGTGCCCATCTGGCCAGCGTGGTACGGGATCAGGCCGCCCTGCCAGCCCGGGTCTGGGAGGCCCTTACCTTGCAGGCGATCCTGAACGGGCAGCAGCAGGAGGCTACCCGCCTGCTGGCCGAGGCCGCCAACCGGGGCCGCTCCGTGCTCTATCACATTCTGCGCGGCAAGCTGGCCGAGCTGGATGGCCGTCCCGAGGCGGCGGGGGATGCCTACAGCCAGGCCTTCCTGATGGAGGCGACCGAGCAGACCTATCTGCTTTGCCAGCAGCTCGGTTTTTACAGCAATATGGAAACCCTCACCCCGGCCCTGTTCAATGCCCTTGGCCAGAGCAAGGTGAAGCTGTTCTGATTCCTGCCGGGGCCATCGTGGCCCTGTCGCCAAGGCGGCGCTCACCGCCGGTTGCCTGAGGGCCGCCGGCGGGTGCGCCGCCTGACATCATCTCTCAGTCGTCCCTATCCCAGGTCTGCTCCGTGCAGGCATGACCCATGATTGCCGCCATCCTTGGCGCCAGCATCGAACCTCTGAACCTCTGAACCTCTGAACCTCTTAACCTCTGAACCGCCGAACTGGTGCCGGTGTTTACCGTGCTGCAAGCACTCAAGGTGCCCGACCTTTGCCTTGATATTGTCCTGAGTTGTCTTGAGCCTGGAGATCGGCGCAGTTGTGGTCACCAGCCGGTGCCAGTTGCGGCGACCCAGCACTACCGGCCGAAGGCGAGAGCGTGCCCACGGCCGAGGGAGGAGCAAAAACACCCAGCAAAAGGGGCCGTGCGAACCCGTCTGCCGGGCATGGCCGGACTCGGTGGGTCATGAATGACGCACGTTATGCTGCGGCGCCCCTCAGAAAAATATCAAGGCGTGCCGACTGGCACTTATCGGCCGCATCAAGGGGGGCGGCGGATATCAAGGTTTTATCAAGGTGCTTGATGACGCATTGGGTAGCCGCTTGTTTTTAAAGTGTTTTTATCGATTCAGGCCGCCTGGTCGAAAAAGTTCACTCATGTTTTTATCCCTTAGCTGGTCTTTATGTTTTCCGGGGCCGAGGGGCCTAGTCTGTGGCCATTGGTTGGCGGGAGGCTCCGCCAAGCGTGTGTTTGATGCCTTAATATCGACCCGGAGATTTTATGTCCCTAGATACGAGCAAGAAGATCGGCCTTGTCGCCTGTACAGGTGTGGTGGCCGGCAACATGATGGGGAGCGGTATTGCACTGCTGCCCTCGGCCCTGGCCACCATAGGTTCCATCTCTGTGTTCAGCTGGGCCATCTGCCTGGTCGGCGCCATGGGGTTGGCCTTCGTGTTTGCCCGCCTCGCCACCAAGAACCCGCAAGAGGGTGGCCCCATCGCCTACGCCGGCGAGATCTCTCCGGTGTTCGGTTTCCAGACCGGTGTGCTCTACTACCACGCCAACTGGATCGGCAACCTGGCCATCGCCATTACCGGCGTCTCCTACCTCTCCGTTTTCTTCCCCATTCTCAACAGCCCGATCCCGGCCGCCGCGGCCACCATCGCCGCCGTCTGGATCTTCACCTTCGTCAACCTGCTTGGCGGCAGCTGGGTGAGCCGGCTCTGTACCCTGGGTCTGGTGCTGATCCTGTTGCCGGTAGTGGGTACTGCCGTGATGGGTTGGGGCCATTTTGATGCCACTGTCTACAGCCAGAACTGGAACACCACCAGCGGCAGCGACCTGCATGCGGTCATCAGCGCCGTGCTGATCTGCCTCTGGTCCTTCGTGGGTGTCGAGTCCGCCGCCGTCTCTTCCGGCATGGTGAAGAACCCCAAGCGCACCGTACCGCTCGCCACCATGCTGGGTACCGGTATCGCTGGCGTCATCTACATCCTCTCCACCCAGGTGATCAGCGGCATGTTCCCGGCCGGTGAAGTGGCTGCCTCCGGCGCGCCGTTTGCCATGGCCTCTTCCGCCATCTTCGGCAGCTGGTCCGCGCCGTTCGTCTCCGCCTTCACCGCCCTGGCCTGCTTCACCTCGCTGGGTTCCTGGATGATGCTGGTGGGCGAGGCGGGCAAGCGTGCCGCCCATGACGGCAACTTCCCGAAAATCTACGGCGAAGTGGACAAGAACGGCGTGGCCAAGAAGGGTCTGATCCTGGGCTCCCTCAAGATGACTGCGCTGATGGTCGGCCTGACCGCCTTCACCTCCCAGTCCGCCCACGCGGCCGATCTCTTCAACGTGCTGACCACAGATGCGGTGCTGCTGACCATGCTGCCCTACTTCTACTCCAGCATTAACCTGATCCGTTTTGAAGGCATGACCTCCCGCAGTATCGGCGCCATGATCTTCTCCGGTGTCGCCTGCGTGTTCTGCCTGGTGGCCCTGATGGGTGCCAAGGGTTCCAACCTCACCGCTACCTTCGTGGTGTCGCTCATCATCCTGATGTTCTACGCCAAGAAACAGGGTCTGCGTCAGCACGACGCCCTGCTCAAAGAGCAGACCAGCCACTAATTCCGTTTTCCTTTTCCGAGCGCTCTTCACTCACCATCCCTGATGGAGAGCGCCCCATCACGTGTGGAGCATTACGATGAATATCATTGCCATCCTCAACCACCTGGGCGTTTTCTTCAAAGAAGAACCCATTCGCCAGTTGCAAGCCTCCCTCGAGCGCAAGGGGTTCGAGGTCGTTTATCCGGTCGACGTGGCCGACCTGCTGAAACTGATTGAGAAGAACCCCCGCGTCTGCGGCGCCATCTTCGACTGGGACAAATACTCCCTGGGCCTGTGCAAGGAGATCCATGATCGCAACGAGAAGCTGCCGATCTTCGCCTTTGCCAACGACCAGTCCACCCTGGACATTCACCTGACTGACCTGCGTCTGAACGTGCACTTCTTCGAGTACCGTCTCGGCATGGCCGATGACATCGCCCTCAAGATGGGTCAGGCCACCCAGGAGTATCAGGACGCCATCCTGCCGCCCTTCACCAAGGCGCTGTTCAAGTACGTGGAAGAGGGTAAATACACCTTCTGTACCCCGGGTCACATGGGCGGTACCGCCTTCCAGATGAGCCCGGCCGGCAGCATCTTCTATGACTTCTATGGCCCGAACGCGTTCAAGGCCGACGTCTCCATCTCCATGCCGGAGTTGGGCTCCCTGCTGGATCACTCGGGTCCGCACAAGGAAGCCGAAGAGTACATCGCCCGTACCTTCAACGCCGATCGCTCCTACATCGTCACCAACGGCACCTCCACTGCCAACAAGATCGTCGGCATGTACTCCGCGCCGGCCGGCAGCACAGTGCTGGTGGATCGCAACTGCCACAAGTCGCTCACTCACCTGATGATGATGAACGACGTGACCCCGCTCTACTTCCGTCCGACCCGCAACGCCTACGGCATTCTGGGCGGTATCCCGCAGAGCGAATTCAGCCGCGAAACCATCGCCGCCAAGGTCGCCGCCACCCCGGGTGCCCAGGCGCCGCGCTACGCCGTGATCACCAACTCCACCTATGACGGCCTGCTCTACAACACCGGCTTCATCAAGGAGGCGCTGGACACCCCCTACATCCACTTCGACAGTGCCTGGGTGCCCTACACCAACTTCAGCCCGATCTACGAAGGCAAGTGCGGCATGAGCGGCGAAGCGATGCCGGGCAAGGTGTTCTACGAGACCCAGTCCACCCACAAGCTGTTGGCGGCCTTCTCGCAGGCCTCGATGATCCACATCAAGGGCGACGTGGAGGAAGAGACCTTCAACGAAGCCTTCATGATGCACACCTCCACCTCGCCGCAGTACGGCATCGTGGCCTCCACCGAGATCTCCGCCGCCATGATGCGTGGCAACACCGGCAAGCGGCTGATCAAGGACTCCATCGATCGCGCCATCTCCTTCCGCAAAGAGATCAAGCGCCTGCGCGAGCAGAGCGAAGGCTGGTTCTTCGACGTATGGCAGCCGGACAACATCGACACCGTCGAGTGCTGGAAGCTGGATCCGAAAGATGATTGGCACGGTTTCAAGGACATCGACGACAACCACATGTACCTGGATCCCATCAAGGTCACCCTGCTGACCCCGGGCATGGGTCGCAATGGTCAGCTGCTGGACAACGGCATCCCGGCTTCGCTGGTCTCCAAGTTCCTGGACGAGCGCGGCATCGTGGTGGAGAAGACCGGCCCCTACAACCTGCTGTTCCTGTTCTCCATCGGTATCGATCAGTCCAAGGCGATGCAGCTGCTGCGCGCCCTGACCGAGTTCAAGCGTGGCTACGACCTGAACCTGACCATCAAGAGCATACTGCCGAGCCTCTATCGCGAAGACCCGAGCTTCTACGAAGGGATGCGCATCCAGGAGCTGGCGCAGCGCATTCACGAGCTGACCAGCAAGTACCGCCTGCCGGAGCTGATGTTCAAGGCGTTCGACGTGCTGCCGGAGATGAAGATGACCCCGCATGCCGCCTGGCAGCAGGAGCTGGCCGGCAACGTGGTGGAAGTGCCGCTGCGTGACATGGTGGACCGCATCAGCGCCAACATGATCCTGCCGTACCCGCCGGGAGTGCCGCTGGTGCTGCCGGGCGAGATGGTGACCCAGGATTCTCTGCCGGTGCTCGAGTTCCTCGAGATGCTGTGCGAGATCGGGGCCCACTACCCGGGCTTCGAGACCGACATCCACGGCCTCTATCGTCAGGCCGATGGCAGCTACACCGTCAAGGTGCTGCGTTAAGCGAGAGTGACAACAACGGGCCGCAAGGCCCGTTTTTCCCATCTGGGTTCATCCATTTTTTTTTGCGAGTCAGCATGAAGCGAGTTCTCTCCATCCAGTCCCACGTGGTGTTCGGCTGTGCCGGCAACAGCGCCGCCGTGTTTCCCATGCGTCGCATGGGGCTGGAGGTGTGGCCCGTCAACACGGTGCAATTTTCCAACCATACCCAGTACAGCGCAGGCTGGCAGGGGATGGTGATGCCAAACGGCCATATCCGCCAGCTGATGGCGGGGCTGGCCGACATCGGCGTACTGGGGCAGTGCGATGCGATCCTGAGCGGTTATCTCGGCTCGGCCGAGCAGGGGGAGGAGATCCTGGCGGCGGTGGCCCACCTCAAGGCGCTCAACCCGAATGCCCGCTATTTTTGCGACCCCGTGATGGGGCATCCCGACAAGGGGTGCATGGTCGCGCCCGGCGTCGCCGATTTTCTGAAAAACCGGGCGCTGGCCTGCGCCGACCTGCTGGCCCCCAATCTGCTGGAGCTGGAGCAGCTGACCGGCCGCGAGATCTGCAATCTGAGCGAGGCGCTGGCGGCGTGCCAGCAACTGCGTGAGGGGGGCGTGGAGCTGGTGATGGTCAAGCATCTGGGCCGCGCCGGCTTGAGCCTGGACCGGTTCGAGATGCTGTTGGTGTGCGAAGAGGGGGCGTTTCATATCTCGCGCCCCCTCTATGAGTTTCAGCGTCAGCCCATCGGGGTGGGGGATCTGCTGAGCGCCACCATGCTGGCCAACTTGCTGGCGGGCTTTACGCCGGTGGCGGCGTTCGAGCGCACCAATGCCAGCGTGGATGCGGTGCTGGCCCAGACCTGGCTGGCGGGCGCCTACGAACTGCAGCTGGTAGCCGCCCAGCAGGCGATGGTCGAGCCCGAGATCCGCACCTGTGCTCGTCGGCTGCCGACCTGATGGCGGCGCTTAACCGGCGCGTCTGGCCAGTTGCACTTGTTGGCGCGCACCAAGCGGTTTGCGACCGGGCCGGCTCAGCGGGGCACAGGCCAGCTTGAGACGGCGCCACTCGCGCCACAGCAGCCAGCACAGCGGCAGGGTCAGCAACACCACGGTAGTGGGCTGGGCCAGCAGCACGCCGTCCCGGCCCCACCAGAGCGGCAGCATGAAGATCAGTGGCAACAGCAGCAGGGTCTTGGCGGCCGAGATGAGCAGTGCCTGGCGGGTACGGGCCATGGACTGCAGCAGCACGATGCCAAACATGATGATCCCCTCCAGCGGAATGGCGCCGAGGTTGAGGGTCAGGCTGCTGATGGCGGCCGCGAGCAGCTCGCCATCCTGATCGCCGGTGTAGAGCATGGCCACCTGGCGCGGCAGCAGCTGGATCAGCAGCCAGACCGCCAGACCGTAGATGAGCGTGATCTTGAGCCCCATCTCCATCAGGAACTTGAGGTCACGATGACGTTTGGCACCGGCCGCCTGGCTGACCAGCGGCTGGATGCCGAAGGCCAGCCCCTGCAGGATGACGATGAACACCGCCTCGGTGTAACCGGCCACGGTGAAGCCGGCCAGATCCTTGACCGAACCGTGCACCATCAGCTGGCTGTTGTGCAGCAGCAGCAGCAGGCCGAGGTTGAACTGGGCGATCAGGCTCGGCAGACCGGTGAACAGCAGGTTTGGCATGGCCGGGAAGTCGGGCACCAGGTGGCGCCACTCTATGCGCAGCTTGGCATGGCGGGTAAAGAAATAACCCAGCCCGAGCAGGCTGACGACCCCTTCCGAGATGAGGGTGGCCTGCGCCGTACCGATCAGTCCCAGCCCCAGCCGGCCCACCATGATGTAGTTGAGAATGATGTTGAGGATGGCGCCGCTGCTCACCAGCAGCATGGCGAGACGGGGGCGGCCGTCGTTGCGCAGCAGATAGGGCACGGCCAGGTTGCAGGCCAGCAGCAGGGTGCCGCCGCCAATCCAGTAGAGGTAGTCGCTGGCCTGTTGCCAGGTGTCGGTACCCTGTTCAATGCCCAGTGCCAGCAGGATGTCGACGTGCCAGTAGTGCAGCAGCAGCGGCGCCACGGCGCCCAGCAGCCCCAGCAGCCAGAGCGCATTGACCAGTGCCTGGCGGGCCAGACCGAAATTTCTGGCACCTTGCTGGAAGGAGATGGCGGTGGCCGCCCCCATGCTGATCATGGCGGCGAGACCGATCAGCACCATGATGACCGGGTAGACCAGGTTGATGCCGGCGAGGCCGGCGGCCCCCACGTAGTGACCGACGAAGATGCCATCGACCAGGTAGTAGGCGCCGGATACCAGCATGGCCATGATGGAGGGGAGGGCATAGCCCCAGAAACGGCGGGTCATCGTCCGCTGGCGCAGAGTGAAGTAGGCAGACATATCTGTTCTCTTGGGGAGTTCGATTATCGAGCAGACAGTCTAGATTAATATTTTTTTATCGATAATCCGGTTTCTACTTGATGAATTGCTGAGCCAAATTCATCAATCAGCGTGGCTGGTAGTGTCCCTTGAGCATGTCGATGAGGGCGCGCAGCCCGTTGCCCAGCTGATGACGACTGGGATAGAAGAGCGAGAAGCCGACGAAGGTGGGGCACCAGGGCTCCAGCACGCTCACCAGGGTGCCCTCGGCCAGCTGCCTGCTCACCTCCTCTTCTAGGCAGTAGGCCAGCCCCAGCCCCGCCTCGGCCGCCCCCAGGTAGAGGGCCGGCGTGCTGGTGGTGAGCGGCCCGGTCACTTCGATCTCCAACATGGCGTCCTCCTCGCCGGCAAAGGCCCAGCGATAGTGATGGGAGGGGGTGAGCCGATAGCCGATGCAGGCGTGCCGGGTCAATTCGCGCGGGTGCTGCGGGGTGCCGTGCTCGGCCAGATAGGCGGGAGAGGCCACCACCAGATAGCGCTGGGGCGGGCCGAGCGGTACCCCGATCATCTCCTTGGGCAGCAGATCCCCATAAAAGAGGGCGGCGTCATAGCCATCTTCGATGAGGCGCGGCATCAGCTCCTGCTCCACCACCTCCACCTGCATGCGCGGGTAACGCACCATGTAATCGATCAGCACCGGAGCCAGCAACTCATCGATGGCGCCGCGTGGCGCGCTGATCTTCAGCCTTCCTACCGGTTCGTCGCTGTGACGGGCCAGCTCACCCAGTGCGCTCTCCAGATGGCTCAAGGTCGGCAGCAACTGGGTCAGCAGGCGCTGACCGGCATCGGTGGGCACCACGGCGCGGGTACTGCGATTGAGCAGCCGTACCCCCAAACGGGTCTCCAGCCCTTTCAGGCTGTGGCTCAGGGCGGAGGCAGACACGCCGAGTTCGAGGGCGGCCTTGCTGAAACTCTGGTGGCGGGCGACGGCGGCAAACACCGCCAGTTCGGCGAGATCGGTACGGGTGATGGCCATATTAATTCAGCGAAAAAATGTTGAGCAACAGGGTACGTCAGCAGACGGCGAGGCACAACCTGAGCAAGAAATGTGCGAATGTAAGCAATTTGTTGTACCCACAAGGATATAGATACGGGTGAAACTACCTCTATTTGTTAACGGCTGTTCACAAAATTGGGCTCGCAACGTGATCTCTGACGCCAGAAAGGCGATTCCAGTCAAACTTTGGTTGATTAATTCAAAAAAACACTGTGATCGCTAAGGGGATTTAATTAGAGTCAGCGCATCGGAACAAAAGCGTGTTAGCGAGTTGTAAAGTCTGACGCGTTTGTGGCCCTCGGGCCTATGACCCGCCGGCTTGTTTGTTGCAATTTGGTTGTTACATGGAGTGATGACCAGCTTGCCGGGCCGACGGGATGAGAATAACAGGGATGGACTGCAGGAGTTCCAGGGAGATGGAACAGGGCATTGCGCCCGGTTGACTAGAAATTTTCTATTTTCCTTGATGACAGGAACACCCCTATGTCTGACATGAACATTGCAGTAGAAGGCAGCTTAGCCAGTAATGCGTCTTCCCGTGGCATCAACAAGGCCGATGTGGTCTGGATGCTGGGTCTGTACGGTACCGCCATCGGTGCCGGTGTACTCTTCCTGCCGATCAACGCCGGTGTAGGTGGTCTGTGGCCGCTGGTTGCCATGCTGGTGCTGGCCCTGCCGCTGACCTTCTTCGCACACCGTGGCCTGACCCGCTTCGTGCTGTCCGGCTCCACCCGTGATGGCGACATCACCGAGGTAGTAGAAGAGCACTTCGGCAAGACCGCAGGCAAGTTCATCACCCTGCTCTACTTCTTCGCCATCTACCCGATCCTGCTGATGTACTCGGTAGCCATCACCAACACCGTCGAGAGCTTGATGGTGCACCAGCTGGGCATGACTGCACCTCCCCGTGCCATCCTGTCTCTGGCGCTGATCCTGGGTCTGATGGCGATCGTTCGCCTCGGCGGCCAGGTTATCGTCAAAGCGATGAGCGTGCTGGTATTCCCGTTCGTGATCACCCTGATGGGCCTGGCGCTCTACCTGATCCCGCACTGGAACGGTGCCATCATCACTGAAGCTCCGGCGCTGGGTGATGCCTTCAACGGCGACTTCCTGAAAACTCTGTGGCTGGCCATCCCGGTCATGGTGTTCTCCTTCAACCACTCCCCGATCATCTCCTCCTTCGCGGTGGACAACAAGGGTCGTTACGGTGAAGGTGCCGAGAAGAAGTGCAGCAACATCCTGCTGGGCGCCCACGTCATGATGGTGATGACCGTTATGTTCTTCGTATTCAGCTGCGTACTGAGCCTCTCCCCGGCTGACCTGGCTGCTGCCAAGGAACAGAACATCTCCATCCTGTCCTACCTGGCCAACCACTTCGACAACCCGGTTATCGCCACCGTGGCTCCGCTGATCGCCATGGTCGCCATCAGCAAGTCCTTCCTGGGTCACTACCTGGGTGCACAAGAGGGCATGAACGGTCTGATGGCCAAGTCCCTGCGTGAGAAAGGCAAGAACGTTGACGTCAAGCAACTGAACAAAGTGACCGCAGTGTTCATGATCCTGACCACCTGGGCCATCGCCACCATCAACCCGAGCATCCTCGGCATGATTGAAGACCTGGGCGGCCCCATCATCGCGATGCTGCTGTTCCTGATGCCGATGTACGCCATCACCAAGGTGCCGGCCATGCGCAAATACGCTGGCAACATCAGCAACGTGTTCGTGACCATCATCGGCCTGATCGCCATGTCCGGTATCATCTACAAGCTGATTGCCTGATAACACGGGTTACCCGCTTGAATGAAGAAGCCGCCTCGCAAGAGGCGGCTTCTTTTATGGCCGGGATTCAGGGCTGGGCGTTGTCGATGTTCTCCGCCTGCCAGAGGGCGTAGCCCTTGCCGGCAGCGGTGGTGGGCAGGTCAATCTGCATCAGGTCATTGCCGATGACGAAGGGGCCCGAGTAACTTGCGCGCAGGCTCTGCGCCAGATCCTTCACCCCGAGCTGGCCGTTGAGGCCGATATGGCTGAACACGGTCAGCGCCGGTTTGGCTTCGTTCATCACCCGGGCGGCCTGCTCGGGGGAGGCGAGGTGACCGGCGATCGCCCGGTAGCCCGGGTTGGCCTTCATGCGGGCGGCGGAGGTCATGGAGACGCAGTGCACCAGCAGATCGGCCCCCTTGGCCTCTTTCACCACCTGCGGGCTGTAGCGGGTATCACCGGAGAGCACCACGCTGTGGCCGTGGTAGTCGATGCGATAGCCAAACGACGGCTTGATGTTGACCCCGTGGTCGTTGTCAAAGGCGGTTACCTTGACCCCATCCCGGTCGTAGACCACCCCGGCAGTCACCTCGTGGCTGTTGATCTTCACCCCGTCCAGCGGTGTCCCTTCATCCTTGACCCGGGTGGCGATGTCGGTAGCGTAGGCCTGCTGCAGGCCGCTCGCGAGGGCATCGGTGCCCCTGGGGCCGTAAAGCTCCATCGGCGCGTGACGCTGGCCATAGGCAGGTTGCAGCCAGCCGGTCAGCCAGAGATCCGCCAGCCCATTGGTGTGGTCGGAGTGGAAGTGGGTGAGGAAGAAGGCGTTGACCCGGCCGATGGGGATATGCAGCTGCCACAAGCGGGTGGAGGAGTTGCGGCCAAAGTCGAACACCAGCTTCTGGTTGCCCGCCTCGACCAGGGTGCTGTAACCGCCGCGGCTGATCTGGGGCACCGGGGTGCCGGTGCCAAGCAGGCTGACCCGGAAGATATCGGGCTGGGCTTTGGTCAGAGTTGCTGAGGCCGGGGCGTGATCGTGGTTGCTGATAAAGCTGCTCTCGGCAGCCTGGCTGACACCGGTGGCCAGCAGACCGACCAGCAGGGCGGCCAGATAGGTACTTTTCATGGATGAATGTCCTGATGGGTGAGGTTGCTGATCACTATATTGGTAACCAAAAGTGCGATAAATTGGCCAAAAACCATTTCTTAATAAACTTTTGGTTGTGAATGTGGGTCGCTTGCTGCGGGCCAAATGGCCTAGAAACGTGGGCAAAGGAGGGGTTGTGGACCGATTGACCAGCATGCGCATCTTCACCCGGGTGGTGGATCTCGGCTCCTACAGCGCGGTGGCGAACGAGCAGGGGATCAGCGCCCAGATGGTGGGCAAGCATGTGCAGGGGCTGGAGCAGTGGCTGGGGGGCAAGCTGTTTCACAAGACCACCCGCCAGCAGACCCTGACCGAGCTGGGCCAGCTGTTTCTGGCCCGCTGCCAGCGGGTGCTGGAAGAGCTGGCGCTGACCGAGTCGCTCACCCAGCACCTGCTGGCCGAGCCGGCCGGGCGGCTGCGCATCGCCGCCCCTCTAAGCTTTGGCCACCATCGGCTGGTGCCGCTGCTGCCCGCTTTTCTCGACCGTTACCCCAGGCTGGAGGTGGATCTGCAGCTTACCCCGCGCTGGGTCGATCTGGTGGAGGAGGGGTTCGACGCCGCCATCCGCACCCTGCGCCCGCAGGATGAGGCGCTCATTGCCCGTCCGCTGCTGACCCAGCACTACCGCCTCTGCGCTGCGCCCGCCTACCTCGCTCGCCACGGCGTGCCCCGTGATCCGGCCGATCTCGCCAGCCACCAGTGCCTGCACGGTAACTGGGGCGAGCACGAGCGCTGGCAGTTTGTCGGGGGCGATGGCCAGAGCGAGGAGGTGCGGGTGGCCTCGCGCCTTCGCATCAACCACTGGCCGGCCTTGCTGACGGCAGCGCTGGCAGGGGCGGGCATCAGCTTGCAGCCCGCCGAGCAGGTGCAAGGCCATATCGCGGCGGGGCGGCTGCTGCCCCTGCTCGATACCTACCGCATTCCGGACAAGACCCTTCATTTCATCTACCCGGCGGCGCGCCGGCAGGTGCTCAAGATTACCCTGCTGGGGGATTTTCTGGCGGAGGTGCTGGCCGACCAATCACCGCAGCCGGCATGAGCCGGTTGCGGTGATTGGGTTATGCCTGCGCCAGGTGTTGCCTGAAGAAGGGGACTATCTGTGCCAGTGCCTGGCCGGTGGCGTCGGGCTGGTCGTAAAGATCGTAATGGCTGGCCCCCTCGACAATCTGCAAGCGTTTTTGCGGCGAGCGGGCACGGCCAAAGAGCTCGAACCCGTCCCGGTAGGAGCCGAAGGCCCCGGGCGTTCCACCACCGATGACGATATGCAGTGGCTGGGTCAGCAGCAGTTCGGCAAAGGCAAACGCATCCCAGTTCATGGCCGGCCCCAGGCTGCTCATGCGCAGCTTGTTGGGGGAGCCGGGTTGTTGGCCGCGCGCCGTGGTGTAGTACTGCACCGCTTCGACGATGTCGATATCGTGCAGCCCCGCCTGCTCGCGTTTTGCCTCCGAGCCCGGGATATAGCCCGTCACCATGGTGTCGGCGCCGCGCGCCTCGGCGGTGCGCTGGGCGGCGATGGCCTCCAGAGTCTTGAGGGCCGCATCCGGGGTGAGATCCCCCTGGCGCAGGATGCGGCCGTAGTTGGCCACCACCACGGTGGCCACCGCCTTGAAGCGGCGCTCGGTCATGGCGGCGTTGACCGCGTAGCCACCGCCGCCGCACACCCCGAGTACGCCGATGCTGTCGGCATCCACGAAGGGCAGGGTCACCAGGTAGTCGACGGCGCAGCGAAAATCTTCGACCCGGGTGGCGGGGTCTTCGCTAAAACGCGGCTCGCCGCCGCTCTCTCCCTGGGTGGAAGCATCGAAGGCCAGGGTGATGAAGCCGGCCCGGGTCAGGGCCTCGGCGTAGACGGCGCCGGCAGTCTGCTCCTTGCAACTGCTGATGGGGTGGGCGCAGACGATGGCTGCATAGTGTTGGCCGGCATCAAATCCCTCAGGCAGGCGCAGGGTGGCGGCAACGTCCCAGTGGTGGTGGGCAAAGCGGACCGATTGTTGCAGTGTCATCGGTTGTTCCTCACAAAGAATCAAAGGTGGGTACGAAAGAAGGGGATGAGGCCGGTGAGTGCGCCGTCGACCCATTGGGGCTGGTCGTACAAACCGATATGGGTGGCTCCCTCGACGATGAACAACCCCTTGTGCACACTGGCGGCCCGCTGATGCAGCGCTTCGCTCATCCAGCGGGTGCCGGCTTCGCTGCCTGCCACCAGCAGCAGGGGCTGGGCCAGGAACAGTTCGGCCTGGTGGAAGGCATCAAACGTCACCAGCTGAGCCAGGCTGCGGGTGGTGAGCCGGCTCGGGGCGTTGTCATGCCGGGCCCGTGGCGTGCGGTAGTAATCGAAGGCTTCCGCCCAATCCGGATGAAGCTGCTCTCCCTGTTCACGGCTGAGCGGCGTGGTGGGCAGATACTGGATGGCTGCGCCGGTCGCCTCGGCAGTGCGTGCGGCCATCGCCAGGTCGCGCAAGGCCAGACACTCGGCCGGCGTGCCGCGTTTGTCCCAACCCTGGCGGTACATCTGACCGTAGTTGACCGCACTCACGGTACCGATCGCCTTGAGCCGGGTGTCCATCATGGCTGCAGCCGTGGCGTAACCGCCTCCGGCGCAGATCCCGAGCACGCCGATGCGCTCAGGGTCGACCTCGGCCAGAGTGGTCAGGTAATCGACGGCGGCGCTGATGTCGTCCACGCGCACATGGGGATTTTCCAGCTGGCGCGGTTCACCCTCGCTCTCTCCCTGATAGCTGGCATCAAAGGCCAGCGCGATGAAACCGGCCTTTGCCAGGTGCGCGGCATAGAGGCCGGCGGTCTGCTCCTTGACGCCACCGGAAGGGTGAACGCAGACGATGGCGGGGTAGCGTACACCCGCTTGCAGGTCGGCAGGCAGATGAAGGTGGCCGGCCAGGCTCAGGTGTTGATTGGCAAAACGAACGGGGTGCATGGTGTGCTCCTTGGGAGTAGGGCGCCAGGATGCGGCGACGAAGAGAGCATATGCGGCCACCTTTGATTTGATTAGATGGCCCAATCCAAATGCTTTAATACTGATTTCTTATGAATAGCGGCAAGAATCGGGTGACGTTGCGAGCGGGAGGCGCGGATGGACGCTGGCACAGCAGGGCAGCAGCGGTGAGAAAACTTATCTGGATGGCGCGTATAATCGGGGCAGTATTATCACCATGACTAATCAATGATGAAAGAGAACCTCAACGAGCTGACGACCTTCATGGTAGTGGCCAGGGAGCAGAGCTTCACCCGCGCGGCTGCCCAGCTCGGGACGTCCCAGTCCGCCATCAGCCAGACGGTGAAGACCCTGGAGCAGCGGCTCGGCCTCAAGCTGCTGTCACGCACTACCCGCAGCGTTACCCCCACTGAAGCTGGCGAGCGGCTGATCGCGCTGGTGGGACCGGCGCTGGCGCAGATCGACAGCGGTCTCAGCCAGCTGACGGCGCTGCGGGACAAGCCGGCCGGCACCATCCGCATCACGGCGGACGAATACGCCATTCGCGCCGTGCTCTGGCCCAAGATCAGCGCTTTTTTGCACCACTATCCGGATATCCGGGTCGAACTCAGCACTGATTACGGCCTGGTGGACATCGTCGCCGAGCGCTACGACGCCGGGGTGCGTCGCGGCGGCTTGATCGCCAAGGACATGATTGCCACTCCCATCAGCCTCGAGATCAGGATGCTGGTGGCGGCCGCCCCCCGCTATCTGGCGGCTCATGGCCGCCCGAGCCGGCCGCAGGAGATCGCCAGCGCTCATCAGTGCATCAATCTGCGCTTGCCGACCCAGGGCGGATTTTTCTCTTGGAGTTTTCTGGAAGGGGGGCGGGAGCTCAAGATCCGTGGCGAAGGGCAACTGGTGTTCAACAGCATCGGCAACGTGCTTGAGGCGGCGCTCGACGGTTACGGGCTGGCGTACCTGCCCCAGAGCATGGCTGAGCCCTATCTGGCGGATGGCCGGCTGGAGGAGGTGCTGGCCGGTTACAACATGGTGCACCCCGGTTACTACCTCTACTACACCAGCCGCTTGCAGGCCTCGCCCGCTTTCTCGTTGCTGCTGGAGGCGCTGCGCCACCGCAGCTGACCTCGACTCACCCGCGAGCCTCCCGGCCTGAATAAAGGGCTGCATATTCTTGCCATCCTGCTTAACTATCGTGCTTAACAAAGGGGCGGGGGAGGCCTAACATGGCGGGATGTTTTTCTAGTCGGGACAAAAGGATATGTCTGGGTTGAAAAAGGATCTCGGGCTCTGGCAGGGGATGGGGCTGCTCGCTACCTCGCTGCTGGGCACCGGGATCTTCGTGGTGCCGGCGACTGCCGCCTCGCTGGCGGGTGGGGCCTCGCTGTGGGCCTGGTTGCTGTTGATTGCGCTGGTTCTGCCCATCGCCTTTACCTTCGCTCGCCTCGGCCGCCGTTACCCCCACGCCGGCGGCGCGCCGCACCTCATCGGCCTTGCCTTTGGCAACGGCGCCGAGCGCTTCTCCGCCTTCCTGTTTCTGGCGGTGCTGCCGGTGGGTCTGCCCGCCGCCCTGATGATCGCCGCCGGCTTCTGGCACGCCCTGTTCGACCTGGGGGAGTGGACCCTGTGGGGCATTCAGCTGCTCACCCTGCTCGGGGTATTTTTGCTGGGGCTGCGCGGGGCGCGCTCCTCCGGCAACCTGCAACTGCTGATCGCGCTCGCCATTTTGGGGCTCACCCTGCTCATCTGGTTCAAGGGGGATATCAGCTGGCGCGACGCCGCCCGGCCGCTGCCGACGACGGACGAGTGGCCTGCCATGGCCACCGCACTGGCGGTGATGTTCTGGTGTTTCGTCGGGCTTGAGGCCTTCGCCCACATGGGGGAGGAGTTCAAGCGACCGGAGCGGGACTATCCGCTGGCCCTGCTCGGCGGGGTGCTGCTGGCGGGGCTCATCTACTGGGTGCACTCGCTGGTGGTGCTCAAATACGGCCTCTACGGCGATGAGGCGACCAACGCCACCGCTATTCCGGCCCTGCTCTCGCTGCTGTTCGGCCCCACCGCCAAGTGGCTGGTGGCGGTGCTCGGCTATCTCTCCTGCTTTGCCAGCATCAACATCTACCTGCAGGGGTTTGCCCGGCTGATCTGGAGCATGGCGCGCGAAGGCAAGCTGCCGGTCTCGCTGGCCCGCCTCACCGCCCGTGGCGCGCCGCTGCGGGCCTTGAGTCTGGTGCTCGCCATCTGTCTGGTCTGCATCACCCTGATCATCTGGCTGCGACTGCCCCTCGATGAGCTGATCCGCTACGCCAACGGCAACTTCGTGCTGGTCTACCTGCTCTGCATGGCGGCGGGTTGGCGTCTGCTCGGCGGGGTGGGCAAGGGGCTGGCGGGGGTGAGCGTGCTGCTCTGTGCCCTGGTGCTGGTGGCGCTCGCCTCCCAGGTGCTCTATGCCGTCGTGCTCAGTCTGGGGTATGGCTGCTTCTCCCTGTGGCGGCGCAGACGCCGCCGCTCGGCGTCCGATGAGGGTGTCTGCGCCATCAAGTAACCCGAAAAAAAGCCCCGCAGTGCGGGGCTTTTTGTTGCGGGTCACAGGTTGGTGGGCAGGTCGCTGCGCAAGATGGCGTAGTGGCGCAGGGAGATGAAGCCATCCCCCTTGCGTTCGCACTCCCGCGCAGTGCCCTCGTAGTGAAAGCCGGCCCGTTCAAGCAGGCGGGCGGAGGGGCGGTTGGGCTCCTCCACCACCGCCAGCAACCGGTGCAGCTCGCTGGTGCGATAAGTGAGCGGCAGCCACAGCCGCAGTGCCGCGCTCATCACCCCCTTGCCCCAATGTTCGGGATAGAGCCAGTAGCCCAGCTCGGCCCGCCGGTGAGTCGGGTCGGCATCGTTGTAACCGATGGCGCCGAGCGGTTCGCCCGTGTGCCGGTCACGAATGAGGTGCCAGGCGCCACGGCCGGTGCGGGTCAGCTCGGCATACCAGGCCATCTGGGCCTGGCACGCCGTCAGGCTGTCGTAGCTGACGCCGTAGTAGGCGACGACCCGTGGATCGGAGAGGCCGCGATAGATGTGGGGCAGATCGGCGTCGCTGACCGGATCCAGCCTGATGTGGGGTTGTTGCGTTGATGTCATGGTGGCTCCTTGCGGCCAACCGGAGTTGGCCGCGAGTGGTGAGTCAAACAGGGATGGCTGGCAGAGCCGGTTGATGGCTCTGCTCATGATCCGACCAGCCCGAGCTGGTCGGTGAGCCTGGCCAGCTCGTCACGCCACTGCTGCTGCAGGCGCGGGGTCTGGTGCCTGGGCTTGCGGGCCAGATCGGCGGCGAGCAGGGCGTCGAGTTCATACCAGCGTGCCAGCAGCGCCTCTTCGTCATCCGCCGGGCCGGCCGGGGCCTGCCCCATGGCGGGGGTAGCCAGGCTTGCCTTGTCTGCTGCCGGCGAGGGCGCATCGCCGAGCAGCTCGGCATAGGCCCGCTCGGCGCTGTGAGCCTCCTGGATGCGGCCGTCCCTGATCAGCCAGAAGTGGTTGCAGCTGCGCTCGATCAGCTCCCGGTCGTGGGAGACCAGCAGCACGCTGCCCGGGAAGGCGGCAATCGCCTCGGCCAGCTCCTCCTTGCCGGCCAGATCCAGGTGGTTGGTGGGTTCGTCGAGCCAGAGCATGTGGTGGCTGCCGAGCGACAGGGCGAGAAACAGCAGCCGTGCCCGCTCGCCCCCGCTCAAGGTGTGTACCTGCTGGCCGTGGCGGGCATAGGGGAAGCCCGCCCGGATCAGCGCATGACGCCGCGTGGTCTCCGGCAGAGGGGCCAGCGGGTAGAGGGCGTCGCTCAGGATGGCATCGTCAGCCAGCTGCTGCAGGGATTGATCGTAATAGGCGATGCTGGCACCGGGGTGGCAGTACCAGCCTGCCTGCGGGCTCTGCGCGGCCAGTTCGCGCCAGCACTGGCGCAGCAGGGAGGACTTGCCGGTGCCGTTGGCACCGAGCAGGGCGACCCTGTCTCCCGCCCGTAGCCAGAGGCCCTCGGCGCGCAGCAGTGGCGGCAATGCTGGCGCCGGCGCCACGTCGAGGGCCTCCAGCCGCAGCAGGGTGTCGGCAGGCAGGCTCAGTCCGCGCAGCTCAAGCCGCCAGGGGGCCAGCGCCGCGACCTGGCTCTGCTCCTCCTGCAGGCGGGCGATGCGCTTTTCCATGGACTTGGCCTGGCGTACCAGCTTCTCGTTGTCATGCTCCCGCCCCCAGATGGCGAGACGTTTGCTGCTGGCGCTCAGGCGGTCGATCTCCTTTTGCTCGTCGGCCCGGCGCAGACGGGCCTGCTCGTCCTCGGCGGCCAGCGCCGCCCGCGCCTGGCTGCAGGGCAGGGCGAAGCGGTGCAGCTGGCCATCGCGCAGGATCAGGGTCTGCTCGGTGACCCGGTCGAGCAGGCGACCGTCGTGGGAGACCAGCACGAAGGCGCCGCGCCAGCCCAGCAGAAACTGCTCTAGCCAGAGCAGGGCGGGCAGATCCAGGTGGTTGCTGGGCTCATCGAGCAGCAGCAGGTTGGGTTGGCGCAGCAGGGCGCGGCCTATCTGCAGCCGGCTGTGCTGGCCGCCGCTCAGCGCACTGACCGGCAGCGCGGCCTGGGCCTCCAGCTGCAGCTCGGTCAGCAGCTTGTCCACTTGCCATTCGGCGCTCGGGTCATTGCCCAGCGCATCCAGCAGCACGGCGCGGGTGCTGAGGGTTGAAAGCCTGGCTGGCAGTTGCTGGGCCACGAACTCGCAGCGGCAGGCGGCAGCCTGCACGACCCGGCCGGCCTGGGGCGTGCGCTCGCCCGCCAGCAGTGCCAGCAATGTGCTCTTGCCGCAGCCGTTGGCACCAATCAGGCCGAGTCGGTCGCCCGCGCGGATGCCGAGTTCGAGGTGGTCAAATAACGGAAGGTGCCCCGCACTCATCTGCAGGGAATGGGTACTCATCAGGGTTGTCATGCTCTTGCTCTCTTAAATCGCGGGATCGAAGATCCCTGTCATCAGGAGCGCTGGCGACAACGGCAGAGTCGAGAAAGGTCTCGGTATGGAAGGGAGTCGGCTTTGCTCGAACCCGCTATCGCAGCGCGATGGTATGCAGGCAAGAGCACGCGAATGTGCCGAACAGGCGAGCCGAGAACATCGGACACGCTTGGATAACCATTTTTTACCTCCTTGTGTTTCGTGATGGCACGGTGCGGCGATTATAAGCGCAGAAAAAATAACCGTCTATCCATGGCGGTGCCCTGCGGGTGAGGCAGGAGGGAACCTCGTCAGAGGCGGGACAAAAAAACGCCCCGCTGGGCGGGGCGTGGTGATGGGGATGTCAGTCGCGCGGGGTCTTGAGCGCCTGGATCACATCTTCATTGGGGGCCAGCCCCTCCACGTGGTTGAAGCTGTCCAGCCCCTCCTGCGGGTTGATGGTGAAGGCGTCGGCGCTCAGGTAGCTGCCGCTGCCGGCACTCTCGACCACGACGATGAGCTCGGGCTGCTTGTCGCCGTTGAGATCCAGCAGCTTGAGCTCCTTGATGCTGCCATCGCGCGGCAGCACCTTGCCGTCGATGAACTGATCCAGCGGGAACTGGGGGTTGGCGCCGGAGTAGAGGCGCACGTCGTAGCTGCCGGTGGAGGCCGGTTCGCCGCGCCCTTCGCTGACGGTCACTACCTGGCCTGAGGGGAGCGTCAGCTGTTTGAAGAACCCGTCCGCCGCCTGGCTGGCGAGGGGCAGGGTGAGCAGGCCGAGTGTCATGAGCAAGGCTTTCATCGGTTTGACCCTTGTTACTGCGGCGGCGGTTGCCCGCCACCTGTGTCACTGTGCGAACCGGCCGGGCAAGCCCGCCGGTTCGCGTCATCCGCCCCTCATCGGGTCGGTCATTACCAGATCTTGACCCGTTTGGCCGGGTCCAGATAGAGCTTGTCACCCGGCTGGATCTTGAACGCCTCGTAGAAGGCGGGGATGTTTGGCACCACGCCGTTGACCCGGTATTCCGGCGGCGAGTGGGGATCCGAGGCGAGCAGCATCTGCATCAGCTCGGGGCGATACATGCCCTTCCATACCTGGGCCCAGCCGAGGAAGAAGCGCTGCTCGCCGGTGAAGCCGTCCAGCACCGGGGCCTCCTTGCCATCCAGCGACAGCAGGTAGGCCTTGTGGGCGATGGTAAGGCCACCCAGATCGCCGATGTTCTCCCCCAGGGTGAACTGGCCGTTGACGAACTGCCCCTTGATGGGCTCGAAGCGGTTGTACTGGGCCACCAGCCGGCTGGTGCGGAAGCGAAACTCCTTGAGATCCTGGGGCGTCCACCAGTCGCGCATCACGCCGTCACCGTCGGATTTGGCGCCCTGATCATCAAAACCGTGACCCATCTCGTGACCGATCACCCCGCCGATGGCGCCGTAGTTGACCGCATCGTCCGCCGTCATGTCGAAGAAGGGGGGCTGCAGGATGGCGGCCGGGAAGACGATCTCGTTGTTGCTCGGGTTGTAGTAGGCGTTCACCGTCTGCGGTGACATGTGCCACTCGTCTCTGTCTACCGGCTTGCCGAGGCGTGCCAGGTTGTCGGCGTATTCGAAGGCGCGGGCCCGCTGCAGGTTGCCCACCAGATCGTCGGCACGGATCGCGATGGCGCTGTAATCCTTCCACTTGTCCGGGTAGCCGATCTTGGGACGGAACTTGGCAAGCTTGGCCTGGGCCTGGGCCTTGGTGGCCGGCGACATCCAGTCCAGCTCCTCGATGCTCTGGCCGTAGGCGGTGCGCAGGTTCTCCACCAGCTGCTCCATGCGAGCCTTGGCCTGGGGCGGGAAGTAGCGCTCCACGTAGAGCTTGCCTACCGCCTCGCCCAGGTGATCGTCCAGCACGCCGAGCGCCCGCTCCCAGGGGGCGCGCTGTTTGGGCGTGCCGCTCAGGGTGGTGCCGAAGAAGGCGAAGTTCTGGGCATCGGTCTGGCTGTCGAGGTAGGGGGCGTAATCGGTGATGAGATGCCACTTGAGGTAGGCCTGCCAGTCGCCGACCGGGGTCTGCTGCATCACCTCGTTGAGGGCCGCGAGATAGGTGGGCTGGCCGATGATGAGGCTGCTCTGGCCGGCGAGGCCGGCCTGGGTCAGGTAAGCATGCCAGTCGATGGCGGGGGCGAGGCGTTTGAGTTCGCTCTGGGGCCCCTTGTTGTAGTTCTTCTCCCGATCCCGCAGGGTGACGTTGTCCCACTGGATCCGGGCGAGTTTGCTCTCAAGCGCCAGGATGCGTTTGGCCTTGGCCCCCGCATCCGCCTCGCCGAAGCGGCCCAGCATGGTGGCGATGTGCTGCTCGTATTTCTGGCGCAGCGCCTGGCTGGCGGCATCCGTCTTGAGGTAGTAGTCCCGATCCGGCAGACCGAGCCCTGCCTGGTAGAGGTAGACCGCATAGCTGTCCGGCGCCTTGGCGTCGGCATCGACCCAGAAACCGAACGGGGCACCGCCGCCGTTGCGACCGCTCTGGGCGAAGGCCCGGGCCAGATCCTGCGGCGTGCGGATCTGCTCTATCTCGCTCAGCATCGGCATCAGCGGCGCCGTGCCCTTGGCGTTGCGGGTCGTCTGATCCAGATAGCTCTGGTAAAGGTCGTGGATCTGCTGGGCCGGTGTGCCGGCGGCGGCCTTGCCGTCCAGCCCTTCCACCAGCACCCGCACGTCCGCCTGGGATTTGTCGCGCAGCATGTAGAAGGCGCCGTCGGCGGGCCTGTCGTCCGGGATCTTGGCGGTGGAGAGCCAGTGGCCGTTCACGTAGCGAAAGAAGTCGTCACCGGGTTTGACGCTGGTGTCCATGTTGGCCAGCGCGAGGCCGGAGTGTTTGTCTGCGCCGTCCGGGGCCTGACTGCAGCCGGCCAGCAGGGCCAGCCCGACGAGGGCGGCCAGTATGCTTTTTTTGTTGTTCATTATGTTGGATTCCAATTCGGGTTATGCGGCTTCCTTGCCCACGCAGGGAGCGTCTCACTCTAGCAGCCGGGTTAGCGCTTGATAAGCCCGAGTCTGCTAAGATCGGCCTGGTCGTATTGGGGAAGCCTATGATTTCTCGTATTTATTCTCGTTTTTGTCAGACTCTGCCCGCGCCGGAAGGTTCCCGTGGCCTGCTGGTGGCCTTCAGCGGCGGGCTCGACTCCACCGTGCTGCTGGTGCTGGCGGCTCGATTTGCCGGCGCCCACGGCCTTGCCCTGCGCGCCCTGCACGTCCATCACGGCTTGAGCCCACATGCCGACGAGTGGGTGACCCACTGCGAAACGGTGTGTCAGCAACTGGCGGTGCCGCTGCTGGTCGAGCGGGTGCAACTGCAACGAGGCAGTGGCGACAGCCTGGAGGCGCAGGCGCGGGAGGCCCGCTATCTGCGCCTTGCCGCTCAGCTGGGGGAGGGGGAGTGGCTGCTCACCGCCCACCATCAGGACGATCAGCTGGAGACCCTGCTGCTGGCGCTCAAGCGCGGCGCCGGCCTGCGCGGGCTGGCGGGCATGGTGCCGAGCCAGCCCTTTGCCGGTGGCCTGTTGCTGCGCCCCTTGCTCGAGGTGAGTCGGGCCGAGCTGACTGACGCGGCGGCCAGTCTCCCCTATGGCTGGGTGGAGGATGAGAGCAACCAGGATGTGAGTTATGACCGCAACTTCCTGCGCCAACGGCTCATTCCCCAGCTCAAGGCCCGCTGGCCCGCCATGGCCCAGACGGCGGCGCGCAGCATGGCGCTGTGCGCCGAGCAGGAGGCGCTGCTGGAGGAGCTGGCAGAGGCCGACTGGCGGCTGGCAGCGGCAGGAGAGGCGCTGCAGATCGCGCCGCTGCTGGCCCTGTCAGCTACCCGGCGCAACAACCTGCTGCGTTACTGGATCCGCCGCCAAGGGGGCGAGATGCCCTCCCGCGAGCAGCTCGGTCTGCTCTGGCAGGAGGTGGCGCTGGCACGGGAAGACGCCAATCCCCAGCTCAACTGGGGCGGGCAGAGCTGCCGCCGCTTTCAGGGCCGGCTCCATCTGGTGCGACCCGGGCTGCAGCCTCGCCACGAGCAGCTGACATTGGCCGTGGGGGAGACGCTGATCCTGCCGGACGGGCTGGGGGAGGTGCGCTTGCTGCCGCGAGTGGAAGGCGAGGGGCTGCGGCAGCCAAGGGCGGACGAGCCGCTGTCGGTGCGCTTCGGGGTGGCCGCCGGCAGCATGCTCAAGCCGGTAGGGCGTGGCGGCAGCCGGCGCCTCAAGAAGCTGCTGCAGGAGTACGGGGTTCCCTCCTGGCAGCGCGGCCGCATTCCCATCCTCTATTACGGCGAGCAGGTGGCGGCGGTAGGTGAGCTGTTCTTCTGTGACGGATTCATGACGCAGGGCGCCGGTCTGGCCTGGCACTGGCTGCCGGCGGCGGCCTGTCAGCCTCCGGCGTGACGCTCTCCTTCGCCAACGCGGATAAAGCACAAGGCCGGCATATGCCGGCCTTGTCGTCTTCAGCGGCTGGCCGGTTCAGTCCAGCAGGCCGGCCTTGCCCGCTTTCTTGCGGGCATAGAGGTGGGCATCGGCGGCCTCGTACAGGCTGTGCACATCCACCCCGGACTGCCAGCTGGCGGCTCCCAGGCTGCAGCCAACCGAGAAGGTGCTGAGCTCCTTGTGGATCATCAGCATGTGCTGCAGGCGCAGCCAGACCGGGCGCCAGGCCTCGGGCTCGGCGGGTTGCAGCAGCAGGGCGAATTCGTCGCCGCCGAGGCGAAACGCCTGATCCGTGCTGCGGATGCAGTGGGTCAGCAGCTGGGCGAAGCGGCTCAGCACCAGATCGCCGACCGGGTGGCCCCAGGTGTCGTTGATCTGCTTGAAGTTGTCGAGATCCAGCAGCACCAGCACCAGGCCGTGGGATTCCCGGCTGTGCTGCTCTACCGCCCGGCCGATGGCTTCGTCGAAGTAGGAGCGGTTGCCGAGCCCGGTCAGGTGATCGAGCCTGACCTGCAGCTCCAGCTGTGACAGGCGCAGATAGAGAGGCAGGGGCAGGCAGAGCAGCTGGTGATACTGCTGCAGGATCCGCTGCTGGCTGCCGCTCAGGGCATGTTCCAGGGTGTAGTGCAACTGGCCGATCAGCTGACCATGCTGGCCGCGCAGCTCGAACGGGTAGCTGTGCAGGGTCAGGCTGGCCTGGGGCGGATGCTGGATCAGGGTGTGAGGCTGGCCGCAGTCGAAGTGCAGGCTGTGGATCCGGACAATTCTTGCCGCACGATCGGCAAAGGTTGCCAGCAGGCTGCCGAGGTCCATCTGCACCAACAACAACTCGAGCAACTGGTTGCGATCCTGACTGGCCAGCGGCGTGAGCCGCTCCATCTGGCGAACCCACTGCTCGATGCCATGTCCCAGACCATTCAATGATGATGTGTTTTCCACGGTACAGCCCTCAAACAACCTACTTCCTGACTCTTACCTGCAATCCTTGTGCCCAAAATATGTTCGATGTGAACAAGAGTGGCTGGCTAGGCTTAAGTAGATAAAAAGGGAGGAAATATTGTACGCAGATGTGTTGATCCTGCTGCTTGCCGCCGTGCTGTTGGTGGCGATTTTCCGGCGCCTCGGCCAGCCGGTGATCCTCGCTTACCTGCTTGCCGGGGTACTGCTCGGCCCCTATGGCGTGGCCGTGATCACCGGCCAGGCGATCATGCAGACCATCGCCGAGCTCGGCATCGTTTTTCTGATGTTCTCGCTCGGCCTCGAATTCTCGCTGCCCCGGCTCATCGCCATGCGTCGGCTGGTGATCGGGGTGGGCGGTCTGCAGGTGTTGCTCACGTCATTGCTGTTTTTCGCCATTGCCTGGTGGTGGGGCCTGAGCCTGCCCCAGGCGCTGGTGGTGTCGGGCACCCTGGCGCTCTCGTCCACCGCCGTGGTGATCAAGCAGCTGGGGGAGCAGAAGCAGCTGCACACCCGCCGCGCCCAGCTCGGGGTGAGCGTGCTGCTGTTTCAGGATCTGGCGGTGGTGCCGCTCTTGGTGATGATCCCCATCCTGGCCAGGCCCGAGATCCAGGGCAGCGCCCTGCTGGCGGAGATCGCCTGGGCCACCCTCAAGGGGCTGTTTGCCCTGCTGAGCCTGCTGGCGGTGGGCAAGTGGCTGCTGCCGCTGCTGTTTCACGAGGTGGCGCGGGCCCGCTCCGACGAGCTGTTCGTGCTGAGCGCCCTGCTGGTGGCGCTGCTGGCCGCCTCGCTGACCCAGTGGATGGGGCTCTCCATGGCGCTGGGGGCCTTTCTGGCGGGCATGATGCTGGGGGAGTCCCACTATCGCCATCAGCTGGAGGTGGACATCCGGCCGTTTCGGGACGTGCTGATGGGGCTCTTCTTCATCACCATCGGCATGACCATGGACTGGCAGCGGGTGGCACAGGACTGGTGGCTGGTGGCCACCAGCGTGCTCTGCCTGATCCTGTTCAAGTCCCTGCTGGTGCTGCTGGCTGGCCGGCTGATGGGGGAGCGCAAACGCGATGCCATGGCGGCGGGGATCATGCTGAGCCAGGTGGGGGAGTTCGGCTTCGTACTGCTGGCGCTGGCCAACCACCACGGTCTGCTCGACCATCGGCTGGTCTCCCTGCTCATCGGCATCGGCGTTACCTCCATCGCCATGACGCCCTGGCTGGTGCTGCAGGCCCATCATCTGGCCCGCTCCCTCACCGATCCGGCTCTGCTCACCCGCTCCGAGGTGGCCCAGTCGGGCCTGAGCAAGAGCCAGCACGTGATCATCGCGGGCTTTGGTCGGGCCGGCCAGACCTGCGCCCGTTTTCTCAAGCAGGAGGAGATCCCCTTCCTGGCGCTGGATCTCGACCCGGAGCGGGTGAGCGAGGCCAAGTCGGCGGGGGAGCAGGTGGCGTTTGGCGATGCCAGCCGCCGCGACATCCTGCTGGCCGCCGGCCTGCTGCGGGCCAGGCTGGTGATCATCACCTTTGACGATCACAAGCGGGTGGAGGCCATGCTGGCGCTGATCAGGGAGCTGGCGGGGGAGGTGAAGGTGCTGGTGCGCACCCGGGATGACAGTTTTCTGGAGGCGTTCAAGCGGGCGGGCGCCTTTGCGGTGATCCCCGAATCCCAGGAGGGGGCCCTGATGCTGGTCTCCCACCTGCTGCTCAACTGCGACATTCCCATCGGCCGGGTGATCCGGCGCATGGAGCACGAGCGCAGCAGCCAGTACCGCTTTCTGCACGGTTTCTACTGGGGGGATCAAAGCGCCGGCAATCTGGAGACGGACCAGCTGCTCGAGCGGCTGCACCCGGTGCTGCTGCACGAGCAGGCCTGGGCGGTGGGGCGCAGCGTGCAGGCCCTGGCGCTGGAGACGGTGCGGATCAAGGAGGTACAGCGCGGCGAGTTGCGGTTGGAGCCCAAGCCAGAGCTGGTGCTGGCGGCAGGGGATCGGCTGGTGCTGTTCGGCAATGGGGTGGCGGTGGAGCAGGCGGAGCAGCGCCTGCTGGAGGGTCGTTAGCCCTCCCTCAAGGTGTGTTCACCCTCGCCACAGGTGAGTGAGCCGCTTGCTGGCGTGCCGGCTCCCCCTTCAAGGGCCCAATTCAAGCTTCGACCGGTACCATCTCCTCTATCCCCAGAAACGCTTCGACCCGTCGGCGCTCGTTCAGGGTATCCAGGTAGCCCAGCTTGATCAGCTGCTGGCAGTAACCGGGATAGAACATCAGGAAACTGGCCAGGCTGCTGGTCTCGTCCCCTGTCACCCCCAGTACCCGCAGCAGGCGGCGCAGGTGCACCGGCAGTTTGCGCAGATAGGCCAGCGCCAGCAGGTCGAGATCCTGACTCGGCTTGAGTACGCAGGTCTCTACCCGTTTGAGTTTCAACCGGTTGCGCTCCCGCTCCGGGATGAGATCCAGGGTCTGGTTGATGCGCCACAACCGCTCCAGATCCGAGTTGAGGGTGTCGGTGAAGACGGTGTCCAGCAGGTGGCTGGCGATGTTGGAGCTGGTCAGGTGGCCATGGTGGAAGGTGGGGGCCGTGTGCGCCGGCGGATCCAGGGTGATCAGCAGGATCCGCTCCGCCCCCAGGTGGATGGCGGGGCTGAGCGGGCTCAACTGATGGATGGAGCCGTCGCCGTAGAACTTGTCGCCGATGTGGGTGGCCGGGAAGACGAACGGCAGCGCCGAGGAGGCGAGCAGGTGATCCGAGGTGAGCAGGGTGCGCAGCCCGCGCCGTCTGGCCCGCTCCCACGGCAGGTGCTCCGCCCGCCCCTGAAAGAAGGTGGTGGAGAGGCCGTCGTCGTAGTCGGAGGCGGTGATGGCCAGCGCCTCCAGGCTGCCGTAGAGGATGTTGTCGTCGATGCGGTGATAGTCGATGAGCTGATCCAGCAGGCGGCGCAGCGGCGCGTTGTCGAACAGGTGAAAGGCGTGGTTGGTGTGGGGATTGATGAGCCCGGCCGAGCCCTCATACATCAGCCGCCACAACAGGCGCCCCGGGTGAAAGTCGAAGATGTGGTGGGTCTCGAAGCGGCGCCAGACCCACTCCAGCTTGCGTACTCCCAGATGAAAGCAGGAGGCGTAGCAGGCCAGCGCGGTGACATTGATGGCGCCGGCTGAAGTACCGCACAGGATGGGAAACGGAATGCCGAGATTGCGGGGATAGAACTCGGCGATCGCCTTGAGGGCGCCGACCTGATAGGCGGCGCGGGCACCACCACCGGTCAACAGAAGAGCTGTGTTGGGTTTGGCCATGATACTGCGCCTTATGCATGCCACTGGGGGTGTTGCCACCGAGCAATTTAACTATAAGACGCTGTATCAAATATAAAAACAGGCCTGCCAACCATTTTTTGCAGGCCCTTTTTGAGGCTGTTCAGTTGGCGTGGCGAGCGGCGCTCAGCTGATCGAACGCGGCGAATGCGGGGGCACTGGCGAGGATGCGGCCGTGGCCGAGGCCACGGGTGCTCACCAGCCGGGTACGACCATCCTGGGTGGCGCGCAGGGAATCGCCGTGCGGAGCGAAGCGATCCTCCTCGTCGTGCACTATGATGGCGGGCCCGCTGCGGCCGGCGAGCCGCCCCAGCGGGTCGACCGTGCTCAGGGGGTGCTGGTACTCCTGCTCAATCTCCTTGACCACCGCATCGAACAGCCGGATGGAGTAGCCGGATCGCGCCACCATGCCGTAGAGCTGGGGCACGTAGTCGAGCACCGGCGAGATGAGCAGCAGCGGCAGGGCATCCAGCTCGCGTCGGCGGCTGGAGAGGGTGACGGCGCCCCCCATGCTGTGGGCGATGACACCCTGCAGCGGGCCGTACTCGGCCGTCATCTTTTCCACCAGTTCGTCGAAGGCGCGCACGAAGCGGGGCAGGTGGCCGGTATGGCCGGCGCTGTGGCCGTGCGCCGGGTGATCGTAGGCAATGGCCGTGAAGCCCTGGTCGGCGATGTGGCTAATCAGCGGGTAGAACTGGCCGGCGCTGCCTGACCAGCCGTGCATCAGCAGCCAGACCGGCCCCTGGCCGAGCCGGTAGCTCATCAGGGTGCCTTCGCTGGTGTGCACGGCCTGTTTGACCAGTCCGGCCGGCGCCGTGTCATCCCGCTGGTTGCGCTGGGGGGTGAGCAGCAGCTTGCTGGCGGTGCGCTTGGCATGAACGGGGGCCAGGGTGTGATGCAAGCGGGTGCCAAGGCCAAGCAGCCATTTGCTCGGGCTGAAGCGGCGGGTGTTGAAGTAGATCTTGCTGCTCATGGTCATCCTGTGGTTTTTATGTGCGAACGGTCGTGCTTTTTTGTCGGTTTTAAAAAAGAGAGGTCAATCTATCAGCGCCAGCCATCCAGCAGCGTCTCCACTTCGGGCCAGAAGTGGCGGGCCGGATCCTGACACAGATCGAGGGCATTGAATACCTGATCCGCCAGATAGAGGCCATAGAGGCGATAGACGGCGCGCCAGGGATCCATGTCGCTGCGCCACTCGCCCTCG
The DNA here is from genome assembly GCF_027705845.1 of Aeromonas sp. S41-2. NCBI lineage: Bacteria > Pseudomonadati > Pseudomonadota > Gammaproteobacteria > Aeromonadales > Aeromonadaceae > Aeromonas > Aeromonas sp. S41-2. Next base: position 654,674 of record NZ_JAPDCG010000001.1, on the reverse strand, counting down.
CTCTGTCCCTGCACCACCTGACGGGCCAGGTAGTCGAGCCAGAAGCGCACCAGCTGGCGGGCGGCCTGCTGCACCTCCCCCTCCTGGGCCGAGGTCCAGGCGTCGAGGAACATGCAGCGGCCGGCGAAGCACTGGTTCCAGGCCAGCCAGGCCTGCAGCAGGGCCATCAGCTTCGCTCGCTGGCTGCCGTGCTGCTGCTGGCGCACCGGCTGGATCACCCGCTCCCGGAACACCTCGGCGGCGTACTCCAGCACGGCAATCTGCAGGTTGTCGCGGGACTGGAAGTGGGCAAACAGGCCGCTTTTCGACATCTCGCAGGCGCTGGCAAGGGAGCCGATGGTGAGGCTCTCCAGCCCCTGCTGGCTCGCCTGCTCGAACGCAGTCTGCAAAATGTTGTCGCGGGTCAGCCGGCCCTTGCTCATCGCACTCTCCTTCATTGACCGGAGCAGCATAAAGTACGACCGTGCTATTTGTCGAGCGGCGAATCAGCCTGCAAGAGGGGATGAGGCGGGCTCAGTCGTCCTTGATATCCATCTGCTGCAGGGCGATAACCGCCTGGGTGCGGTTCTTGACGCCGAGTTTGCGGAAAATGGCAGTAATGTGGGCCTTGATGGTGGCCTCGGAGACGTTGAGCTCCCAGGCGATCTGCTTGTTGAGGCTGCCGTCGCGCAGCATCACCAGCACCTTGTACTGCTGGGGGGTGAGGCTGGCGAGCTTGCTGGCGAAATCGGCGCCGTCAGTGGGCTCGGGGTGGAGCGAGATGCCGGCCGGCACCCAGTTGTCACCCCCGATCACCGTATTGAGGGCGTTGACCAGCTCCTTCATCGGCGCCGATTTGGGGATGAAGCCGAGCGCGCCGAGCCGCAGCACCTGCTGGATGATGGCGGGCTCTTCCGAAGCCGACACCACCACGATAGGCAGGTCGGGATATTGGCCGCGCAGGTGGGCGAGGCCGGAGAAGCCGTTGGCCCCCGGCATCTTGAGATCGAGCAGCAGCAGGTCGACTTCCGGGTGCTCACCCAGCAGGTGGGCCAGGCTGTCGATGGAGTCCGCTTCCAGCAGCTGGGCATCGTCGATGGCCATGTGCACCGCTTGATAGAGGGCGCCCCGAAACAGGGGGTGGTCATCTGCGATGACGATGGTAAATTGGCTGTCCATTGCTCACATTAGTTGCTAACTGATTGTTTTGGAAAATCAAACTAGCACCGCTCCCGGAGAGGGTCAAACCTGCCGGCGTGCAAATGTGAAGCGACCGTCGGATGTCGTGCCATTGGGGCAGATGGGATGGTCATGAACAACCCATGCAGGAGGCAATAGATGGGATCTCTGGTATTGACGGTGGGCACTGGCTCCACCTGGGCGATGCGGGCGGCACTGGTGCTGGCCATGAGCGGGCTGGAGTGGCAGGAGCAGGTGTTCGACCTGGAGGATGCCAAGGAGCTGCAGCGGCTCAAGCGGCTGGCCCCCGCCGGCCTGGTGCCCTGGCTCGATCACGATGGCGTGCGGATACACGACTCGCTGGCCATCGCCGAGTACCTGCACGAGCTCTGCCCCGCGCGCCGGCTCTATCCCGAGGCGCGAGCCGAGCGGGCGTTGGCCCGCAGTCTCTGCGCCGAGCTGCACGCCGGTTTTCGCCAGATCCGCACCCTGCTGCCCTTCTTCCTCGGCGCTCCCACCCGCAGCGAACCGCCGGTGGAGGCCATCGGCGAGCTGGCCCGGCTGCAGACCATCTGGTCCCAGGCGCGGGGCCCCTTCTATTTTGGCGAGGCGGGGATCCTCGATGCCTTCTATGCGGTGATGGCCTACCGGCTGGCGAGCTACGGCACCCAGCTGCCCGGGCAGGCGGGCGCCTATCAGCAGGCGCTGCTGGCCTGGCCGCTGTGGCAGCAGACCCTGGTCAAGGCGCGTCTGCAGTGGCCGGCGGCCGCCCGTCAGCCGCAGTGAACCCGCGGGCATAACCGCTGTATACAGCTTGTCTGAACAGCTGGTGTAAACGGAGAGGGGAGCCACTGGCTCCCCTCTCCGTTTGGGTTTGATTCCTTGGGCCGGATTACGGCTGGCGGCCGGCGAACACCACCACTACCTTGTCATCCCCCTTCTCCCGCACGAAGGCATAGGGGCTGTCGGCCAGTTTCTTGTGGCTGCCCGCCGCCACCGCCGGGTGGGCGGCGCGGAACTGGCCGAGCCGCTGCCAGTGCTTGACCAGCTCGGCCTTCTCGCCGCCGGCCAGCTCCTGCCAGTTCATGTCAGAGCGCAGCGCCTGATCGAACACGCCGCCATCTTTGGCGAGCCCGCGGCCGGACTCATCGCCGTAGTAGATCTGGATGCCGCCCGGCAGCAGCATGAAGCTGCTGGCGACCCGGCGCTGCAGCGGCACGTCCTGATAGTCGCCGAAGAACAGCTTGGTGTCGTGGGAGCTGATGTAGCTCAGCACGTTGAACTCGGGATCCTGATTGATGCGGCTGGCGTAGCCGGCATAGGTGGGCTCGGCGCTGGCCAGACACTGGGCCTGGGGCAGGGCGAACTCGCGCTGATAGTCGAAGTTGATCAGCGAATCGAAGCCGTTTTGATACCAGAAATCCTTGGCCACCCCGTGATCCCACACCTCGCCCACCATGTAGAAGGGCAGGTCGTCGAGCTTCTTGGCCGGGTTGGCGGCTTTCCACTCCTTGAGGGCGGCGGTGCCGGCCTGCTTGAGACGGGCCCACACCTCGGGCTCCAGGTGTTTGACGGTGTCGGCTCTGAAGCCGTCGATGCCGAAGCGGCGTACCCAGTCGGTGTGCCAGGCAATCAGATAGTCGCTCACGGTGGCGTTGGGCAGCGCCTTGGCCCTGGAGTCCTGTTTGGCCGCCAGCAGCGGCGGCAGCCCCACCGGTTTGGTGGATTCGGTGAGGAAGTCCGGCAGCCCCGCCACCGAGCCGGTGACGTCGTCGGTGCCGGGCTGCGGATAGCCGGGCAGGCCGGCCCGCACCCAGTCACCGCTCCACCACTGGTCCCACTTCGGCGACTGGTAGTCGATGAACTGGTTGTAGCCATGCCAGTTGAGGCCGCCGCTCGGGCGCCACTGGTTCCAGCGGGCCGGCAGTTTGCCGGTGTTCTGGGTGAGATCGGTGAGCCCCAGATCTTGCAGGTCGGCGAGGGTGGCGTAGCCGGCGTGGTTCATCACCACATCGAGGATGATGCGCATGCCGCGCTTGTGGGCCTCGTCCACCAGGGTCTTCAGGCTCTCTTCGTCGCCGTAGTTGGGATCTATCTTGGTGAAGTCGAGCGCCCAGTAGCCGTGATAGGCGTAGAAGGGGAAGTTGCCCTGCTCGCCACCGCCGATGAAACCGTGCACCTGCTCCACCATGGGGGTGATCCAGATGGCGTTGATGCCAAGCTGCTTGATGTAGTCGAGCTTGGCGGTCAGCCCCTTGAAGTCGCCACCGTGCCAGGTGGCCACTTCATCCTGACCGTCCTTTTGGCGCCCGAAGCTGTGGTCGTTGGCGGGATCGCCGTTGTTGAAGCGGTCGGTGAGCAGGAAATAGACGCTCGCCTGATCCCAGCTGAAGGGGGCCGCCGTGGTCGCCTTGACCGGCTCGAGCAGCAGCAGGCCACCGCTCTCTTTACTCGGCGTCAGGGTCAGCTTGCCGCCCTTGACCACCCCTTGCTGGCCGGAGTAGGCGTCCCGCAGCTGGGTGCCGTCGGGCCAGACTCCTTTCAGGGATACCGTGACCGGGCCGCCATCCCAGCTGATACAGGGTTCCGCTGGCGGCTGACGTTTGAATTCGCTCTTCTTGATGGCTCGCAGCACCTTGAGGCTGGGAGTATCCGGGTTGAAGGTGAATTGATAATCCCCCGCCAGCATCACCCGCAGGTTGAAGTGTTGCCCCTTGCTGCACTTGTCCATGGGCTGGGCGGTGCCGAAGGGGAGCGGTTTGGCCTCGCTCGGGCCGAAGCTGGTGCCGCAGCTGTTGCCTGCGTCGCTGATGCGGATCTGGTGGCTTCCCTTGGTGAGCGGATGGGTCATCTGCACCGCCCCCTTGTCCAGCGCCAGCGGCGCGCCGACCGGCTGGTCATCCACGTAGAGGCGCACCTCGGCGGCCATGGCCTGATGGAGGAAGAGGGGGCTGGCCAGCAGGGCGAGCCAGAGGGAAGAAACCGAGGGAGTGCGACGCATAAGCCATTCCTTGCTGGGGTTAAGCGGACCAGATTGCCGTCAATGGGGCTCATTCTAGGAGGCATGAGGGCGGGCTTGGACAGGCAAACCGTCGATTTGTGACATCAGTTCAAATGGTTACGTTTTCAAGAATGGAAAAGTGTGAGCGGGGTGTCGCGCCCATAAAAAAAGCCGGTCGATAGACCGGCTTGTTGCATTGCCACCTTCGTCACACGGTGAAGAACTTGAAGTTGACGAAGGCCACCGCGATGAAGGATGCCACCATGCCGCTCAGGCAGAGCACGGCCGGGCGAATGGCCGGCCAGCGATGGGTCAGCAGGATGATCGCCAGCATGGTCGGATAGAGGCCGAACATGTAGCGCGGCATGGCGTTGAGCCCTGTCATCAGCGGAATGGTGCAGCAGATGAACATCAGGGTCGCCTCGGCCCAGCGCTTCTGGCTGAACAGATAGAGGTTCAGAGCCCAGCCGAACATCACCATGATGGAGAGGTAGGATTTGCGTCCGCCCAGCTCGAAGCCGCTCAGCCACCAGTCCAGCGGGCTGTCCATGTAACGGCCCCAGGCCACCTGGATGTGCTTGAACGCCAGCGCGTCACCGGTGAGGTGATAGAGGTAGAACATGTAGGCGAACAGGCCGAGCGGGATCATCCAGAGGGTGAACACCACCTTGAAGGCGCGCTCGGTAAAGCGGAAGAACTCGCGCCAGCCGTAGGCCTGCAGCGCCAGGATCAGCACAGGGAACACCATCATCACCCCCAGGTTGCGGGTGGCGGAGATGAACACGCCGAGCAGCGCCACCATCAGCCACTGCTGGCGATAGGCGAACAGGAACATCCCCAGCATCAGCGCCATGAACATCGACTCGGTATAGCCGGAGACGAAGTAGGCGGAGAAGGGGGAGAAGGCCAGCAGCCAGACGCCGAAGCGGGCGGTATCGTCACCCAGCTTGAGCTGGCGCAGCACCAGCAGCATCAGCGGCAGGCTGATGAAGAACGCCAGGTTGGCCACCAGCATCAGGCCGATCAGGCTCTCGACGTTGAGCAGGTTGGAGATGGTGCCGGAGATCATTGGGTAGAGCGGCATGAAGGCCCAGTTGGCCGCATTGCCCTTGCTCAGCCAGCGCGGGTAGAGATCGTAACCGTTCTCGATGATGCGCTGGAACCAGACGCAGTCGAACTGGCAATAGGCCTGCAGCGGGCCTATGTCGGGGGAGCCATAGAGCTGCACACCGAAATAGCCCATGCCGTAGAGGGCGGCCCGGCTCAGTACGAAGGCGGCGATGATCATCAGCCAGTCACGGCTGCTGATGGCCAGTGACGGGCGATAGGGGCCCGCATTGTCAGGGGTGATGGAGGTAGTCATGTCATTCATCAGGCAAATACCCAGATCCTGGAGAGGAGGTAGGTGAGCACGGTGACCGTCAGGGTGGCGATCACCACCGGCAACAGACCGGAAAGACCCGCAAACAGCAGACCGCTCAATATCAGGTTACGCACCGCCAGCGAGAAGAGGGCGACCAGCAAGAACTTGCTGGCGGCACCCTGCTTCTGGAAGGTGATGTAACGGTGACCGAAGAAGGAGAACCAGAAGGCGATGGCAAAGGCCAGCGTCGTCACCAGGTGCTCCGAGATGGTGGGCCAGGTGTGAAACAGGGCGATGGAGGTGCCCAGATCGACGAGGGTGGCCCCCCCGCCGACAAACCCGAAACGTACCAGCCGCCAGAATTCCTCGCGGGAGATCATTGAGAAGCCTGCTCCTGCTGGTCATCAGCGGCTTTCGCGGCAGCAGCCTTCTTGCCGGCGTTCTTCTTGCTGCCGGTGGCGGCATCCTGCTTCGGCTCTTCATCCTGCTTGGCATACTGGCCGTACACCCCTTCGATGAGGTAGACGGGGCGCTGCTTCACTTCCACGAACATGCGGCCGATGTACTCGCCGATGATGCCGAGCGACAGCAGCTGGATGCCGCCGAGGAACAGCACCACCGACATCAGGGAGGCGTAGCCCGGCACGTCGATACCGAAGAAGACCACCTGAGTGACGATCTTGAGGATGTAGAGGAAGGCGACGAAGGAGACGCCGACGCCGACGTAGCTCCATACCCGCAGCGGCCAGCTGGAGAAGCTCATCAGGCCGTCGAGGGCGAAGTTCCACAGCTTCCAGTAGTTGAACTTGGTCTCGCCGGCATGGCGGGCGGGGCGCTCGTAGGGCACGCCGACGGCACGGAAACCGGCCCAGGCGAACAGGCCCTTCATGAAGCGGTTGCGCTCCGGCAGCTGCTTGATCGCCTCGACCACCTTGCGGTCGATCAGGCGGAAGTCGCCGGCGTTCTCCGGCAGCTTGGTGCTGGTGGAGAGCGCGTTGAAGAAGCGGTAGAAGCCGCCGGCGGTGAGGCGCTTCATCGGGGTGTCGGCGCTGCGATCCACCCGGATGCCGTAGACGGTGTCGTAGTCGCCGGTCTGCCACAGCTTGACGAATTCGAGAATGAGTGCGGGCGGATCCTGCAGATCCACGTCCATCGGCACCACGGCATCACCCTTGGCGTGATGCAGGCCGGCGGTCATGGCCGCTTCCTTGCCGAAGTTGCGGGCCAGATTGACCAGGGTGACGCGCGGGTCGCGGGTGATGGCCTGCTCGACTACCTCACGGGTGCGGTCGCGACTGCCGTCGTTGACGAATACAATTTCCAGCTGATCCTTGAGCGGCGCCAGTTCGTTATCTATCGCGTTGATGAAGGCATCTATGCTCTCTTCCTCGTTGTAAACGGGAACGATCAGAGAGAGTCGAAAATCGGCATGCGACATGAAAACTTCCTTATTTGGAAAATTATTTTATAAAACAGCGTATTGGAGAATACGTCTTATTGGGCGACGGTCAAGCGCACCGACTGGACATTGAGCGGCGTCGGGGCGGAGAGCGCCAGAAAGTTGGGACGCTTGGGGTCCGAGGTCAGCGACTCGCCCGGCAGGCTGAGACGGATCTCGTTGATGCCGGCCTTGGCCAGCTTGACGGTGGTGGTGAAATCGTGACCCAGCGCCACCTTGAGCAGAGCACCGGCCTGCGGGCTGTTGACCCGGGCCTGGATGGTCAGCTGTTCCGGCTGTGCCTGCTGCTTGGGCAGCACGAAGTAGAGGCCGCCCTGGCCGCTCAATTCGGTGCCGTCCGCGCTCGGCTTCTTGGCCCAGCCTTCGCTGGAGAGAAAACGGCTCGGCTTGGTCAGATTGAGCTCGTTGCCGGGCTGGTAGGTCATGCTGGAGTTGTGCTCCCAGAAGCGGGTCTTGCCTTCCAAGTAATAGAGCTTGTAGGCCAGGCTCACGTTGGGGTGGGCGGCCAGGTAGAGGGTATAAAGGTAGAAACCACTCAGCGCCATGATGGCGGTCAGAAAACCAAACTTTTTGTACGTCATATCACTCTCTGCGCCTCACGGTTTGTAGGCTGATTTCGCGCATATGCTAATCCAATTGCAAAAAAAGCATAGTGGATCACAAAAATATATTTGGTCACATATTAACCCCTTTCCGGCCGGTGTTCCAAATGTTGCTGTTCCCGTATTTTACCTGCCCTGGCGAGCCGGAGATCCGGCGCAGGCCGGGGGCATTTCAGGCCCGGCTTCGACAAGCATAAACGAGGGTGCCGCTCACACGGCCGGGAGCCTGCATCGCTGTGGCAGGATCTGTCGCCATTTTGCCTAGGCCGATTTATGATGGCGTATCACGCAGTCAAGGATGACCCATGAAGCTGAAACTCTGCTGCTGGATGCTCTGCTTGCTGGCGCCGCTGGCCTCGGCAAACAGTCTGTGTCCCTCGCCCTTGCGGGTCGGTTTTGACAACTGGCCGCCTTATCACTATTACGCCGGCACGGCGGCCGGGCAGAAGGAGCTGCGCGGCTTTGCCGTCGAGGCGCTCACCGCCATGCTCAAGCGGCTCGACTGCAAGGCCAGCTATGTGGAGATGCCCTGGAAGCGGGTGCTGCACGGTCTGTCGCTGGGCTCGGTCGACATCGCCATGGAGGCCTATTTCAACGAGGACCGCGCCCGCTATGCCTGGTTCTCCGATGCCTACAATCCGGGTCGCAGCGCGCTCTGGATCCGCAAGTCATCCTCTTACCCCGAAACCGATCTGGCCAGCTGGCTGGCCAGCGGCCATACCCTGGGCATCACCAAGGACTACTACTATGGGGCCGAGATCAGCGAGTTGCTGCGCCGTTATGCCGCCCAGGTGAGCGTGGTCAATGACGAGCAAAACTATGGCAAGCTGGTGCTGGGGCGCATCGACGGCTTTCTCGGCGATGTGCTGGCCACCCCCTGGGGCCTGAAGGAGGAGGGGCTGGGCGATCTGATCGTCCCCCACACCATGGCCGTATATGAAGCGCCGACCTTCTTCATGTTCAGCAAGAAGCGGCTGTCACCCGAATTTGTCAGCGCGTTCAATCGCGAGCTGGCTGAATTTAAAGCAACAAATGAGTATGACATTATCTGGCGGCGCTACGCGCCCGCCAGCTAGTAAAGTCGCGGGCATTCACGCATCATGAGCGCCTTGACCGCCGGGTCTGACAGGCTGAAGTGAACCGATCTTGAGGTAAGCATGGGGAAGAAGTATTGGCTGGCATTGGCAAACCTGATCTGGCTGGGCTGCTGGCCGGCGGCCATGGTACAGGCCAGCGAGGGCCAGGTGGTGGTAAGCAATGCTGCGATGCAGCACGACTGGTATCAGAACAGCACCGCAGAGCAGGCCAGGCGTGAGCTGGAGCTGCAGCTGCAGGAAGCCGTGCTGGCCCAGTTGCACCCGGATTTTTACACGCTCTGGAAGAAACTGCAGGCCAAGCCGGCGGATCAGCGTGGCGCCCTCTATGACGAGGCGTTCGGCAAGCTGGCCCGGTTCCAGCAGGCGTGGCGGGCCATGGATCTGGTCTCCCGCGAGCAGATGCAGACCCTCAAGCTCAACCTCAACAAGCCGCTTGCCCACGAGCCGGCCGGCGACAACCTGCTGGAGCAGGTCAGGCAGCTCAGACCCCAGGTCGCGGAATATGACGCGGTGCGCGAGGAAGTGCGCAAGCTGCTGGCGCTGCCCATGGCCAAGAAGTGGCCGACCCTGACCATGCCGACCCTGCGGGCCGGTGAAGTCTCCCCGGAGCTGGGCCAGATCCGCTCCATCCTCAACGAGCTGGGCGACACGGCCCCGCGCCATGATGACGCCACCTACGACGCCGAGACCCTGCAGGCCGTCAAGCAGTTCCAGCGCCGCCACGGCCTGACCGCCGACGGCATCATAGGCCGGCAGACCCGCAGCTGGCTCAATACCGGGCCCGAGGTGCGCGCTAGCCTGCTGCTGCGCAACCTGTGGCGACGTGATCTGGTGGATCAGCTCTCCGGCGCCCGCTACGTGCTGGTCAACATCCCCGACTATCGGTTGAGCGTGGTGGAGTCCGGCAACGAGGTATTCACCAGCCGGGTGATCGTGGGCAAGGAGCAGCGGGCGACCCCGATCCTCGCCAGCGAGATCCGCTCCATCGTGCTGAACCCGGCCTGGCACGTGCCGCGCTCCATCTTGAGCAAAGACATTCTGCCCAAGCTGGGACGGGATCCCGCCTACCTCAATCGCGAGCAGTTCGAGGTGATCGACGGCGAGGGCAATCCGGTGCAGTTTACCGAAGAGGGCTGGCAGCAGGCGCTGGCGTCCGGCTTCCCCTATCGGCTGCGGCAAAAGCCGGGCGATCACAATGCGCTGGGTCGCTACAAGTTCTATCTACCCAACAACGAGGCCATCTACCTGCACTCCACGCCGCGCAAGGCGCTGTTCGAGCAGGGGGCGCGCGCCTTCAGCTCAGGCTGCATCCGAGTGGAGCATGCCGACGATCTGGCCGAGTTGCTGCTGGCGGACTCCCGCTACCAGCCGGACAAGGTGGCCAGCATCCTGAAAGAGACCCAGACCAAGTGGCTGCCGCTGACCACCCCGATCCCGGTGTTCACCGTCTACTGGAGCAGCTGGATCGACGAGGATGGACGTCAGCAACTGCGCAACGACATCTATGGATTTGATCGAGTCAGCTACCAGAGTCGCTTGCTGTGATCCTCGCCACAGAGTGAAAAGCCCGGCCTGCGCCGGGCTTTTTCATGGCCCCTTGCGGTTTGACAGCGGCCGGCTCGGCGGGTAGTTTCAAGCGCCTGTATCAAATTCATTCAACGGTTTCACCTCAACATAGCGATGGACGGACAAGGGATGCTTGATCAAGAGATAAGCCGACGTCGCCTGCTGCTGGGTGCCGGTTGCCTGTTGGGGGGCTCGCTGCTGTCCTTCCCCGCCATGGCGAGCCGCAGTACGGCAGGACGTGAACTCAGTTTCTTCAATCTCAATACCGGCGAGCGGGTGCGCGCCAGCTATTGGGAAGACGGCCGCTACCTGAAAGACGGGCTGGCCGAGCTCAACCACATCTTTCGCGACTACCGTCGCAACGAAGTATTCAACATCGACCGCAAGCTGTTCGACCAGCTCTACCTGCTGCAGCACAAGCTGGGTCGTCACGGTGAAATCCAGCTCATCTCGGGCTATCGCTCCCCCGTGACCAATCGCCAGAAGCGCAGCCGCAGCCGCGCCGTGGCCAAGCACAGCTACCATACCCTGGGGCAGGCGGTGGATGTGCGCATTCCCGGAGTTCAGCTGGCGCACCTGCGCAAGGCGGCGCTCCATCTCAAGGTGGGTGGCGTCGGTTACTACCCGAGCGACAACTTCGTGCACCTCGACACCGGGCCGGTGCGTAGCTGGTAACGGCCGGCTGCCGACCACTCCTGCCCGGCGGGTGGACTGGTCAGCGGGGTGGCCGAGCTGGTAGGCTCTGGACACCATGCAGAGGAGAACCAGATGAAACATATTTTGCTTGGCGGGCTGATTGCCCTGCTGCTGACGGGTTGCGGCAAGCTCAACCGTGAAAACTACGACAAGCTCAAGATGGGGATCAGCTACGCCGAGGCGAGCAGCATCCTCGGCAAGGCCGAGCGTTGTGACGATGCACTGGGGACCACCAGCTGCATCTGGGGCGACGAGGGCAAGAACATCAAGATCCGTTTCATCGCCGACAAGGCGACCTTCTTCAGCTCGGAAGGGATCAACTGAGGTAGCCACAGCCCCGTTGCCCATATAAAAAAGCGCCTGACCGGCGCTTTTTTGTTGGCTGCAATCCGTACCGGCTTGCCAGAAGCTGGCGCGCTCAGTGCGTGGCGTACTGGTAGTGGAAGGTAGGCAGCCCCCACTTGAAGCGCACCGCCAGGAGGCGCAGCACGAAACCGATGCCGATGGCGCCGAAGGCGGCCCAGTCGTTGGGCAGACCCTGATCCAGCGCCAGGCAGTAGATGGCGGCCGTCACCAGCGAGATGGCGGCATAGAGCTCGCGGCGAAACACCAGTGGAATGCGCTGGCAGAGCAGGTCTCTGAGCACGCCGCCGAAGGCCCCCGTCACCACCGCCATGATGCAGGCGATCCCGGCGCCGTGGCCCATTTCCAGCGCCCTTGCCGCGCCGAAGATGGAGAAGACCACCAGCCCCAGGGCATCGAGCGCCATGAACAGCTTGCCGAGGTAGCGCATCAGCGGCGCCGAGATGACGCCGGCCATGGCCGCGCCAGCGACCAGCAGCACATACTCCGGGTGTTCAACCCAGAGCAGGGGGTAATGACCCAGCAGCACGTCGCGAATGGTGCCGCCCCCGATGGCGGTCGCCGATGCGATGATCACCACGCCAAACAGATCCATCCGTCGCCGGCCTGCGGCCAGCGCGCCTGTCATCCCTTCGGCCACCAGGCCCAGCAAGAAGAGTGCATGTAACATGAGATATCCCAGGGTGCGAGAAAGCTCCGCATCCTATCAACTCGCGCTATAGGGGACAAGCAATGAAGGCTATGCATTATTTTTTATAATGCAAAAATGAAACGGGGCACCCAAGGGAGCCCCGTTGTCACCAGCAACCGGCTCAGCGTCTGAGTTGCTCGGCGCGGTAGTGATCGACCCACATGGCGGTGGCGCCGCAGATGGCCACCGGCATCACGAACAGGTTCACCACCGGGATGGCGGAGAAGAGGGTGACCAGGGCACCGAAGCTCAGGCACTTGCCGCGCCGCTGCTTGAGGGCGTCGCGCATGGTGATGAAGTCGATCTTGTGGTTGTCGAACGGATAGTCGACGTACTGGATCGCCATCATCCAGGCGCTGAACAGGAACCAGAGCACCGGCGCCAGGGTCTGGCCCACCACCGGAATGAGGAACAGGATCAGGCAGCCGATGGCCTTGGGCAGGTAGTATTTGAGCTTGGTCCACTCGCGGCCGAAGGTGCGCGGCACGTCCTTGACGATGTCCAGCATGCCGGTATCGCTGACGGTCTCGCCGGTGAGAGCCTGTTCCACCTTCTCCGCCAGCAGGCCGTTGAAGGGGGCCGCTATCCAGTTGGCCACCGAGCTGAACAGGAAGGAGAAGACCACCAGGATGGTGACCAGGGCGATGGGCCAGAGCAGATAGTCCAGCCAGTCGAGCCAGCTCGGGATCTGCTGGTGCAGCCAGCCGAACAGGCCGTCCAGCTGCAGCAGCAGGGCGTAGAAGGCGCCGGCAAACAGCACGAAGTTGACCAGCAGGGGGATCAGCACGAAGGTGCGGATGCCGGGCTGGCGAATGAGCGAGAAGCCGCGCAGGAAGTAGTCTGCGCCGCTGATCGAGTCTTTTACCATACGGGGTGAGTGGCTCATCTGAGCTCCATCTGTTCATGGGAAACTGCCTGCATATTACAAACAAGCTTTTGATTTGGTAAAGTCGCCTGCCCGCCTCCTCTTTATTTCGTTACCCACATAGGCCGCCATGCGTCTGAAATTGATCAAACTCGCCGGTTTCAAGTCGTTTGTCGAGCCGACCCGCATCGAGCTCAACGCCGACATGACCGCCGTGGTGGGCCCCAACGGCTGCGGCAAATCCAACGTCATCGACGCCGTGCGCTGGGTGCTGGGGGAGAGCTCCGCCCGCCATCTGCGCGGCGAAAACATGACCGATGTCATCTTCAACGGCTCCGTCAACCGCAGCGCCCACGGCCGTGCCTCGGTGGAGCTGGTGTTCGACAATCCCCACAACCGGGTGCCCGGCGAGTTTGGCCGCTTTACCGAGATCTCGGTGCGCCGCGAAGTGCTGCGCGACGGCTCCAACCACTACCAGATCAACGGCCAGAAGTGCCGCCGCAAGGACGTGACCGACCTCTTCCTCGGCACCGGCCTCGGGCCCCGCAGCTACGCCATCATCGAACAGGGCACCGTCAGTCGGCTGGTGGAGTCCCGCCCAGCCGATCTCAAGCTGTTCATGGAAGAGGCCGCCGGGGTTTCCCGTTACAAGGAGCGGCGCCGCGAGACCGAGCAGCGCATCCGCCATACCCAGGAGAACCTGGAGCGCCTGGGCGACATTCGCGGCGAACTGGGCTCACGCCTCGAGCATCTCAAGGCCCAGGCCGAGACCGCCGAGCGCTACAAGCAGCTCAAGAGCCGTTCGCGCGCCGCCCGCGCCGAGCTGATCGGCTCGGAACTGTGGGCGCTGGAGACGCGCCTCGGCGAGGCCAAGACCGAACTGGCCCAGACCGAACAGGCACTGGCGGCGCTCGATGCCAAGCGCACCGCCGACGAGGGGCGTCACGTCACCCTGTCGGTGGCCCGCCAGGAGGCGCAGGCCGAGCAGGCCAGCCGCCAGCAACAGATTTTTCTCGGCGGGCAGGCCATCGCCCGTCTCGAGCAGCAGCAACTGCACCAGAGCGAGCTTGGCCGCGACTGGCAGGCGAGGCGGCAAGCCCTCGGCGAGCGCATCGAGGGGCTCAAGGCCCAGCTGGCTAGCCAGCTGGAACAGTTGAGCGAAAGCACGTTGCAGGGCGAGGTGGCATCGGCGCGCCTCGAGCAGTGTGAGCAGTTGCTTACCGACCAGCAGAGCGTGCGGGCGGCGGCGACCGAGCGGCTCGAGCAGGCGCGCCAGCGCCAGCAGCAGTGGCAGCAGCAGCTGGGCCAGTTACAGGGGCGGCTCAATCAGACCCGCGCCGAGGTGAACGGTCTGCAGGAGCTGCAGGCCAAGACCCGGCTGGCCCGTCTCAAGCTGGAAGATGAACAGGCCGGGCCCCTCGGCGGGGAAGGGGAGAATCTGCAACCGGCGCTCGATGTGCTGGCGGCGGAACTCGCGCTCTCCCGCGCCCGCCATGAGGAGTCCGAAGCGGCGTGGCAGGCCGCCGTGGCACATCATGAAGCACTCAAGACAGAGCAGGGTCACCAGCAGGGCTTGCTGCGCGAGCTGGAGGCTCGCCTCGCCACCCTGGATCAGATCCTGGGGGAGCAGATGGCGGGCGCCACCCTGGCGGATCGGCTGCAGGTGCCCCCCGAGTGGGCTCAAGGGCTGGACAAGGTGCTCGGCCGCTGGCTCACCGCCACCCCGGCGGATGAGTGCAATCTCACGCAGTCCGGGCTCTGGATCGGCCCGGCCCAGCCGGCGGTTGCCGGTACCCTGGCGGCGCAGCTGGGCGGCGAGCACATCCCTTCCTTCCTCAATGCCATCTGGCTGGTGGAGAGTCGGGAGGCAGCATTGGCCCGCCAGCCGAGCCTGACGGCCGGTGAGTCGCTGCTCACTCCTGCGGGCGACTGGTTTGGTCCCAACTGGGCGGATCTGGGGGAGGGCATGGCCCTCGGTACCCTGGCGCTGCTCGGCGAGCGTGAGCGGTTGCACACCGAGCAGGCCGCAGGCCGGGAGGCGCTGCGCCGGCTCGATGAGCAGTTTGCCGCCGCCGACGCGACGCGGGCCCAGCTGCACGGCGCCCATGAGCTGGCTCAGCGCACCCTGCGCGAGCAGGAGCAGCAGTGGCAGCAACTGCGCGAAGCCTGGAGCCTGCGCGAGGGGCAACGGCAGGAGCGGTTGCAGCGCCTCGGCCAGCTGGGGGAAGAGCTGATCATGCTCGACCAGGAGCAGGCCGAGGAGGCCGAGCGTCTGGCGTCGACCGGGGAGCGGCTTGAGCAGGGTGAAGCGGCCCTTGGCGAGTTGCAGGAGCAGGGCGAGGCGCTTGCCGAGGCGCTGCTGCTTGCCCAGGAGCAGGCGAGCGGGGCGGAGCGGGCGCTGGAGGAGGCGCGCTTGCGCCGGGAGCAGCAGCAGGCCGCCTGCCAGCGACTGCAACTGGAGCAGCAGAACTTGCGCCAGCTCATCGCCCTGCGCGAACAGGAGCTGGCCCGCCTCGGGCTGGAGCTGGCCGAGCTCAAGGAGCCGGGCGCTGCGCCGGGTCAGGATCTGTCGCCCCTGCTGGCCGAGCAGCGCAATCTTGAGGCGCAGCAGCTCGCCTGTCATCAGCGGCTTGCGGAGCTGGAGCGTCAGCTGACCGAGCTGGAGCAGGCCAGAAGCGCCGATCACAAGCAGCTGGTGCAAATTCAGGAGAAACTGGCGACCCTGCGCCTTGAGCGTGAACGCAACCTGACGCGCCGGCAGGGGTTGCACGAGCAGTTCGAAGAGTTGGGCGTGCGGCTGGTGGATCTCGATCAGGCGGTGCTGATTGCCGCTGATCGCGGCAAGCTGCGCCAGGAGATCCAGACCCTGGAGGCACAGGTGGAGGCACTTGGCGCCATCAACCTGGCGGCCCTCGAGGAGTATGAAGAGGCGAAAACCCGCTCAAGCTACCTGGAAAACCAGTGCCAGGATCTGGAGCAGGCGCTGGAAACCTTGAGCCAAGCCATTAAAAGAATTGATAAAGAGACACAAATACGGTTCCGGGATACTTTCGATAAGGTCAATGAAGATTTAAAATCCCTCTTTCCGAAAGTGTTCGGGGGGGGCAGTGCCTGGCTTGAGCTCACCTCCGATGATCTTTTGGAGGCCGGAGTGAGCATCATGGCGAGACCTCCGGGTAAGAAGAATGCTACCATTGCCCTGCTTTCCGGGGGGGAGAAGGCGTTAACCGCACTTGCGCTGGTTTTTGCCATCTTCAGACTCAACCCAGCACCATTTTGTCTGCTGGATGAGGTGGATGCACCGCTCGATGAAGTGAACGTCGGTCGCTTCTGTTCTCTTGTCAAAGAGATGTCGAGCACAGTACAGTTCGTTTACATCAGTCATAATAAGGTCTCCATGGAGATGGCTGAGCAGCTGGTTGGCGTCACGATGCAAGAGCCCGGGGTTTCGCGCATAGTGTCGGTCGATATCGGTGAAGCCGTCGCTTTGGCTGAGCAAAACTAGAAAGAGAAGCAGCTAATGCAGGAATTGCGTTACATCTTGGTTGCCCTGGGCGGTATTGCCATCGCGGCATTGCTCATTCACGGGTTGTGGAGCAACAGAAAGAATCGTCAGGCACCGATCAAAGAGAAACCTCTGGGCCGGATGGAATCCAAATCACGGGATCGTGACAACGACGCCTTCGACAGCGATGGCATCGGTCAGGTGCGAGTGGTCAGCGGTGGCCGTCGTGCCGAGCCCAAACTCCACCATGATGAGCCACGCCAGCCGGAAGTCAGCCGTCGTGCGCCTGCGCCCGCCTTCGATGATGAAGATGACGACGCCGATCTGCCGCCGCCCGTGGTACGCAAGCCTGCCGCCCGCCCCGTGCCGCCACCCCCCGTCTATGAAGAAGACGAGGAGGAGTTCGAGGAGCCGGTTGCCGCAGCCGTCGAGGAAGTGCCTGCCGCGCCGGTGCGCAAGCCCGCCCAGGTCATTCGCCGTACCCCGGTCCACCGTTCCCGTCCCCAGCGCGAGCCGCTGCTGCAACCGCTGGACGAAGAGCCGCTGGTCGAGCCCGCCTACGCGACCGCACCCACTTTCGGTGCCCGCGAGCCGGCCCCGGTCGCCGCTCCCGAATACCAGGCGCAGCCCCGTCATGCAGCCCCCGAGCCTGCCTACGAGGAGCCCGTCTATGAAGAGCCGGTACGTGCCGCGCCGGTCGAGAAGATCTGGCAGGATGTCTATGTCATCAACCTGATGGGCCGTCCGGGTCACGATCTGCAAGGGGCCACCCTGCTCTCTTCCCTGCTGGCGCTGGGCTTCAAGTTTGGCGAGATGGATATTTTCCACCGCCATGAAGATCCGAACGGCAAGGGAGAAGTGCTCTTCTCCATGATCAACATGGTCAAGCCGGGCACCTTCAACCCGTACCGGATGGAGCAGTTCGCCACCCCGGGCGTGTCGCTCTTCATGCAGCTGCCGCTGCGCAGCAACGCTGCGTTTGCCTTCGAGGACATGCTGCAGGCCGCCGATCAGCTGGCCAGCGATCTCGATGCCATGCTGACGGATATGGATCGCAGCCCGCTGAGCGACGAAACCATCGCCCGTTACCGGCATGAGCTGGCCGCCTACGAGGCCAGTCGCGACTAATACGCCATGCGGGTCGAATGAATAAAAAGTGCGGTACCCAGGTGCCGCATTTTTATTGGTCCGCTGGCCGGTTTTTCCATCACACTTCGAGACTTTTTCATGAGCGATATCCTCTCCCGCCACCGTCAACTGTGTGAGCTGCTGATCGAGTATGGTCATCAGTACTATGTGCTGGACAACCCCACGGTGCCGGACGCCGAATACGATCGCCTGATGCGCGAGCTGATCGCGCTGGAAGCCGAACACCCCGAGCTGAAGACGCCGGCCTCGCCGAGCGTACGGGTGGGCGGCCAGCCGCTGACCGCCTTCAAACAGGTGCGCCACGAGATCCCCATGCTGA
The DNA here is from genome assembly GCF_027705845.1 of Aeromonas sp. S41-2. Lineage (NCBI taxonomy): Bacteria > Pseudomonadati > Pseudomonadota > Gammaproteobacteria > Aeromonadales > Aeromonadaceae > Aeromonas > Aeromonas sp. S41-2. Next base: position 636,840 of record NZ_JAPDCG010000001.1, on the reverse strand, counting down.
GCCTGGACAACGTGTTCAGCGGCGAGGAGTTGCAGGCCTTCGAGCAGCGCATGCGCGATCGCCTCAAGCGGGAGGTGAGCTTTACCTTCTGCTGCGAGCCCAAGCTGGACGGTCTGGCGGTGAGCCTGCTCTATGTGGATGGCCAGCTGGTGCAGGCCGCCACCCGGGGCGATGGCACCACGGGTGAGGAGATCACCGAGAACGTGCGCACCATCAAGGCCATTCCCTTGTCCCTGCGCGGCGAGGGCTGGCCGGCCCGGCTGGAGGTGCGTGGCGAGGTGTTCATGCCCAAGGCGGGGTTCGAGGCGATGAACGCCAAGGCGCTGGCCGCGGGCGAGAAGGTGTTCGTCAACCCGCGCAATGCCGCCGCCGGCAGCCTGCGTCAGCTCGACTCGCGCATCACCGCCAGCCGCCCGCTGGCCTTCTACGCCTATGGCGTGGGGGTGGGCGGCGAGCAGCTCGGTGGCTCCCACTTCGAGCGCCTCAACCAGTTGAAAGGCTGGGGGCTGCCGCTCAGCCCTGAAGTGAAGCTCAAGGAGGGGGCCGCCGGTTGCCAGGCGTTCCACGACGACATCCTGGCGCGCCGTAGCGAGCTCCCCTACGAGATTGACGGCGTGGTCTACAAGGTGGATGCCATCCCCCTGCAGGAGGAGCTCGGCTTTGTGGCCCGCGCCCCGCGTTGGGCCACCGCCCACAAGTTCCCGGCCCAGGAGGAGATGACGGAGCTTGAGAACGTCGAGTTCCAGGTCGGCCGTACCGGCGCCGTGACCCCGGTGGCCAAGCTCAAACCGGTGTTCGTCGGCGGCGTCACCGTCTCCAACGCCACCCTGCACAATGCCGACGAGATTGAGCGCCTTGGCGTCATGATCGGCGACACCGTGATCGTGCGCCGGGCCGGGGATGTGATCCCGCAGATCGTGGCGGTGGTGGAGGCGCAGCGCCCGGCGGATGCCCGCGCGATCCTGTTCCCGACCGAGTGCCCGGTGTGCGGTTCGGCGGTGGAGCGGCTGGAGGGAGAGGCGGTGACCCGTTGCTCCGGCGGCCTGTTCTGCGAGGCGCAGCGCAAGGAGGCGATCAAGCACTTCGCCGCCCGTCGTGCCATGGACGTGGACGGCCTTGGCGACAAGATAGTGGAGCAGCTGGTGGACAAGGGGCTGGTGAAGACCCCGGCGGACTTGTTCAGCCTCAACGCCATCCAGCTGGCCGGGCTCGAGCGGATGGGACAAAAGTCGGCCCTCAATCTGGTGGCGGCCATCGATGCGGCTCGCAGCACCACGCTGCCCCGCTTCCTGTTTGCGCTGGGGATCCGCGAAGTGGGGGAGGCGACCGCCTTGAACCTCGCCAACCACTTCCTCACCCTGGACGCCCTGCGCGCCGCCTCGGTGGAGCAGTTGCTGGAAGTGGCCGACGTGGGGGACATAGTGGCCAAGCATGTCTACTACTTCCTGCGCCAGCCCCACAACATCGAGGTGCTGGAGGCCCTGTTGGCCGCCGGCATCCACTGGCCGGCCATCGAGAAGAAAGAGGCAAGCGAGCAGCCTTTTGCTGGCAAGACCTTCGTGCTGACCGGTACCCTCACCACCCTGTCGCGCAACGACGCCAAGGCGGCGCTGCAGGCGCTGGGGGCCAAGGTGGCGGGCTCGGTGTCGGCCAAGACCGATGTGCTGGTAGCGGGAGAGGCGGCAGGCTCCAAGCTGGTCAAGGCCCAGGAGCTCGGCATCACCGTCTGGAGTGAAGAGGAGCTGCAACAGGCGTTGCAGGGCTGAGTTGCAGCTTCAATCAGATAAACAAAGAACCCGGCATGGCCGGGTTCTTTGTTATGGGGGCGCTGATCAGCGCTCAATCACGCCAGAGGATCTTGTAGCGCCACTTGTCCGGCAGGGTGAGCTGCCAGCGGGCCAGCTCGCTCTTGCTGAACACATACTCGCCACGCAGGGCGGCGCGCGGTGCCAGGGTTTTGGGCTGGGCACCCGCCAGGATGGCGTTGACCAGCTCGGCCGCCTTGGCCCCCTGATCGCGGCCATCCAGTACCAGGCCACCGATGGCCTTGCCCTTGCCCACCGAAAACTCCCAGAAACAGAACAGCGGTACCGGGCTGTGGGCGCTGGTCCATTCCAGCACAGTCTGCTCGCTCACGTGCTTGCCATCATCGTCCACCAGCGTGTGGTAGAGGCCGATAAAGATGGCTTCATAACCACTCTGCTTGGCATTGAGCACGGCCTCCTGCCACAGGCTGTAGTCGCCGATGAGCTGGCTGTTGACCCGGGTCTGGCCGACCCGCAGCTCGGTCTGGGTCTTGAATTCATCCTCGATGGCGGTGAGCGCCACGTTGCTCGAGTCAAACAGCACCAGTGCCTTCTTGATCCCCCCCATCAGCTGGCTCATCTCGCTGATGTTGCGTTTGAGCAGGGGGCGCTCCAGCACGCCGGTGATCTTGGGGTGGCCGACCAGCCCCTTGTGGCGCGGGTTCTCGTTCATGCCGAGAAACACTACCGGGGTGCCGAGGGAGGCGATGTCGCTGGCCAGGTAGTTGATGGCGTTGTCATCGCCGAGTACCACCAGATCCGGTTTCACCTGGCGATAGTAGGCGAGCGCCTGCTCGGCTATCTGATCGAACTCCTCGGCGGGGCGGCGCTTGGTATCCATGTAGAAGTGGCTGATGTGGTGGTCGCCCTTGAGGTTGGCGGCCAGGCTGGCGTTGTAGCTCTGATCCCACAGGTATTCGGGGTGGTAGCTGCTGATCACCAGAATCTCGGCCGCCCACAACCGCAACGGAAGGGCACACAGCAGCAGTAGCAGCAATAGCGGGTTGGTCATGTCGCTTCCCATCGAACAAGAGGAGTTGTCCTTCATTATGTCCATCTTGGTGCAAACCTGTCCCGGTCAATTACTGTCGGAAGGGAAATCTTTTTCCCTCTGGCCGGTATCGGGCGCCAGCCCGCATCAGGCTTGAATTGGGTCTTGTATGGGGCCGTTTATGACTGGTCGGGAACTGCGCCACTCGCCTCAAAACCTGTTCTGGATCAAGAAATACGGTCACGCTTTGGTGCCTAATAGACACCACATATAGGGCTGTATTAGTTTTTAATGCCTATATGTTGTGTTATTAAGCTGTATACAAGCTGTTCCCTTCTCATCGTCAGCCCTGGCTTGTCAAGCCTCGGCTGAATTTATTTGCGCCGAGGACGAGGCGTGGAGGAGGGGGCCAAACAAGGGTAAGCCGAGGGCGAGAGCCTGGCCTTTTTAACGGGGAAAATCCATGAAACCGGTTGTGATCAAACGTGATGGATGTCGCGCACCATTCAATGCCCAGCTGATTGCCGAGGCAGTGGGCCGAGCGGCAGAAGCGGTCAATCAGGCCAGCCCGGCGCTGGCCGAGCGCATTGCCGCCGCCGTCACCCAGGAGCTGGAAGGACGGGGGGAAGTGGACATCCACGAGATCCAGAACCGGGTCGAGAACCACCTGATGGCCTCCGACGACAAGGCCATCGCCCGTGCCTACATCGAATACCGTCACGACCGGGATCAAGCCCGCGAGGCCCGCGGCCGGCTGGCCCAGGAGATCCGCGGCCTGGTGGAGCAGACCAACGCGGCCCTGCTCAACGAGAACGCCAACAAGGATTCCAAGGTGATCCCGACCCAGCGTGACCTGCTGGCGGGCATCGTCGCCAAGCACTACGCCACCAGTCACATGCTGCCCCGCGATGTGGTACAGGCCCACGAGAGCGGCGATCTGCACTTCCACGATCTCGACTACTCCCCCTTCTTCCCCATGTTCAACTGCATGTTGATCGACTTGAAGGGGATGTTGACCCACGGCTTCAAGATGGGCAACGCGGAGATCGACACTCCCAAGTCCATCAGCACCGCCACCGCGGTCACGGCCCAGATCATCGCCCAGGTGGCGAGCCACATCTATGGCGGCACCACCATCAACCGCATCGACGAAGTACTGGCCCCCTATGTGACCATCAGCTGGGAGAAGCACCGGGAAGTGGCGCTGGAGTGGGGCATCAGCGATGTGGATGCCTACGCCATGGCCCGCACCGAGAAGGAGTGCTACGACGCCTTCCAGTCGCTGGAGTACGAGGTCAACACCCTGCACACCGCCAACGGGCAGACCCCGTTTGTCACCTTTGGCTTTGGCCTCGGCGACAGCTGGCAGTCACGCCTGATCCAGCGCGCCATCTTGAGCAACCGCATCGCCGGCCTTGGCAAGAACAAGAAGACCGCCGTGTTCCCGAAACTGGTGTTTGCCATCAAGGATGGCCTCAACCACAAGCAGGGCGATCCCAACTACGACATCAAGCAGCTGGCGCTGGAGTGCGCCTCCAAGCGGATGTACCCGGACATCCTCAACTACGACCAGGTGGTCAAGGTGACCGGCTCCTTCAAGACGCCCATGGGCTGCCGCTCCTTCCTCGGTGCTTACGAGGAGCACGGTGAGCTGGTCCACGAAGGGCGCAACAACTTAGGCGTGGTAAGCCTCAACCTGCCGCGCATCGCCCTGAAATCCCGCGATGAAGCGGACTTCTGGGACAAGCTGGACGCCGCCCTGCGGGTAGCCAAGACCGCGCTGATGTACCGTATCAAGCGCCTCGACGGGGTCAAGGCCCGGGTCGCGCCCATCCTCTACATGGAAGGGGCCTGCGGGGTACGCCTGAAGGCCGACGACAATGTCAGCGAGATCTTCAAGCACGGTCGCGCCTCCATCTCCCTTGGCTACATCGGGGTACACGAGACCATCAACGCCCTGTTTGGCGATCAGGTGCACCTGTTTGACAGCGCCGAACTGCAGCAGAAGGCCATCGCCATCATTGCGCGGCTCAAGGCGGCCACCGACGAGTGGAAGGAGGAGACCGGCTACGGCTTCAGCCTCTACTCCACCCCGAGCGAGAACCTCTGCTCCCGCTTCTGCCGCATCGACGCCAAGGAGTTTGGCGTGGTGGCGGGGGTGACCGACAAGGGTTACTACACCAACAGCTTCCACCTCGACGTGGAGAAGCAGGTCAACCCGTACGACAAGCTGGACTTCGAGGCACCCTATCCGCCCATCGCCAGCGGCGGCTTCATCTGCTACGGCGAGTACCCCAACATCCAGCACAACCTGGAAGCGCTGGAGAACGTCTGGGACTACAGCTATGACAAGGTGCCCTACTACGGTACCAACACCCCCATCGACGAGTGCTACGAGTGTGGCTTTACCGGCGAGTTCGAGTGCACCTCCAAGGGCTTCACCTGCCCGCGCTGCGGCAACCACGACCCGGCCAAGGTGTCGGTGACCCGCCGTGTCTGCGGCTACCTCGGCAGCCCGGATGCGCGCCCCTTCAATGCGGGCAAGCAGGAAGAGGTGAAGCGCCGCGTCAAACATATGTAAGTGCGGTAACGATGAAGCGCTGGCCCCTGTTGCAAGGGGCCATTTTCATGGGGTGGCGACCGTTTGCACACCCATGAAGGAGGCAGGAAACAAGCGATGCACTACCACCAATACTACCCGGTCGATGTGATCAACGGCCCCGGCACCCGTGCCACCCTGTTCGTCTCGGGTTGCGAGCACCAGTGCCCCGGCTGCTACAACCAGAGCACCTGGCGGCTCGATGGCGGCAAGCCGTTCGATGAGGCGATGAGCGATCGCGTCATCGCGGATCTCAACGACACGCGCATCAAGCGGCGCGGGCTGTCGCTCTCCGGCGGCGATCCGCTCCACCCCGCCAACGTGCCCCACGTGCTGGCGCTGGTTAAACGGGTGCGCGCCGAGTGCCCCGGCAAGGACATCTGGTGCTGGACCGGCTATCTGCTTGGTGAGCTCAGCCCGGCCCAGCGCGAGCTGGTGGCCTTGCTGGACGTGCTGGTGGATGGCAAGTTCGAGAAGGGGCTGGCGGATCCCGGCCTGCTCTGGCGCGGCAGCAGCAATCAGGTCATCCACGACCTCAATGCCTGGCGGGAAGGGGGTGAGCGCATTCCCTGTCTGGTTTGCAGTTGAAGCCAGGGATGTTTATGGTTAGCCCATTGCTATCCCTGTGACATCGTTGACGAGGAAATCCGAGATGAACAATCTGCTCAAGATCCTGCTGGCCATCTTTCTGCCCCCGGTCTGTGCCTTTCTTCAGGTGGGCTTCAGCCTGCATTTTCTGATCAACATAGTGCTGACCCTGCTCGGCGGCCTGCCCGGCATGGTGCATGCGCTCTGGCTGGTGGTCAGCGACAAGCGCGGCTGACGCTGAGCCGCTTTGCTAAAAGCCAACCCGATGGGGTTGGCTTTTTTTATGCTGCTCAAACGGGTTCCGATTGTTACAGTAACGGGCCGGTAACCCTGCCGGGGAGGGGTGACCCCTCTGATCTGACTCAACAAGGAGTGTTGAATGGGTTTGAAGGTCTTGCTGCTGGGCACTGTGCTCGGTCTGCTGGGGGGCTGTGCCAGCCCCAGTCCCACCGTGAAACTGAACCAGCCGCCGCTGGAGGTGACCATGGCGGAGCTTGGCAAATACTGGGTGCAGGATGGCGAGGTGCCTCCGTTTGAACCAGTGGGCGGTGCGCCAGCCAAGCGGCCCGTCAAGGGCTATGTGGAGATCCGTTATCTCATCGACTCCAACGGCAATCTGTTCAGCCCAGAGATTGTGGCCTCGGAGCCGCCCGGCGTGCTGGACCTGATCGCCCTGTCGGGGCTGGCCAAGACCCGCTATCGCGTGTCGAAGCAGAACCCGCAGGCCATTCCGGTGCGAGTGGTGGGTCGCTACGAGATTGAAGTGGAGTAAACAACAACCCCGGCCTGGCCGGGGTTGTTGTTTACTGCTGCTTGCAGTCGTTGTAGACGCTCTGCCACTCGCCATCCTTGTCGCGCATCTCGACAAAGCCTTCATCTCCCTTGTTCCACCAGACGGCCTCATGGTCGTCGGTGTAGCGGGCGCCGGAGGCGGAAACGCTCTGCGGCAGGGTGTAATCCTTGCCGTCTGGCAGCGCCAGCTTGACGAAGTTGAGGCTCTGATCGGAGAGGGCGAAGTAGCGTACCTGCACCCGTTTGCCCTGTTCACACAGATAGGTGACGGGATCGCCACCGGTCACGCTCAGGGTGCCGGCGCCGCGTTCGCAGCCGCTCAGCAGGGTCAGGCTCGTGATGCCCAGCAGCAGAAGGTTGGCGTGCTTCATGTTGATTCTCCATCGGTGTCATCCGGGCGTGATCCTAACAGCTTGCCAAAGGGGTGCAATGGGCCTCGATCCGGCTTGCGTCGATATGCGTCCATGGGCGTCAAAAGAAGCGCTAATGAGCTGTGGCTCAATGCAGGCCGAGTCGGGCCTCGAAGGCGCGCACCAGCGCCTCGTAAGTGCCGTTGTTGCGGATCTTCTGCAGCCCCTCCTCGAAGCGCTTGGCCATTGCCTCGCCCTGGGGATGGGCGCGGGAGAAGGCGAGCCAGAAGCCGTCGGTGGAGATCTTGCCCACCTTGACCACCTTCCCGCTCAGCTGTTTTTGCTGGATCTTGAGGTAGCCCGGCATCTCGTTCATCAGGATGTAGTCGACCCGGCCGCGCACCAGCATCTCGATGATCTGGGCATCGGACTTGGCCTGGAAGCGGGTGATCCTGGGGTTTTCCATGAAGTCGGTGGGGTAGGTGTAGCCAAGGGTGATGCCCACCGTCTTCTGTTCCAGCGAGGTGAGCTTGAGATCCCGGCGCGGTTCGCGGGCCAGGGCGAAGATGGCGAGATCCTCCTCGAACATGGGGGTCTCGTGCCAGAAGTACTGGTAGCGGTTCTCCTCGGTGATGGTGGCATCGAAGCAGCCGAGCACCTTGTCGCTGCGCGCCTCGTACATGCAGCGGGCGAAGGGGATGGTGCGAAACTCGACGTCGACCCCCTCGGCGGCAAAGGCCGCCTTCACCAGCTCGGGGGCCAGCCCCTGCGGCTGACCGCTCTGCTTGTCGAGGGCGCAGTAGGGGGCCCAGTCATCCTCGGCGGCAATGAGCACCTGCTCTGCCCGGGCACAGGTCATCCCCAGCAGCAGAGTGATTGCCAACCAGTGGATGTATGCTGCTCGTGCCATGGTCTCTCTCCTGTTGCCGACTGCCCTAGCAAGCATAGTTGCTGGGGCTGGCCGCAGGCGCCGTCAAACGGGAGACAAAAAAACGCCCCGGTAGGCATAGCGGGGCGAAAGGCAGCACATCCTTGAGCTAACAACAGGGGGTCAATAACCGAACCGAGTGGCCTCGAAGCGGTTAAGCAGTCGGTGGATGAGGTAACAGGCCAGCAGGGTGGCGACGATGGCAAACAAGATGCTGCTGACCCGGTAGAGGGCGCTGAACACCAGATCGTTGCCCGGCGTCAGGTATTGGCCAAACAGGATGCCGAGGGTGGTGAGGGCACCGAAGCCGACCCCGGAACCGCTCGCCTCCTTCACGTGGGCATGGCTGAACAGCATGGCGCCGAGCCAGAGCATGGGGGCGACCAGCAACAGCAGTCCCGACCAGTCGTAGAGCACCAGCTGGCTGACCAGGCCAAAACTCACCCCGAGCAGGGTACCCATGGCCCGCTTGCGGGCATAGCTCAGGGCGCCGTCCCAGTGCATGGGGAAGAGCACCAGCAGGGTCGTGGCCTGGGCCGACATGGAGTCCCGCAGATCAAAGATCTGGAACACCATGAAGGAGAGGGTGGCGATGCTGGCGCCAAGCAGCGCCTCGTGCCGCATCCGGTGCGGTGCCTTGGGGGAGGGGGCCGGTTTGGGGCGCTCCTCCACGTCCGGGATCAGCGCCGTCATCAAGTAGGCGATGAGCACCGACAGCACGCTGGCCCACAGGTTGCTGAAGATGAGGTCGTTGAGATCGGTCTGCGGGTAGCTGGCAAAGTGCAGCATGATGCTGAGACTCAATACCCCGTTGGCACCGAACAGGAACAGGCTGCCCCGCGACATGGCGGCGAAGCGGTAGAGAAACAGCAGGAAGGCGATGGGGATCATCAGGCCGGGATGACCGCCAAACAGCCCCCCCAGCAGCCCCACCTCCAGCCCGCAGACCACGGCGGCGGCGATCAGCTGGCGGGCGGCATGGCCGTTCATCACCGGCACCATGCCCAGCAGCAGCACCGGCGTGACGGTGTAGAAGACGCCGTAGTTCCAGCCAAACAGCTTGCAGAGCAGAAAGCCGGTAGTGCTGCCAAAGGCGATGCGCAGGCATTGGCGCAGTTCGTTGGCGGTGAGGGGCCTGTGCCATAGCGTCATTGCCGTCACCTCAGTAGATGTAGTGCAGCAGACTGAGCAGGCGGATCTGGGCGCGGGCCAGCAGTCCGGTCAGGGCGTTGTCGGGCAGCAGCTGCACGGTGGCGCGGGCACCGGCCGGCAGATGGGCGGGCAGCTGTTCCAGTGCCAGGTGCAGGCGCAGGCGCTGGGCGTCGCGTACCCAGCGATCCGACTCGGTGGGGCTGGCCAGGAGGCCGTTGGCATCGAACTGGCCGGCGCTGACCCCGGCATCCAGGCTGGTGACCCGGGCCGTATAGAGGCGACCCGGCTCGCCATCGAAGGCGACCAGTGCCTGGCTGTCCTGATTGACGTGGCGCAGGCTCTTCTCGCGAAAATCGGCGATCACGTCCACCTGCTCGGAGACCAGCGCCAGCAGCGGTGCACCCGCCGCGGCGAAGCTGCCCGGCTTGAGCTGCAGGTTGGTGATGATGCCGTCCTGGCTGGCGTGCACCCGGCTGTAGGCGAGGTTGAGCTCGGCCTGGGCGAGGCGGTTGCGGGCCTGGCGCAGCAGCAGGTTGTCGTCGCCGGGCAGACCGCGGTTGACCCTGGCCTGGGTCATGCGAGCCTTGCTGGCCAGCAGGTTGGCCTGGGCGGTGCGAAACGCGCTGTCGGCATCATCCTTCTGCTGCTCGGAGACCATGTGGCGGCGATAGAGGGCGTCGATGCGCTCCGCTTCCCGCAGCTTGAGGGCGGCCTGGGTCTGCAGCGAACTGAAGTCGGCGCTGGCGGCATTGAGGGTGGCATCGAGCTGGCGATTCTGCTGCTCGGCCTGGGCCAGGGCGAGACGGGGCTGCTCCACCGCCAGCTCAAAGGGGGCGGGATCGAGCACGAACAGCAGGTCGCCCTGCTTGACGTGCTGGTTGTTGCCGACGGCCACCTCGACCACCTTGCCGCTGACCTGGGGCGCCATCTTGGTCACGACGCGGGTCGCCATGGCTTGCGGGGTGAGCGGCATCTTGAGGTCGGCCAGCAGGAAGTAGGCAAAGACCAGTACGAAGGCGCCCATGGCCCATTTTATCCAGCGCTTGAATTGTTGATCCGGGGTCATTTCACTCTCTCTCTTCACTCTGTGCACCTATCTTGCCGAGGGCATTAGCGCAGATGCGGTGCACGATATCTTCAAACTGTTCCAGCTCCCGCTGGCTGATGCCGGCGAGCAGCTCCCGGCGTATCTCCATGATGCGATCTTCAATCTGGTCGAGCAGCGCCTTGCCGGCCGGAGTCAGGGTGACGATGCGGGCCCGCTTGTCCTGACTGCAGCAGTGGCGCTCCACCAGCCCCTGCTCTTCCAGCTGGCCCAGGGTGCGCATCAGGGAGGGCAGTTCAATCTCCAGCGCTTCGGCCAGGGTCTTCTGGCTGAGGTGCCCACCGAGCCGGCTCAGCTTCCACAGCGCTGTCCAGCGGGGGTGGGTGAGGCCGAGGGGGGCCAGTTCGAGATCGGCCACGGTGCGCCACAGCCGATGCAGCCGGCCGACCCGTTCGGCGAGGGACAGCTCGCGCAACATTTCCAGATCCTTCATCATGAGGCTCTCCATTTACTTAGCTTGCTAAGCATTGTAGTTGTTTAGCAGGCTAAGTAAATAGTGTGATCGCGATCTTGTTTATGAAAATTGGAGGTAGGTTTCTTGTGGAGCTTGCTTGCTGGGCTTGAGCTCCCCGCTGGCAGCCACCCGTGTCTGCCGCGAGCCTATTTGGGTGAACCATTCCCGCCATGGGCCGGCGAAATAACCAAATAATGTCACCAATCCGTGCTGAAAATAGCCTTGGAATAGCCATGGCCGATCATGTTGGCGGCAGAAAAATATTATCTGAATTCGGCAGGCTGTTTTTTATCCACTAATATTGATGGGTCAGCTAAACAGGGAGACGATAGCTGTGGAACGATATGAATCGGGTGACCCCCATTTCTCCATCGAGAGTCTGTTGGTGGAGGTGGAATATGTTGCCGATGGCCATTATGGGCTCAGCCTGGAAAGTACCGAAACCTGTCATGAATTTGACCCTGCCAATATTCCACTGTTATTAGCCGAATAGTTTTTCGGTTTATGTCATGAGGCCGTCATCATCACCTGACGGTCTGTTGGAGGGCCCGCTTGTATCGGCTTAAACGCGCCCCTGAGGCAGGCACCGCCTGCCATGGGCAGATCATCTTTGCGGACCTCGACGTGATCGCACGCCCACAATCTTCCAGTTGTTTCTTCCGGTCTGCGGCGGTTTGTCCGATTGGTATTTGCCGATCTTGAGATCGCCACTCAATCCTTGCCGGTGATCAATCTAAATAGCGTGGAGCGGGGCAAGCATGGTTTCCCATTATTGAGAAGCATGCCGCCCATTATTTAATCATTATTTGATAATGGCCCCATCAAGAGCCTGCTGGCATTGAGAGATGAGTACCCACCGGTTTGATTGGCGCGGCACAATAGTGCGCCTGAATAATGCAAATAACAGGCCGGGCGGCATCCTCTGCCAGCCATAACGTTTAAGAATTTAATGTTTTTATATGCCTTTGCAGACAGGCTAACCGACAGGGGGGAGAGAGATGGCTAGAGTGGCGCCACACCACACGCTGGAGCATAACAATGAAAAACCTCTCTACCCCACAGACCCGGATCGCGCTGTTTGGCGACCGACAGATTGCCGGCATGCCCATGATGATCTTCCTCGGGCTTGCCACCTGCGTACTCTTCTCGGGCTGGAACGGCTCTTTGCCACTCGGCATGGTCGGTGCGCTGGCCTTGATGTTCGTGCTCGGCACTCTGCTGACCGAGCTGGGGGAGCGCATCACCCCCATCCGCGAATACCTGGGGGGCGGCACCATACTCGCCATCTTCGGCGGCGCCGCCCTGTTTGAATACCGGGTCCTGCCCGTCGAGGCGGGCCAGGTGATCATCGGCTTCATGAAGGAGGGGGGCTTTCTCAACTTCTTCATCGCCAGCCTGGTGACCGGCTCGGTGTTCGGCATGAGCGGCGCCCTGCTGAAGAACGCCGCCATGCGCTACCTGCCGGTGATCCTGGGGGGCGTCGCGCTGGCGCTGCTCAGCGTCGGTCTGGTGGGTGCCCTGATGGGGTATGGCTTCAAGAATGCGGTGCTGCTGATCGGTCTGCCCATCATGGGCGGCGGCATGGGGGCCGGCGCCGTGCCGCTGGTGGAGATCCTCTCCGGGCCGCTGCAGATGTCGAGCGCCGATCTGCTGTCGCGCATGGTGCCGGCGGTGGTGATCGCCAACACCCTGGCCATCCTGGTGGGGACCTTGCTGGCCCGCCTCGGTCGCCGCTACCCCTCCCTGACCGGCAACGGCAAGCTGATGATAAAAGAGAGTGCCGCTGGCGTGGCCGAAGAGAAAGTGCAGGCACCGACGCTAGAGAGCCTGGGCCTCGGGCTCTTCATCAGCTCCAGCATGTTCGTGCTGGGCTCATTGCTCGGCAACTTCATCCCCATGCATCCCTTCGCCCTGATGATCCTGGCGGTGGCCGTCATCAAGGTGAGCGGCCTGCTGCCCCGTCGCTACGAGCAGGCGGCGGCCGACTGGTACCAGTTCGTGGTCAGCAACCTGACTCCCTCCCTGCTGGTGGGGATCGGTGTCGCCTACACCAGCATCCCCGAGCTCATCAGCGCCTTCTCGGTCAGCTACTTCGTGCTGGTGCTGGTGACCGTGGTCGGCGGTGCCCTGGGGGCGGCGCTGGTGGGCCGAATGATCGGCTTCTACCCCATCGAGGCGGCCATCACCGGTGGCCTGTGCATGGCCAACATGGGGGGCACCGGCGACGTGGCCGTGCTCTCGGCGGCCCAGCGCATGACCCTGATGCCGTTTGCCCAGATCTCTTCTCGTCTCGGGGGGGCCGTCATGCTGATCCTGGCCACCCTGCTCATCTCGCTGCTGGCATAAGGAACAAGATAATGAACGACATCATGATGGGCACCAGCCTGCCCTATGCCGAGCGCAAGCGACAGGGACTGATGGGGCGCATGCCCCACAAGGAGGAGTCGCTGGCCCAGCAGCGGCGCCGCATCTACCGGCTGGTTTCGGCCATGCAGAGCCCGTTTGATCAGCACCTGCTGCTGCGCCAGCTGCAGGAGGACAACCCGGTGCTGTTCTACGAGCTGGTGCGCCACCACCTGCCCGAGCTGTTACCCATCATCTATACCCCGGTGGTGGGAGAGGCGTGCCAGCGCCACAGCGACCTTTATCTGCGCAGCCACGGCCTCTACCTCTCCTGGCACGACCGGGACGAGCTGGACGACATCTTCGCGGCGGTGGAGCAGGAGGTGGACGTCATCGTCATCTCCGATGGCGAGCGGGTGCTGGGGCTCGGCGATCTCGGCATCGGCGGCATGGGGATCTGCATCGGCAAGCTGGCGCTCTACTCCGCCGCCGGCGGCATCAACCCGGCGCGCACCCTGCCGCTGTGCGTGGACGTGGGCACCAACAACCCCGAGCTGCTGGAAGATGACTCCTACCTCGGCTGGCAGGCGCCGCGGGTGGATGGCGAGCCTTATTACCAGTTCATGGACAAGGTGGTGGCCGCCATTCGCAAACGCTGGCCCCAGGTGGTGCTGCAGTTTGAAGACTTTGCCGGCAAACATGCCGCCAATCTGCTGGCTCGCTACCGCGATGAGCTCTGCATGTTCAACGACGACATCCAGGGCACGGCGGCGGTGGCATCGGCCTGCGTGCTGGCGGGCCTGCAGCAGGCGGGCAGTGCGCTGGCCGAGACCCCGGTGCTCATCGTCGGGGCCGGCTCGGCCGGCTGCGGCATCGCCGCCATGCTGGCCCAGCTGGCGGGCAGCACGGAGCGGGTGCAGCTGTTTGATCAGGATGGCTTGGTCTGCCAGGACCGCGCCGGGCTCACCCCTGCCCAGCAGCCGTTTGCCCGTCCGGCGGCGGAGGCATGCAACTCTTTGTCCGCGCTCATCGAGCGGCTGCGCCCCGGGGTGCTGATTGGGGTGAGCGGTCAGGGCGGCCTGTTCGACGAGGCGGTGCTGACGGCCATGGGGGAGGTGTGCGAACGGCCGGTGATCCTGCCGCTCTCCAACCCCACCCGCAGCGCCGAGGCAACCCCGGCCCAGGTGTGGCAGGCTACCGGCGGGCGCGCCCTGCTCGCCACCGGCAGCCCCTTCCCGCCGGTGGCGGTGGACGGCGCGCCGCGGGTGGTCTCCCAGTGCAACAACGTCTATGTGTTCCCGGGCATCGGCCTCGGCGCCTGCGCGGTCAAGGCGCGGCGCATCAGCGACGGCATGCTGCGGGCGGCGGTGCAGGCGGTGGGCGCCTATCCACTGGCCGAAGGGCGGCTGCTGCCCCCCATCGAGCAGGTGGGGGAGGTGGCCCGCACGGTGGCGAGGGCGGTGGCACTGTGTGCCCGTGCCGAGGGGCTGGCGGATTTTGCCGGCGATCCCGCACCTTTGATTGACCAGACCTGGTGGCGCCCGCACTATTGGTCCGCGTCCTGATGTTGCAAGGCTAATCGATGAAACTGCGTCACCAACTGGTCACCCTCTCTTTGGGCCTGTCACTGCTCCTGATCGTCATCCTGGGCAGCCTGCTGGCGCTCTTCATTCGCCACCTGCTGGAAGTGAACCTGGAGGAGAAAGGGGGCGATCTGGCACGGGTGCTGGCGGCGGACCAGCGGGTGGTACAGGCTCTGGAGTGGGGGAGCGATCCGGGTCTGCGCGACTATGTGCAGGGGATCTGCAGCCGCACCGACGCCGCCTACATGGTGGTGACCGACGAGCACGCCCGCCGGCTGAGCCACCCCTCCCCGGAGCTGGTGGGCGGCCTGTTTCGTGGCGAGGATATCTGGCCCTCCCTCAACGAGCGCAGCAGCTACTGCTCCAAGGACGTGGGCACCCTGGGGCCGGCCATCCGCTGCTTCGCCCCGGTGATCGGGGCGGACGGACGCGCCATCGGCGCCGTGGTGGTGGGTTATCTGATGCAGACGGTGGAGGGTATCTATCTGGATCGGATCGCCCTGCTCATCAGCGCCATCGGCGCCGTGCTGGGCTGCGGCCTGCTGCTGGCGCTCTGGATCCAGCATCGGCTGCGCCGCACCCTGCTGGATCTGGAGCCGGAGACCATAGTCAACCGCTTCGTGCTGCAGGAGCTGGTGCTGGAGCACATCTCCGAGGGGGTGATCGCCCTCGACAGCCAGGGCCACATCCGCATGCTCAACAGCGCCGCCTTTTACCAGCTGCGCCTGCCCGGCACCGGTCGCCACTCCCTGCTTGGCCAGCCGCTGGCGGAGCTGTCGCCGCCGCTCGCCCCCGCCCTGACCCAGCTCGAGACCGAGCTCGGCTTCACCGTGCACGGCGAGTCGTTCATCGGGCGCTGGCAGGCGGTGGAGGGCAAGATCCCCGGTCGGCTGCTGATCTTCAGCCGCCCCGAGGTGACCGGCAGCCTCGGCATGCAGGTGACTCACCTGCGCCAGTATGCCGAGATGCTGCGGATGCAGACCCACGAGTTCGCCAACAAGCTCAGCAGCCTCTCCGGCCTGCTGCAGCTGGGCCACGTGGAGCAGGCGGTGGAGCTCATCCAGCAGGAGAGCGAGGCGTGCCAGACCATGCTGCACGATCTGCTGCGGGCCATCGAGGACAAGCCGGTGGCCGGGCTCATCCTCGGCAAGTTCAGCCGGGCTCGCGAGCTCGGGGTGGAGCTGGTGCTGGATCCCGATTCGGCGCTGGGCGAGTACCCGGCGGCGGTGTCGGCGGATCTCATCACCCTCATCGGCAACTTGCTGGACAACGGCATTCGTGCCGCCTGGGCCCGGCGCAAGCAGTGCCCGCCACGGGTGCTCATCTCCCTCAACGACTTCGGACGCCGGCTGGTGATCGAGGTGGAGGACAGCGGTGAGGGGGTGGACGAGGCGCTGGCGGACCATCTGTTTGATTACGGCATCAGTCGCCAGACCGGCGATCACGGTGTCGGCCTGTTCCTGGTCAAGGAGACGGTGGCCAGGCGAGGGGGTGTGATAGAATGGCGCCGCACCGCCGAACAGACGACGCTGTTCGGTATCTACTTGAATAAAAACCAATTGGTGTGATCTATGGAGCCCATTTTCACTCTGGTGATCGAGGATGACGAACGGATAGGATCCATTCTGGCCGAGCTGGTCTCCTCCACCCCCGGATTTTCCCTGCTGGGTCGGGCCGAGAGCCTGACCCAGGCCGATCTCATGATGCGCGCGGCCCAGCCGCAACTGCTGCTGGTGGACATCTCGCTGCCTGACGGCTCTGGCCTGGAGTGGGTGAACCGGCTGCGCAGCCACAACCGCGAAGCATACGTCATCATGGTGACCGCCTCCTGCGACGTGGAGACCATCCAGCAGGCCCTCAATCAGGGGGTACAGGATTACATCATCAAACCGCTGCGGCTGTTTCGCATCCAGCAGAGCCTGGACGAGATCCTCACCCTGCACCGGCGCATCTGCGAGCGCGGCTCCCTCGAGCAGAGTGACCTGGACCGCTTGATGGGCAAGGTGAGGCCCCAGGGGCGCGAGGTGCGTGACACCCCCAAGGGGATCGACGCCATCACCCTGCGCCAGGTGCTGGAGCTGCTGGCGGGCGAGCCGGACAGCGCCTTCTCCACCGACACGGTGGCGCTGCGCTTGTCCCTCAGCCGCACCACGGCGCGCCGCTATCTGGAGTATCTGGAATCGGAGGACCGGGTGGACGTGGATCTCAACTACGGCCAGCGCGGCCGGCCCGAGCGCCGCTACCACTGGCGGCGGGGTAGTTGAGCCGCTGGCCACACGCAGATCCATGCCAACAAAAGAGGGAGCCTGAGCTCCCTTTTTTGTGTCTGCCGTTGGTGTAAAAACCCATGTTGCCGGCCGCTCAGGCCTTTTCCAGCAGGGCCGGGCGGACCTTCGGTTTGAACTGGGAGAGCATGACCCCCGCCAGGATGAGACCGCCCCCCAGCAGGTGATAGCAGTGAATGGGCTCCCCCAGGCTGATGACGGCGATGAGCGCCGTGCACAGCGGCATCAGGTTCATGAACACAGAGGTGCGCTCTGCCCCCATGCAGGCGAGGCCGCGCATCCAGCAGTAGGCGGCGAAGAGGGAGGAGGCGATGCCGGCAAACAGCACCAGGCCCCAGCCTTCGGCCGGCACCGCCAGCGACTCGGCGCAGAGGGCGACCGGGATCAGCAGCAAGACCGCCAGCAGGATCTGCAGGTAGAGGTTGAGCCAGGGGCCGAACGGCAGTTGCCAGCGGCGGATCAACAGGCCATAGAGGGCGTAGCTGGCGGAGCCGAGCAGCATGAGGCCGTCGCCCTGATTGATGCCGTCGTGCAGCAGCGCCAGCGGCTGACCCAGGCTCAGCAGCCAGAATACCCCGAACAGGGAGATACTCATGCCGAGCAGCGCCTGTTTGCCCGGCCGCTGACCGAAGAAGAGCGCGCTCTGCAGCAGGGTCAGCAGCGGGATGAGGGAGCCGATGACCCCCATGTTGGTGGCCGAGGTGGTGTGGGCGGCGTAGTAGGCGAGGCACTGATAAAGCACCATGCCAAGGGCCGCCAGCACCAGCAGCTTGCCGAGCCAGGGGCGGATCTCGCCACGGCGGCGCCACAGCTGCGGCAGGCAGAAGGGGGTCAGTGCCAGCGCGGCGATCACCCAGCGGTAGAAGGAGATGGCCGCGGGATCCAGCACATCGGCGGCGGCTTTGGACACCACGGTATTGGTGGCCCAGATCAGCACGGCGAGCAGCGGAAACATCAGCGGGTAGAAGATTCGCATCAAAGACTCCTTATTATCGAGGTGACCAGTCTACCCTTGTCTTTCTGATATCAAGTAACGTAAAACTGACAAATCATCCCGCGCAAAGGACAATCCGCCCGCCATGGCCATACGTCACTACCATCCGACGGACCTGCATCTGCCAGAGCCCAATCCGCTCTATCTACGCTACCAGCAGATCCAGGCCGAGAGCGCATGTGCGCCCCACAGCCACCCCTGGGGCCAGCTCAGCCTCATCAGTCTGGGGGTGATGGAGATAGTGCTGGACGATCACCGGCTGGTGGCACCGGCCGACTACCTCATCTGGGTGCCAGCGGATCTGGAGCACGCCTCTTACAACCAGCAGGCCCTCGACTACACCTCCATCTACGTCAATCACGCTCTGGCGGCGCGGCTGCCGGCCGAGCCCAGGCTGCTGCAGATGACCCCGCTGATCCGCGCCATCCTGGCGGATTTTTGCGATCGCAAGCTGGGCCACATGGCGGATGAGTGGGATGTGCGCCAGGCCGAGCTGCTGGTGGAGAAGCTGACCCGCACCCGCTGCCAGGACAGCTACCTGCCCATGAGCCAGGACAAGCTGCTGGCCCCCATGCTGGCGGCACTGCACAGCGATCCTGCCGACCTGCGCACCCTGGCCCAGTGGGCCGAGCAGCTGCACACCACCGAGCGCACCCTGGCCAGGCGCTGTGTGCGGGAACTGGGGATGAATTTCGGCCAGTGGCGGGCCCGGCTCAAGCTGCTCAAGGCGCTGGCCTGGCTCAAGGGGGAGTTGCCGGTGCAGGAGATTGGCTGGCGGCTCGGTTACGGCTCCACCTCGGCCTTCATCGCCATGTTCAACCGGGAGCTGGGCTGCTCGCCCCAGCGCTATCGCCAGCAACTGGGCATCGGCGCCGGGCAGGCGGCGCTCTAGCTGCGACCACTCTAAGCAATGAAAAGGGCGCCTGCAGGCGCCCTTGTTGATCACCGGATGGGCTTAGAAGAAGCCGAGGGGATTGATGTCGTGGCTCACCAGCAGGTTCTTAGTGTTCTGGTAGTGGTCCAGCATCATCTTGTGGGTCTCGCGGCCGATCCCTGACTTCTTGTAGCCGCCGAAGGCCGCGTGGGCCGGGTAGGCGTGGTAGCAGTTGACCCAGACCCGGCCGGCCTGGATGCCGCGTCCCATGCGCCAGGCCAGGTTGCTGTCGCGGGTCCACAGGCCCGCTCCCAGCCCGTACTGGGTGTCGTTGGCAATCGCCAGCGCCTCCGCCTCGTCCTTGAAGGTAGTGACCCCGAGCGCCGGCCCGAAGATCTCCTCCTGGAACACCCGCATCTTGTTCTGGCCCGAGAAGATGGTGGGCTGGATGTAGAAGCCCCCCTCCAACCCGCTCACCCTGGCCGGGCCGCCGCCGATCAGCATCTTGGCCCCTTCGCCGCGACCGATCTCCATGTAGCTCAGGATCTTGTCGAACTGCTCGCGCGACGCCTGGGCACCGACCTGGGTGGCGGTGTCGAGGGGGTTGCCCTGCACGATAGTGCGGGCGCGGGCCAGCACCTTGTCCATGAAGTCGTCGTAGATGCTGGCCTGCACCAGGGCGCGGGAGGGGCAGGTGCACACCTCGCCCTGGTTGAAGAAGGTCATCAGCATCCCTTCCACCGCCTTGTCGATGTAGCTGCTCTCGTGCTGCATCACGTCGGCGAAGTAGATGTTGGGGGACTTGCCGCCCAGCTCCACGGTGGAGGGGATCAGCTTGTCGGCGGCGCAGCGCAGGATATGGGCGCCCACCTCGGTGGAACCGGTGAAGGCGAGCTTCTGGATCCGGTTGCTGGTGGCGAGTGCCTGGCCCGCCTCGGCGCCGAAGCCGTTGACCACGTTGACCACCCCGGCAGGCAGGATGTCCTTGATGAGATCCATCATCAGCATGATGGTGACCGGGGTCTGCTCGGCGGGCTTGAGCACGCTGCAGCAGCCGGCCGCCAGCACCGGGGCCAGCTTCCAGGCCGCCATCAGCAGCGGGAAGTTCCACGGGATTATCTGGCCGACCACCCCGATGGGCTCCTTGAAGTGGTAGCTGACGGTGTTCTGGTCCAGCTCGGCGGCCGAACCCTCCTGGGCGCGGATGCAGCCGGCGAAGTAGCGGAAGTGATCCACCACCAGCGGCAGGTCGGCGGCCAGGGTCTCGCGCACCGCCTTGCCATTCTCCCAGGTCTCGGCGATGGCGAGCACCTCGATGTTCTGTTCGATGCGATCGGCGATGCGCAGCAGCAGGTTGCTGCGCTCGGTGACGCTGGTCTTGCTCCAGCTGGTGAACGCCTTGTGGGCGGCGTCCAGCGCCAGCTCGATGTCGGCGGCGTCGGAGCGGGCCACCTCGCAGAACACCCTGCCGTCTACCGGCGAGATGTTTTCAAAGTAGCGGCCGGCGCGCGGCGCCACCCACTCACCACCGATGAAGTTGTCGTAACGGGACTTGAAGCTGACCAGGGCACCTGCCTGACCGGGAGTGGTATAAATCATCTCATCATCCTTTATGTGTGTGGTCCTGACCGAGCTGGCGGGCAACCCGGTTGCTGCTGTGTATCGCAAGGGGCGTGCCAGAGGGTCTGACCAGCACAGTAAAAGTTACAAAAACGTTATCAAATGGGGTGCGGCAGCGTATCTTGGTTAACCAATGACCAGGGCGAAGGTGAGGAAACTGTGCCGATTCTGGACAGTGACCGTGACAGTCGTGCCGTTTGTGAACAGGAGGCGTGATGAGCGAATTATCTCAATCCAGTGCCAGCCCGATCGAGCGTTCCTGGCAGCGCTGCCTGCATCAGGGGCTGAGCCGCCGGCAGAGCGCCGAGCTGGACTTGCTGCCCCAGGGGGAGCTGTCGGCCCGTCAGGAGCAGCACAGGGTGCTGATCGCCAGCTTCCAGCGCTTCGTGTTGCCGCTGTTTGGCCAGTTGCTGGCAGGGCGCCCCTGTCGCTTGCTGCTGTGCGACGGTGAGGGCGCCATCCTGGCCGCCAGCGGTGACGACGGCTTCGCCCGCCACGCCGAGCGCATTTTTTTGCGCAGCGGCGCCCGCTGGGGGGAGGCGAGCAAGGGCACCAACGCCATCGGCACCGCGCTGGCCGAGCAGAGCGAGGTGCAGGTGCTCGGCAATCAGCACTTCTTCGCCCAGCACAGCTTCCTCAGCTGCAGCGCCTGCCCGCTGCTCGGGCCGGACGGGCAACTGCTCGGGGTGCTCGACATCTCCACCGATGCGGCCCATCACGATGGCGACATGCTGGGCACGGTGCGACTGTTGGCCATGACCCTGGAAAACGCGCTGCTGGCGCGCCAGCCGGGCTGGCTGGTGGATCTCGAGCCCCAGAGTCTCTGGTCCGCCCGTCTGCTGCTGGGGGAGGAGGGCGAGCTGCTCGGGGCCAACCGGGCCGGCCGGCTTTGGCTCGGCCAGCACCCCTTCGACGGCAAGCAGCTGCTGCGGGATCGGCGCGGCTTGCGGCTGGTACCGGAGGCTCAGCCCGTGGCGGCCCTGCCCGGCTTGGCGGCCGATGCCGACGGCTCGCACGGCCGGCAGGTGCCGCTCAAGATGCTGGAGCGCGGCATCTCGCTGCTCATCGAGGGGGAGACCGGCAGCGGCAAGGAGCACCTGGTGCGCGAACTGCACGGGCAGTCGAGCCGGCGGGCGCAACCGCTGGTGTGCGTCAACTGCGGCGCCCTGCCGGCGGAGCTGGTGGAGGCCGAGCTGTTTGGCTACGTCGGCGGGGCCTTCAGCGGTGCCCGCAGCCAGGGCAGCCAGGGGTATCTGCGCGCCGCCCACGGCGGCATCCTGATGCTGGACGAGATCGGCGAGCTGCCGCTGCTGGCCCAGACCCGGTTGCTCAGAGTGCTGCAGGAGCGCGCCGTCACCCCGGTTGGCAGCCACAGACCTGAGGCGGTGGATTTCTGGCTGGTCAGCGCCAGCCATCGGGATCTGGCGGCCATGGTGGCGGCCGACACCTTTCGCGAGGATCTCTACTACCGCATCTGCGGCTGGCGCCAGCAGCTGGCGCCGCTGCGCGACTGGCCGACCCGCGAGCGGCAGGCGCTGGTCCGGCGGCTGCTGGCCGAGATGGATCCTGCCCTGCGCCTGGCCGATGAGGCCGAGCGCCAACTGCTGGCCCACCCTCTGCCCGGCAACGTGCGCCAGCTCAAGCAGGCGCTGGAAGTGGCCTGCGTGCTGGCGGAGGGGCAGGGCTGGATTGAGCCTGCCCACCTGCATCTGCCGACCGTGGCCGTGGCGCCGATCGCCACCATGGCGGTGGCGGGCAGCACATTGCGCGAGCAGAACCGGCAGCGGGTGCAGCAGACCCTGACGGAGTGCGATGGCAACGTGAGCGAGGCGGCGCGCCGGCTCGGCATCAGCCGCACCACCCTCTATCGGGCGCTGCGGGAGGCAGGCTGAGGTGTTTGTTACCCGAGCTTTTTCGTGGTTAAGATGGGTCCACAAGAGACCCTTTGATGATTCTTTTGCATGGCATGGAGTGCTTTATGACGCGTACCCGATTTGATTGGCAAGACCCCTTCTTTCTCGACGGCCAGCTCGGCGAAGAGGAGCGGCTCATCCGCGACGCCGCCCGCGATTACTGCCAGGCGCGGCTGATGCCCAGGGTGCTGGAGGCCAACCGCCGCGAGCAGTTTGATCGCACCATCATGAACGAGCTGGGGGAGCTGGGGCTGCTTGGCGCCACCCTGCCGGAGCAGTACGGCTGCGCCGGGGTCAATCACGTGGCCTACGGCCTCATCGCCCGGGAGGTGGAGCGGGTCGACAGCGGCTACCGCTCGGCCATGAGCGTGCAGTCGTCCCTGGTGATGCACCCGATCCACGCCTATGGCGACGAGGCCCAGCGCCAGCGCTGGCTGCCGGGGCTGGCCCGGGGCGAGCTGGTGGGCTGCTTCGGCCTCACCGAGCCGGACGCGGGCTCGGACCCGGGTTCCATGAAGAGCCGGGCCGAGCGGGTTGACGGCGGTTATCTGCTGGGCGGCAACAAGATGTGGATCACCAACTCCCCCATCGCCGATCTGTTCGTGGTGTGGGCCAAGCTGGACGGCGAGATCACCGGCTTCGTGCTGGAGAAGGGGATGGCCGGGCTCTCTGCCCCCAAGATCGAGGGCAAGTTCTCCCTGCGCGCCTCCATCACCGGCGAGATAGTGATGGAGCGGGTCTTCGTGCCAGAAGCGAACCGGCTGGCGGGGGTGAGCGGCCTCAAGGGGCCGTTCGGCTGCCTCAACAAGGCGCGCTACGGCATTGCCTGGGGGGCGCTCGGCGCCGCCGAGTTCTGCTGGCACGCCGCCCGCCAGTACGGGCTGGATCGCCAGCAGTTCGGCCGCCCGCTGGCCGCCACCCAGCTGTTTCAGCTCAAGCTTGCCAACATGCAGACCGAGATTGCCCTCGGCCTGCAGGGCTGCCTGCAGGCAGGGCGCTTGATGGACGAGGGGCGCTGCCCGGTGGAGCTGGTGTCGCTCATCAAGCGCAACAGCTGTGGCAAGGCGCTGGAGATAGCCCGCGTCGCCCGCGACATGCACGGCGGCAACGGTATCAGCGACGAGTTTCACGTCATTCGCCACGTGATGAACCTGGAGGCGGTCAATACCTACGAGGGGACCCACGACATCCACGCCCTGATCCTGGGGCGGGCCCAGACCGACCTGCAGGCGTTTGAGTGATGGGGCCCCTTGCCGGCGTGCGCGTGCTGGATCTCAGCCGCGTGCTGGCCGGCCCCTGGGCCAGCCAGCTGCTTGCCGATCTCGGCGCCGACGTGGTCAAGGTGGAGGCCCCCGGGCGTGGTGACGACACCCGCCACTGGGGCCCGCCCGAGCTGGTGGCGGGGGAGGCGGCCTACTTTCATGCCGCCAACCGGGGCAAGCGCTCTATCGCCCTCGATCTGGCCCGCGATCGCGAGACCCTGCTGGCCCTGGTGGACCGGGCCGACGTGGTGATCGAGAACTTCAAGGTAGGGGGGCTGGCGCGCTACGGCCTGGATTACCCGAGCCTCAAGGCCCGCCACCCAGAGCTTATCTACTGCTCCATCACCGGTTTTGGCCAGGACGGTCCCTGGGCCCAGCGACCCGGTTACGATCTGCTGATCCAGGGGCTGGGCGGCTTGATGAGCATCACCGGCCAGCCGGACGAGGCCCCCGGCGGCGGGCCGGTCAAGGTGGGGGTGGCGCTTGTCGACATCCTTACCGGCCTCTACGCCACCATCGGCATCCAGGCGGCCCTGCGCCACCGGGAGCAGACCGGAGAGGGGCAGCAGATCGATCTGGCCCTGCTCGACGTGTCGGTGGCGGTGCTGGCCAACCAGGCGATGAACTATCTCGCCACCGGTCAGGCGCCCGGGCGCCTTGGCAACGGCCACCCCAATATCGTCCCCTACGACGTCTATCCCACCCGGGATGGTCATCTGATCCTCGCGGTGGGCAACGACGGCCAGTTTGCCGCGCTGGCGGCCCTGCTGGGGGAACCCGGCTGGGCGACGGCCTCCGACTTTGCCAACAACAGCGCCCGGGTGCGCCAGCGCCACCGGCTCAATGCCCTGATTGCCGAGCGGCTACTGGTTCGTAGCAGCGCCGAGTGGAGTGCCATGCTGGAGGCAGCCGGGGTGCCGGGCGGCCCCATCCTTACCCTGGATGCGCTGTTCGCCCTCGAGCAGGGGGTGGTGCGCGGCTGGGTGCAGCAGGTGCAGCGCGGTGAGCAGCCCTTGCCCACCCTGGCCAATCCGCTGCATCTGTCGGCCACCCCGGTGCGCTACGGGCGTGCCTCGCCGGCGCTGGACGGGGACCGGGATAGCGTGCTGCGCGACTGGCTCGGGCAGGGCTGACCCGGTTGCTTTAGGCGGGGAGGTTGCGCCTGCCCGGCGGGATGCTTACGCCTTCAACCCCTTCCCATCTCAATCAGCCCCGGTGCTGGAGCACGGGGCCGTCCCCCGTTATGATGCGCCCCGTCCATTCATCTGTTGAGGAACTTCCCATGGCACAACACATTGGCGCCCTGGCCCTGCTGGTGGCCGATTACGACCAGGCCATCACCTTCTTTACCCAGGGACTGGGGTTCGAACTGCTGGAAGACACTCCCCTCGACGAGCCGGGCAAACCGGGCAAGCGCTGGGTGCGGGTTGCCCCCAAGGGGGCCCCCGGTTCCGCCCTGTTGCTGGCGCGCGCCGCCACCCCGGAGCAGCGGGCCGCCATCGGCCAGCAGGGGGGCGGCCGAGTCTTCCTGTTCCTCGAAACCGACGACTTCTGGGGCGATTACCAGCGCATGCAGGCGTACGGTGTCCATTTTTGTGAACAGCCGCGTAGCGAGGCTTACGGCACCGTGGTGGTGTTCGAGGACATCAGTGGCAACCGCTGGGATCTGCTGCAACTCGCTGCTGCCAACTGAATCTGAAAACGTTTATCATCTCGCCTGTCATAAAGTCATAAAAGTGTCACAGAAAGTTCTAATAATTGGCGCACCCATCTTCACAGAGGAGAGAGAAGGGATATGGCTAAGCGAATTCTGGTGGTCGAGGACGAAGCACCGATCCGCGAAATGCTCTGCTTCGTGCTCGAGCAGAAGGGATATGAAACAGTAGAAGCTGAAGATTTTGCCGACGGATTGGCGAAGGTGCGCGAACCCTACCCCGAACTCATCGTGCTGGACTGGATGATGCCGGGCGGCAGCGGCATCCAGTTCATCAAGCAGCTCAAGCAGGATGAGGTGACCCGCCAGATCCCGGTGGTGATGCTGACCGCGCGCGGCGAGGAAGAGGACAAGGTGCGCGGGCTGGAGGCGGGGGCCGATGACTACATCACCAAGCCGTTCTCGCCCAAGGAGCTCACCGCCCGCCTGCATGCGGTGATGCGCCGCGTCTCTCCCACCTCGGTGGACGAGGTGATCGAGGTGCAGGGGCTCAAGCTGGACCCCGTTTCCCACCGGGTCAGCGCCGAGGAGAAGGCGCTCGACATGGGGCCGACCGAATTCAAGCTGCTGCACTTCTTCATGACCCACCCGGAGCGGGTCTACAGTCGCGAGCAGCTGCTCAACAATGTCTGGGGTACCAATGTGTACGTCGAGGACAGAACCGTGGATGTGCACATCCGTCGCCTGCGCAAGGCCATTGAAGAGACGGGGCACGATCGCTTGATCCAGACGGTGCGCGGCGCAGGCTATCGCTTCTCAACCCGTCTGTAGAGGAAGTTATGTTGCAACCTTATGCCTGGCGGCGCCAGTTGTGGCGAATGGCGTTCTTCTATGCGCCCTTCGCCTTGGTCGGCTGGTTGACGAATACCCTCGCCCTCTGCCTGCTGGCGGCCACCGTGCTGCACCTGGGCTGGCACTATCGCTTCCAGAAGCGGCTGTCGGACTGGCTGTGGCACGATCGCAGCCTGGTGCCCCCCAACGGCAGCGGCAGCTGGGAGTACATCTTCAACGGCATCTACAAGTTGCAGCAGCGCCACCGGGCCCGCCGCCGCGAGCTGGCGGGGCTGATCCGCCGTTTTCGGGAAGGGGCGGAGGCACTGCCCGACGCGGCCGTGGTGTTTCGCACCGACGGCAGCATCCTCTGGTGCAACCGGCTGGCCGAGCAGCTGCTCGGTTTTCGCTGGCCGGAAGACGCCGGTCAGCATATCGGCAACCTCATTCGCAATCCCGCCTTCGGCGCCTACCTCGGCAAGGGGCAGTATGACGAACCGTTCGAGATGACTTCACCCATCAACGAGGAGAAGTTTCTCGAGTTTCGCATCATGCCCTACGCCGAGGATCAGGCCATGCTGGTGGTGCGGGACGTGACCCGGCTGCGCAGCCTGGAGAAGACCCGCAAGCACTTCGTCTCCAACGTCTCCCACGAGCTGCGCACCCCGCTCACCGTGCTCAAGGGCTATCTGGAGATGACCGAGGAGCCGCCGCCGCCCGCCATGTGGGCCAAGGCGCACAAGGTGATGATGGAGCAGACCATCCGCATGGACAATCTGGTCAATCAGCTACTCACCCTGTCGCGCATCGAGGCGGCGCCGAGCGTGGATCTCTCCCACCTGGTGGACATGCCCGCCATGCTGGGGTTGCTGGAGCAGGAAGCGCGGGCGCTCTCCGGCGAGCGGGCCCACCAGATCGAGTTCATGGTGCAGCCCAATCTGTTGGTGCGTGGCGATCAGGATCAGCTGCGCAGCGCCGTCTCCAACCTGGTCTACAACGCCATCCACTACACCCCGGCGGGGCGCAAGATCACGGTGGAGTGGCGCAAGCAGGGGGCGATGGCGCTGTTTGCGGTGCAGGACGAGGGAGAGGGGATCCCGCCCGAGCACCTGGCGCGGCTCACCGAGCGGTTCTATCGGGTCGACAAGGCCCGCTCCCGCCACACCGGCGGCTCGGGGCTCGGGCTTGCCATCGTCAAGCATGCCTTGAGTCACCACGACTGCCAGCTCGACATCGAGAGCCGGGTCGGCCTCGGCAGCCGCTTCAGCTTTCTCATCCCCGGCCGCATGGTGGTGGTTAAATAGTCTTTTCCGGCAAGGGGTTGGCATCAAAAGAGGGCGGCGATGGCGGCCCTTTTTTCATTTGTTAAACAAGCCCGCCATGTCATTAAAG
Source organism: Aeromonas sp. S41-2 (assembly GCF_027705845.1). Classification (NCBI taxonomy): domain Bacteria; kingdom Pseudomonadati; phylum Pseudomonadota; class Gammaproteobacteria; order Aeromonadales; family Aeromonadaceae; genus Aeromonas; species Aeromonas sp. S41-2. The sequence goes on along the minus strand of NZ_JAPDCG010000001.1, from coordinate 609,325 downwards.
TGTCACATTAAATCCATAAATTTGTCACTGCCAGGTCAGATACTGGCGCCGTCTTGAGAACGGACCTGTCGCCGGTTTGGCGCAGGGAGAGTACGAAACGCGACCTGCCGATCGCAGTGCTCGGGATGTGACCACTTTCGGCCTCAGATTGACGCTTGCCTTCTGCCACCACAGGACTGGGGGAAGAGGGCAGGAAATGACACTCAGCGCATCGTCCGGCGTGGCCGGCGGTGAGCCAAGTTAACCCGTGTTTTGATGGACTGCGTTCTGCAACCTTGGAGAGATTGGATGAAACTCAACAAACTGGCTGGTGTAATCGGATTCACCGCAGCTACCCTGTTTTCCGTCAGCACCCTGGCTGCCGGTGTGGATAAAAACCTGCCGGATTACACTCCGACCAGCGGCATCTCGGGCAACCTGTCCTCTGTCGGCTCGGACACCCTGGCCAACATGATGACCCTGTGGGCCGAAGAATTTAAGCGCATGTACCCCAACGTTAACGTGCAGATCCAGGCCGCCGGTTCCTCCACCGCACCGACCGCACTGACCGAAGGCGTTGCCCAGTTCGGCCCCATGAGCCGCGCCATGAAATCCGGCGAGGAAGAGGCCTTCGAGAAGCGCTACGGTTACAAGCCGACCGCCATCCGCGTCGCGGTCGATGCCCTGGCGGTGTTCGTCAACAAGGACAACCCCATCAAGGGGCTGACCATGCCGCAACTGGATGCCATCTTCTCCAGCACCCTCAAGTGCGGCGAAGCCAAGGCCGCCACCAAGTGGGCTGATCTGGGTCTGGATGGCAACTGGTCTTCCAAGGATCTGCAGCTGTTCGGTCGCAACTCGGTGTCCGGTACCTACGGTTACTTCAAGGAACACGCCCTGTGCAACGGTGACTTCAAGAGCGGCGTGAACGAGCAGCCGGGTTCTGCCTCCGTGGTGCAGTCCGTCTCCTCCTCCCTGAACGGCATCGGCTACTCCGGCATCGGTTACGTCACCTCCGGTGTGCGCGCCGTACCGCTCTCCAAGGATGGCAAGACCTTCATCGAGGCGACCTCTGACAACGCCATCACCGGCAAGTATCCGCTGTCGCGCTTCCTGTACGTTTACGTGAACAAGCACCCGAACAAGCCGCTCTCTCCGATGGAGCAAGAGTTCCTGAAGATGGTGCTCTCCAAGGCGGGCCAGAACATCGTTGCCAAAGATGGCTACGTACCGGTACCGGCCAAGGTGGTCGAAGCCGACCTGAAGAAACTGGGCATCATGTAAGCCGGTTTCCTTTGCCAGACGGGCCCTGCGGGGCCCGTTTTGTTTTTTGGCCGCCGCATGATGGCGGTATGTGACCGCTTTCGCCAGACCGGGTGATTTGCCGACTTGCACCGGACGCCCGCATTTCCGAAAATAGGGCATCTTTATGGTGAAGGACACCTCCATGACATCTCCCCTGTTCAAGCTTGGCCTGGCGGCACTCTGTTCCACCCTGCTCGCCAGCTGTGCCCAGTCTCCCACCGGCCGCAGCCAGATGCTGCTGTTCTCGCCCCAGCAGATGAGCAAGCTGGGGGCCGACTCCTTCGAAGAGATGAAGAAGCAGGAGAAGGTGAGCACGGATGCGAAGATGAACGCCTATGTCTCTTGCGTCGCCAAGGCGGTGACCGCCCAGGTGCCGAGCCAGTACGGCATCACCAGCTGGGAGGTGGTGGTGTTTGACTCCAAGCAGGTCAACGCCTTCGCCCTGCCCGGCGGCAAGATCGGGGTCTACAGTGGCCTGCTCAAGGTGGCCAAGAACCAGGATCAGCTCGCCACCGTCATCGGCCACGAGCTGACCCACGTGCTGGCCCAGCACTCCAACGAGCGGCTCTCCCGTAGCCAGCTGACCGGCCTTGGGCTGGCGGCGGCCGACATCGCCATGGGCAGCAGCGAATACCGCGGTGCCACCATGGCGGCGCTGGGGCTCGGGGTGGAGGTCGGCGTCATGCTGCCCTATGGCCGTGAGCAGGAGAGCGAGGCGGACCGACTGGGGCTGGATCTGATGGCCCGCGCCGGTTTCAATCCCGCCGAAGCCATTCCCCTGTGGCAGAACATGAGCGCGGCCGCGGGTGGCAATGCGCCGCCCCAGCTGCTCTCCACCCACCCCAGCAACGAGAACCGGATCGCCGAGCTGCAGGCCCAGCAGGCTGAAGCCGTGCCGCTCTACGAGCAGGCCCGAGCCTCCGGGCTGGTACCCCAATGCAAGGCATAAGCCTGCGCATGGCGCGGCCCGATGACGCCGCAGCCATGACGGTGATGCAGCGGGCCAGCTGGCTCGCCGCATACGGCGGCGTGCTCGGTGCCGACATGCTGGCCCAGCTGGCGGTCACCGAGCATCTGCAGATCTGGCAGCGCCGGCTGGCGGAAGCGGGCCCAAGGCCCATGCTGCTGTGCCAGGACGAGGTGGTCATCGGCCTGCTCTACTGGCAGCCGGAGACGACGGGGGAGTACCCCACCGCCTGGATCCGCGCCTTTTACCTGCACCCCGACCACTGGCGCCAGGGCCACGGCAAGCGGCTGTGGCAGGCGGTGGCGATGCAGATGCGGCGCGCCGGCTGTGAAGGCGTCAGATTGTGGCTGCTCGATGGCAACCACATCGGCGAGGGGTTCTACCTGCGCCGCGGCTTCATGTTCGATGGTCAGGAGCGCACCCTGATGAGCCTCGGCCAGCCCTGCCTGCAGCGACAAATGTTTCGTTTGCTTTGATCTCTCTCCCGTTTTTCGCCTCTGGTCACTTTATTTTTTTTGCGAATTAATACAATGTCCCCCTCTGGGCAGGCTGAGGTGAGGCGACTCATCGACAAGGGAGTGTGGCATGTATTACGGCTTTGATATTGGTGGCACCAAGATAGCGTTCGCTGTGTATGACGGCGCCTTGAATCTTTGTCACGAGGAGCGCATGAGCACTCCCGGCAATGATTACGAAGGGCTGCAGCAGCTGATCCGCGCGCGGGTCGAACAGGCGGATGCCCGTTTCGGCGCCCGTGGTGCGGTGGGCATCGGCTTTCCCGGCATTCTCAACCGGCACGACCACAGCATAGTGGCGGCCAATCTGCCCTCCATCAATGGCCGCCACCTGGGCGCCGATCTGGCCGAACTGCTGGAGCGCCCGGTCAAGGTGGACAACGATGCCAACTGCTTCCTTTGGTCCGAGGTACATCAGGGGGCGGCGGCAGGGGCCGACAGCGCCCTCGGCGTCACCATCGGCACCGGCATCGGTGGCGCCGTCTATCTGGCGGGCAAGCTGATCCAGGGCCGTAACTGGCTGGCAGGGGAGATAGGCCACTACCCGCTGCCGGCCACCATGCTGATGAAGTACCCCGACCTGCCTCGTCCCCGTTGCGGCTGCGGCCGTCTGGTCTGTTTTGAAACCTATGCCTCCGGCACCGGGCTGGAGCGGCTCTACCATCACTTCCACGGCCAGCGTGCCAGCGGCCACCAGATAGTGGGGCGCTTCGAGGCGCACGAACCCCATGCGGTGGCCACGGTCGACTGCTGGCTCGAAATCATGGCTGCCGGGCTTGCCACCGCCATCTCGGTGGTCGACCCCGACGTGGTGGTGCTGGGGGGCGGTCTGAGCGGTCTGCCTGCGCTCTACGAACAGCTGCCGCTGCGCCTGCCCGGCCATCTGCTGCCCGGGGTCGCCCTGCCCGAGATCCGCGAGGCCCGCTTCGGCGGCGCCGGCGGGGTGCGCGGGGCCGCCTTGCTCAATTTATGAGATCAGATCCGGGGTCTGATCTCCCCAATAAAGGAGTCCATCATGACCTCTCTTGAAATCTGTATCGACAATCTGGAATCCCTGTTTACCGCCCAGGAGGCTGGCGCGAATCGCATCGAGCTCTGCTCTGCGCTGGGGCTGGGCGGCCTGACCCCCTCCTATGGCTTCATGCAGCTGGCGGCGCGCCATGCCACCGTTCCCGTCTACGCCATGATCCGGCCCCGGGCCGGCGACTTCTGCTTTGGCGACGGGGAGTTCGAGATGATGCTGCAGGATATCACGGCGGCCCGCGCCGCCGGCCTGCAAGGGGTAGTGGTCGGTCTGCTGGACGAGCAGGGACGGGTGCCTGCCGCCAAACTCACCCAGCTGGTGGAGGCGGCAGGGCCTCTTGGCGTTACCTTCCACCGTGCCATCGACCTCTCCTCCGACTGGCGCCTCGACTTGGAGACCATAGTCGCCGCCGGCTGCGAGCGCATTCTGAGCTCGGGCCACGCGCCGACCGCGCTGGCGGGGCTGGAAACCCTGCAGGCGATGCAGCAGGCGCTGGCGGGACGGGCCAGCCTGATGCCGGGTGCCGGGGTCAATGCCGACAATGTGCGCACCATAGTGGAGTTCACCGGGGTGAACGAGGTGCACATGTCCGGCATGGGCTGGCGCGGCGGCATGGTGCCCCATGGCGTCAACATGGGCACCTCGGACGATGGCCGGGTCAATATCACCGACGGCGCCAAGGTGGCGGCGGTTCGGGCTCTGCTGGACAGGGCCTGATACGGGCCGCACAGCGGCATGGTGTCTCTATAGCGTCAACATGGGCACCTCGGACGATGGCCGGGTCAATATCACCGACGGCGCCAAAGTCGCAGCGGTGCGGGCTCTGCTGGACAGGGCCTGATACAGGCCGCG